>JAFQEM010000004.1 GCA_017399035.1 Clostridia bacterium | reverse complement strand
ATTTCATAATATCCTTCGGGTACGCCTTCTTTTCTGAATTCTTCGCCCTTGTCGTAAATTCTTTGGCTTTCAAAGAAGATTACGGGGTCAGTTCCGTTAAGAGCAGAGTTCATAAGACCCTTTGCGTCGTAAGGCGTTACAGGGAAGCAAACTTTAAGACCTGGAACGTGTGCAGGAAGTGCAACCCAGTCTTGTGAGTGTTGTGCGCCGTATTTAGAACCAACTGATACACGAAGAACAACAGGCATCTTGAGGATTCCAGAAGACATTGCTTGCCATTTAGCAAGTTGGTTAAAGATTTCGTCGCCAGCTCTACCCATAAAGTCTGCGTACATAAGTTCTACGATAACTCTACCACCGCAAAGACCGTAACCTACTGCAGAAGATACGATTGCTGCTTCAGATATAGGTGAGTTGAAAAGTCTGTGGTAAGGAAGCGCTTCGGTAAGTCCTTTATAAACTGCGAACGCACCACCCCAGTCACGAACGTCTTCACCGTAAGAGGTAAGAGTTGGGTCTTTATAATATCTGTCGATAATTGCTTCAAACAAGCCGTCACGAATATTGAAACGTTTCATATTTGAAACGAGTGCGCCCTTTTCGTCAAATGCATAACGTTGTTTACCAGCGATTTGTTTAACTCTGGGGTTTTCTTCCATAGGAATCTTAACGTCTTTGCCAACTTCAACAGGTCTATCACCCATGCTTTCAACAGCGCCGTTAGAGAACATAAGGTCTTCAACGTAATAGGGGTCTTTCTTGAAGTCGAGATATGGAGATTCAACGGGGTCAGCAGCGAGTTTGCAGAGTTTGAGCATTCTTTCTTTGATAGATGCAAGAATATCGTCAAACTTGCCGTCGCTTTCAACTTTAGCGTCTACAAGCGCTTTTCTGTAAGTAACGATTGGGTCGTATTGCTTCCAGTTTTCTACTTCTTCGATAGTTCTGTAACTCATGCTGTCTGAAGGAGAGTGTCCGCCGTAACGATAGGTTACAACGTCTAGCATTGCAGGACCGTTGCCGTCTACCAAAATCTTCTTCTTTCTCTTCATTGCGTCGATAACTGCCAAAGGATTGAAACCGTCAACACGTTCAGCATAAAGTTGAGTGGGAGAAATACCTGCGCCAAGACGAGCGAGGAAGTCGTAAGCCATAGTTTCGCCTCTGGTTTGTCCGCCCATACCGTAACCGTTGTTGAAGAAGTTGAACAAAATAGGAAGTCCACCCTTCTTTTCCCATAATTGACGGAGTTGGTCCATAGACGCGAAGTTCATTGATTCGTAAACAACACCACAACCAACTGCGCCGTCACCTACGTTAGAGATAACGATACCGGGTTTGTCGTTTACTTTCTTATAGAGCGCTGCGCCAAGAGCAACAGGTGCTGCACCACCAACGATTGCGTTGTTGGGATAAATACCGAAAGGTAAGAAGAATACGTGCATTGAACCACCCATACCACGGTGGAAACCTGTGCGACGAGCAAAAATTTCACTCATAAATCCGTAGAGAAGGAAGTCTACTGCAAGGTCTTTAACGTTGCCGGTTTTGTTGAGTTTTTCAACGGGAGCAAGCGTTTCACCGCCCATAAAATCCTTCATAATTTGATAAAGTTTATCGTCGGGAAGTCTGTTGATTGATGCAAGACCACGAGCCAAAACTTCGCTGTGTGAACGGTGTGAACCAAAGGTCATATCGTCCATATCGAGAATATATGCTTGACCAACAGCCGCTGCCTCTTGACCCATTGAAAGGTGAGCAGGACCAGGATATGAATGCTTAAAGCCTTGATATTCTCCCTTAATTTTGATTTCGTTAATCATACTTTCAAATTCGCGGAGCATTGCGATATCGTTAAAGATACGAACGAAATCTGCTTTCTTGAAGTTCTTCTTTTCGTCTTCAATCGTTTTGTTGTAAACGTTTACGGGGATATCCGTAAATTGAATTTTGCCTTGAGCCCTTATAAAATTAGGGTCAATTACTAGATTTTTTGGCATTTTTATTTCTCCTTATATTTTTTCTTAATTTAATTATATACTAAAAATCGCTTCACGAACGATTTCGCATACGGTTGGGTGCGGGAATACGAGTTTTTTGATATTTTCGATATCCACTTCTAAATCAATCATTGCTGAAACTGCAACGATATATTCGCCAGAATAAGAGCCGATAATGTGCGCGCCGATAAGCGTGTTGGTCTTCTTATTGATAACGAGTTTGCAAATACCGTCAAGGTCGGTGTTTTCTGCAATATATCTACCAGAATAAGTGAGCGGAATTGAAACGGTTTTAACGTCAAGACCCTTTTGTTTTGCACTTTCTTCAGTTTCGCCAACAGAACCAACTTCTGGGTTAGTGTAAATAACTGATGGAATTACGTTATAACGCATTCTATCTTTCTTGCCCAAAATGTTGTTTACTGCAACTTCTGCCTCTCTATAAGCAGTGTGAGCAAGCATAACCTTTCCGTTTACGTCGCCAACTGCGTATACGTTTGCAACGTTAGTTCTCATCATATCGTCGGTAATGATTGCGCCACGTTCCATATTAACGCCGATATTTTCTAAACCTATACCCTGCGTTACTGCGCGACGCCCGATTGAGCAAAGAACCTTATCTGCGGGAACTTTTTCAGTCTTTCCGTCTTTTTCATAAACTACGCCGTCTTTTTCAACGCCCGTAACTTTTGCGCCAAGTTTAAATTCAACACCCTTTCTTTCAAGTGTTTTTTGTAAAATCTTTGAGATTTCTGCCTCGGTAGGTCCTGCAATTTTGTTGAGCATTTCTACAACGGTAACCTTTGAACCTACGCTTGAGAAGTAACTTGCCATTTCCAAACCGATAACACCGCCACCGATTACAACGAGTTTTTCGGGGATATGGTCAAGGTCTAAAACTTCACGGTTGGTCATAACCACACCCGTTTCAAGATTTTCACGAAGACCTGGGATAGGTGGAACTACTGGCATAGAACCTGTTGCAACGATAAGACGTTTAGCAATAAACTTTTCGTCGCCCGATTTGATAACTATACCTTCGTCGGTTTTACCTTCGATAACAGCCTCTGCCTTTTTCATAATAACGTGGTTTCTTTTGAGTTGACCTTCAACACCACTTACGAGCATTTTAACAACTCCGTTCTTTCTTTGAACCACGAACTTTTGGTCAATAGCAGTTTTGCCGTCAACCTTAACGCCGTATTTTTCAGCGTGGTTAGCATAGTCGTAAACTTTTGCAGAGTTTAAGAAAGTTTTGCTAGGAACGCAACCTTCGTTAAGGCAAACGCCACCAAACGCTCTCTTTTCAAAAACCATAGTTTTTAATCCTGCGTGTCCAGCACGTTCTGCCGCAAGGTATCCACCCGGACCGCCACCGATTACGATTAAATCTAAAATTTCCATAATATTCTCCTAAATATTTTAAGGTTTGTTTATTATATATTGTTTAAGTTTTATCTAAAGACGTAGATACAAGTCAGGCGCGAAAACCGAGCATTTTACGCAGGGCGCATACTTTTTGTACGTAACCAAGTAAAAGCGCAAGTTTTGCGTGCATCACGACGTATATACGTTTTTAGAGTATTTAAGGTGTTAGAAACAAGCAGTTCAAGGCTCGTGAAGGGTTTTGGATGAAATAAACCTTTTTGGTTATTGAAGTCAAAACCCTAAACACAAACGCTGAAATGCGACGTTTATAAAACCTTAAATTGAGTCTGCCATAAGATTAACACTAAAGTTTTCCAAGAATTCTTTAAGTTCTTTCAAGAATCTTGATGCGGGTGCGCCGTCGAGTGCGCGGTGGTCGTAAGAGAGTGAAAGCGCCATTGCAGTGTAAGGAATAATTTCACCTTCTTTGCCAAGTTTAATTCTAGTTTCTAAAGTGTTTACACCCAAAATACCAGTTTGTGGTGGGTTTACAACAGGCGTGAAACTTTCAATACCCATATTGCCTACGTTACTGATGGTGAAACTTCCGCCAGTTAAGAATTCGGGAGAAAGTTTTCCGTCGATAGCGTCTTGAGAAAGTTTCTTTGACTTAACTGCAATTTCAGAAAGGCTCATTGTGTCTGCGCCGAAGAGCGTGGGAACTAAAAGTCCTCTAGGCGTATCGGTTGCAATACCCATATTTACGTGTTCAAAATAACGCATTGTGTCGCCGTTGATAAGGTGTGCGTTGAGGTCTCTATGGTTTTTAAGAACTCTAGAAACTGCGTATATTATAATATGGTTTATAGTGATAGGTGGCAATTTCAAAACTTCTGCATTTTCTTTCAAGAACTTTCTGAAAGCCATAATGTTGGTGCAATCAAAAGAAATAGTGTGGGTAAGTTGCGCCATAGTTGAGAGCGACATAACCATATTCTTTGCAATAACTTTTCTGATGTTTGACATCTTTTCGTCTTTGAAAGCCTTGAGGTCGTCGGAAGTTTTTGCAACGGCAGGCTCTGCCTTGGGCGCTTCAACAGCCTTGGGTGCTTCAACAACGGGTTCTGCCTTGGGTGCAACGCTTGCAGTGCGAACGTCGCGCTCAATAATTCTGCCGTTAGGACCGCTACCGATTGCAGTTGCAAGGTCTACGCCAAGTTTAGCGGCAAGGTTCTTTGCTCTAGGAGATGCAAAAATCTTTCCGTCTGCGCTTGCAGTTTGTACGGCAGGAGCATCTGCTTTAGGTGCTTCTACTTTTTGAGCAACTGCAACTTCAACTGCTTGAGCAGGTGCAACTACTGCGTTGGGATTTAAGGGTGAAGGGTCGTCGCCCTTTGCACCGATTGCAGCAACGTTAGAAAGAACGGGAACTTCGTCGCCTTCTTCGCAGAAGAGAGCAAGAACTTCACCTGAAATTTCTGCTTGATAATCGAAAGACGATTTATCCGTTTCATAAGAGAACATAACGTCGCCCTCTTTAACGGTGTCGCCAACCTTAACGTTCCACTTGGTAAGAATACAACTTTCAACCGTGATACCTGCCTTGGGCATAGTTACGGGTTTTGCGTTGGTTGAAACTGCTACGGGTGCAGGTGCTGCCGCAGGAGCGGGTGCAGGTGCTTTAACTTCTTCAACAACGGGTGCAGATGCGCCGTTAGGTGCGAAAGAAGATATATCTTCACCTTTTGCGCCAACTACTGCAATGTTGGTAAGAACGGGAACTTCATCCCCCGCCTCGCAGAAAAGTGCGAGAACTTCGCCTTCAACTTCAGATTCAAGGTCGAAAGCAGACTTGTCCGTTTCGTAAGAGCAGAGAATATCGCCTGCTTTTACAACGTCGCCAACCTTAACTTTCCATTCAGTAAGGATGCAACTTTCAACCGTGATACCTGCCTTGGGCATCAATACTGGTTTTGCCATAAAAATTTCTCCTTTATATTGTTTGATATTTTTTTAATTAAATTTTCTTTGCGTTTGCAAGCAAATATTTTTCTGCTTCGTCAGACCAAATTCCGTTGTGACGTTTGCAAATTTCTGCAAGGTCTGCAAAGAATTTGTCCGTTTTGCCCAACTCTTCAAAGTCTGCAATAGCCGTCATCGGCATTGAAACGTGAGTGTACGCAAGTTTCTTTGCACCCTTGATGTTGGGAAGATTTAACGTAGTTTCAATTACGCTGTCAAGTCCGCCAACGTGCGAAATCATAATTGCAGGGTTAATTCTGCCTTCGCCAGAAAGTTTAAGAGCCTCTTTAAGGTCGGTGGTGTTTCCGCCAGACGTTCCAGTTATTCTGTGGAAAGAATAGTGAACGTCGTAGAAATTAAATTTAGCAGAAAAATCCGTTTTGGTAGGACCTGCAAAGAAGTTTAAGCAACCGTTGAACGCCAAAAGCGCGTCGCCTTGTTCGATAAGGGGTGCTACGGGTGCGTAAACGAAAACGTCGTCATAACCGTTGCCACCGTTCAAATCTTTCATATATTGAACTGGGTCTTCAATGGTAGAAGTGTTTACGTAAACGAGTTTTACGCCGTTCTTTGCAGCGTCTTCAACGGTAAGAAGAGTTGCCGCTCTATCAAGACGCGCTTGGTCGATATCGGTAACAACCATTAAAGACGGTTTTCTATCGCCGTGAATACCATAGTCAACTGCGCCCAAACCCATAGGGCCAACGCCTGCCAAAATTGCAACTGCGCCACCTTCTTTAATGCCCATATCGTGAGAGTGGGTTTCGTAAACGCTGTGATAGTTTTCGTGATAGCCTGCGATTATGCAAGACATAGGTTCTGCCAAAGACGCTTTAAAATAACTTTCGCCTTCGTAAGGAATAAGGCAATCACTTTCCATAACTTCGTTGGGGATAACAACGTAAGTTGCGTCTCCTCCGATATATTTATAAGAATATCCGGGCGCAATAACTGGGTTTTCGGGTAAGTTCATTGCAGGTTGAATTCCGAACTTCATACCCTCTTTAAATAGATGTTGCCACTTTGCGCCAACCTTTACGATATCACCGCAAAATTCGTGCCCGATAATAACGGGATTTTTGTCGATATCTTCAGGAACTCTTTTGTGGTTTGCGCCTTGAATTGCCGCTTTATAACTTGACATACAAATACTGTCGGATACTACGCGGGCAAGAATTTCATTGTCCTTAATTTCGGGCAATTCAAACTCTTCAAGTCTTAAGTCGCTTTGACCGTAAAGTCTAACTGCTTTAGTTTTCATTTATGCTAATCCTCCGATTTTTTCAATTATAAATATTATAACATATATATTATCTTTTGTAACCCCTTGAAAATAAGTTGCAAAAAGATAATTTTTATGATAAAATTTAATCACAAGTGAACACTTTTGAACATTTGTTATGAAAAAATTTGTTAAATAGGGGTATTTTTATGCTTTCTTTAGAACGTCAAGAAGAAATTTTAGAAATTTTGAACAGAAATAAATCTGCAACCGTTGAAGAACTTGCATCTGAACTTTACGTTTCGGGCGCAACTATTAGAAGAGATTTAAGGTCAATGGAAAAGCAAGGGCTTATCAAACGCTCGCACGGCGGGGCTATGCCCTTTAAGTCTAGCGCGGAAGAATCTGCGTTTGCAATTAGAGAACAAGAAAATACGCAGGCAAAAAGAACTATTGCAAATCTTGCCGTTAGGCTCATTAAAAACGGCGACTCGGTGTTTTTGGATTCTAGCAGTACGGTTGGGCTACTTATTCCTATGCTAAACGGTTTTAATTATCTTTCAGTTACCACCACGGGGTTAAGAAACGCACTTTTACTTTCACAAACAAACAACGTTAAAATTTATATTGCAGGCGGTCAAATTCAAAACCACTCTAACTCTATAGTTGGAACGGACACAATGGATTATATTTCTAGAATACACGCAGATATTGCAATTATATCTTGCACGGGGCTTGACCTTGAAAACGGTTTTACAGACGCAAGCATCGAACAGGCTAAACTTAAACAGCAGATGCGCAAAAATTCCACTAAACTTGCCGTGCTTTGCGATAGTACCAAGTTTAACAAGACCTTTCTTTGCAAGGACTTTTATTTCAACGACATTGATTATTTAATAACCGAAAAAACCCCGCCTATTGAATACGTTGAAAAAATTGCAAACACAAAGTGTAAAATTATAACCCCCGAAAATACTCATTATTGATTATATTTGAAGTTTTGTTTAACGAAAAACGCCCCGCACTAAAAAAAGTGCGGGGCGTTGAATTTAATATTTGTTTTTAGATAAGGTTTTAATCATATATGCGCTATTCGTTACAGAAAAAGTTGCTTGACGGCGCGGCGTTTGGCTTTCTGCCCACCGAAGTGTTATCTTCTCTGCGGTTGCGAAGTTCGGGTATAGGGTTTGGCGCAACTTGAAAACGATAATCTGCACCGCGAGTTCGTATATGCGTTTCAATTACGTTATGCGACGGAACTATTTGAGTTGTGGGATTTACCGTATTTTGAAAACGGAAAAAATCTGCGTGTTTATCTAAAGAATTTACCCTAACGTAATTTTCTCTATCCGAAGTAAACTGCACGGTGTCAGATAAAATCCTACGAACGTAATCAATGTTTTCGTGTAGGCTTATAGGCGCAGGGAATTCTCCGTCTTTAATTACTTCTTGCCACTCTTTGCCCTCGTATTTTCTCAATAGTTCGCAAGCCTTGTGCAAATGCGCAATTTCAAAAGAAAGATTTTCTTCCCAAAGATTTTTAATATACGCGTCGGTTTCGGTCATATAGCACGACCAGTATAAATAACACTCGCAATATTCGTGCCACAAAAGCATTTCAAACCAAGTTGCACCCGAATCCATAAGCGACTCGTATTGCGTAACGTGTTCTTCTTCAACCATAGCAATCTCTTGATAAAGTCTGCGCCCAAGGTCGGATTTTGCAAAGTTTGTAACGTTCATATAATAGTTCATAGTTTGCTGTTCTGCACCTGTGATTATCATAGTGTTTAGAACGGTTTGCACTTCCGACTCTTTTGCGTTTATATTTTTCTTAACGTTATCCATAGGATAGCGGTGATGTGATATGGTGGGTCTACCCGGCATAATTTCGGTATATCTACCCACCAACCATTCGGCGTATACGCCCTGTTCCATTTCAAGTAAATTTGCGTATCTATAAAGGTGGTCAAAATCTTCTAACAATGCAAAATCTAAAGCGGTTTTCACGTTGCAATCAAGTTCACGCTTTGCAAGTTCTGCCGTTAAATCTACCGCTAACTGTTCGTAAGATATAGTATGTTCTAAAATACTTTCGTCTTTTGGTTTTAAGAGGGAAATTTTTAGTTGTTGTTGCTTTTCTACGTATCTAGTAAGAGCCAAATCTCTGCGCAAGTCGTTATCGGTAACGTGGCGCGCGAACTGATGCGAAAACCAGTTTGCTTCAAACTCCGTGCCGTTCATAAGTATAACGCGCGTTTTAGTGTAGGGGTCTACTTCCCTTTTATCGTAGGGTTTTGGGTATAACGCTTGCCAGTTTTGAATATCTTTTTCTATCCTGCCAGATTTTTCGTTAAACGGATTCATTAAAAAACTCCTTTGGGAAAATTTTAGTTACGATATCCATTATACGTTAAAACTTTGGGTTTTGTTATTTTTGACCGATTAACTTATATAACCGCTACGCACACCGTACATAAACACTACGTTTTGATAATAGTCGTCAAGATAAATGGTTAGTTTTGATTCGCCGTAAATATCTTGATATGCTTGCGCAGGGTCAAGCGTATCGTAATAACCGCAAACGCAATCTATAACGTCTTGATAATAACCCATATCCACAAGTTGGTCTTTGGTAAATTCGCCCATACTTATTTCCATATATTTAAGATTGAGCGTGGCGTTTGCTTGCGCTATAGTATTTTTATAGCGTTGCTCTTTTTCTTCTAAACCGTTATTATATTTGAAAACTTCCCTTGCGGTTTTTTGCTGGTCTTGTTTAAGTTCGTCAAGTTTTTTCATAACCGCTTTTTCTTTTATTGCAAGATAAAATTCATCAAGTGAAGAAAGTTGCTCTTCATAATCGGTAGATTGAGCGGTAAGTTGCGCAATTAGGTTTTCGTTTTCACTAGTCGCTTTTGCTATCGAAGAATTTTTTTCACTTTCTAGATAAGCCGTTTTATCAAGATAAACGCTTGAATTTATAAGTCCGTTTTTAACCGCCTGCGCACGCAATTTTTCTTGACTGTCTGCATAAAGTTTTTCTATGTTCTCTTTGTCTTTTTCTAAAGTTTCTTGCGCAGAAGTTATTCTTTGGGCTAATTGCTTTATTTTGCTTTCAAGTTCGGCTTTTTTAGAAAGTTTTTCTTTTTCACTGTCAAATTCAACTAAAATTTCCGCCCTTTTTGTCAAATCCTCTTCGCTTTCTTGTTCGTATACAAGTCTTTCAAGTTCAAGTTCGCTCATATACGCTTGTTCATACCCGTCTCTCTTTATGCGATAATGATAAAAAAGGTCATTCAAAACCGTATACATTTCTTCTTTTGTGGTTGGTAAATTAAACTGCATATTTATTCTCCTTTAAGTCGGTAAAATAGGGTGAGAAAATCCATCCCAAAATCTGAACTATTTGTAAAAAACTCTAATTTGAAAGCGTCTGATTTTAGATTTACGCACAGCGCGTGCCTACCCTTTTTTAAATAATATTTTTGCACACCAAACCCACCGTGTACGGCAAGGGTGCAGTCGCCAAGCACGTTTACGTCTATTCCGCACAAAGTTTTTTGGTCGCAATCGTCAAAGCATATTTCACTAGTTATAAAGTTTTTTTCACTTTGCGTTGCAAAATCTTTACTCAACTTAATTAAAGTGTTTTCATCAACGATATAACCGTCATTAAACACGCATAAGCCCTGTGATAAAATAAACTCTTGCGAACCGTCAATAACGTTATAACGGTAAATAAAACCGCTACCGTTGTTTGTTTTTAATGGCAAAAAGTAATTTTCATCATCTCTTGCGCAGTCGTAAAAAGTGGCGGATATTCCGTCAAGTAAAGTGTCTATTCTCTTAACCGCATTGCCGTCGAAAATAGCTAATTTTTTGTTATTTATAAAATAACACTCGCCACCAAAGCAAACAGGTGAACCCGTTTTGACGTTTAAGCCTGTAATTGCTAGCCTTTCAAACTTAAAGTTTTCAATATCGCTAGACGGCTTTATTATGTAAATTGCTTTTTCGCATATAACGTAAATATTTTCTTCCTTACTAAAAAATCCAACTATCTTACCCGCCTTTGAATTTACGCCAAGCGTATAAAACCTTTCAAGGGGGTTTAAATTTTGATTAAAGTCAAACTGCTCGCCAACGTAAACCGTGTTTTTCTCTGCAAGATAAAGCCTGCCCTTATGCAACGCCACTTGACTTGACACAGGCAAAGTTTCAACGTTTTCACCCTTTAAGGTAAAGGGGTTATCACATAAAACAAGCGTATCAGGTCCACTTGCCGACAATATTTCACACACGTTTTTAATTTCGCTTTCAACTAATTTTATAAAACTAATTTCCCCGTTAATAATTTTACAAAAAGCCCCGTCTTCAGTTTGTAAAAATATATTTTCACCCAAGCGAAAAAGTTTTTTTATTTGTG
Organism: Clostridia bacterium; assembly: GCA_017399035.1. Classification (GTDB taxonomy): domain Bacteria; phylum Bacillota; class Clostridia; order Christensenellales; family Borkfalkiaceae; genus UBA1259. The sequence goes on along the minus strand of JAFQEM010000004.1, from coordinate 17,083 downwards.
AGCCTGGTAATTTAACAGGTAAAGTTTGTTTGCCGTAACCTGCTTTAATTGAGTTTTTTTGTACGTTTAAATTGTGCGCAAATTCACAAATTTCTAAAAAGTTTTTTACCCTTAATTTTCTTATTGTAGTTGACACTTTTTTTATAGTGCTTATCATACGAAACTCCTTTTTTTAACCACACCGTTTTTTAGTTTTCGGTGTTCGCAAACAGACTGAACGTACCTGTCGTGCCACATAACAGCCTCGTCAAAACAACCTTTGCTTATAGAATATTCAGCGCATAGTCCGTAGGCAAGCGTTCCAACCGAAACTTGGTTTTGGTCGTAACCTATTTGGTCTTCCAAACCGTAATTTGGGGGAATATATTCATATTCTACCACCACCTTTTGGGCGGATAATTGCATATATTCCGGCGTGTGAACGTAATTTATTTCTACCCCTTTTTGGTCGCGTAACGAAAGAATTTTTACGCAACGCTCGGTTAGGGCTGTAAAATATATTTTTCCGTCGGTAGCGTCTATTTCTTCACACTTTACCATAGGTATAAAAGTGCCTGCAAGTTCACTTACGACCAAGTTTAATAGTGAAGTCATAACGCCTATGGTTGGCAGAGTGTCTTGCCCACCTTGGTTTGCGCCGTCAAGATAAGCGCACACGTCTTGTCTAGAGAGCATATTTGATGCGCTTTTTAACACGTCTTTTACCGTCATATTTATCTCCTTTTATTATATTTCCCTTTTTAAATGCGGATATTATTTAATTTCCCCGAGCCTATTTTGACTCGGGGAAACCGTTAAAAATTAAATCAATATTCTTCTATGCCCGCTAAAATGCCTTGTCCGTTGGGGCGTGAACAGATAAGGTCTGCATATTTTACTAAAGTTGCAGTGTAGACAGGTTTACCAGGAACTTGTTTAAGAACCTTGCCGTCGTCGTCTGCAAGCCATTGCCAGTCGCACAACTGATGCAAAGTAAAGTCGTTGGTGTTTAACAAATACATAGTGCCTTTTGGGCAAAATCTATCTGCAACGATAGGTATTCCGTTATAACTCATTGTTTTAAATCCGCCTGCTATTTCCATAGTGTCAAGCGCAATTTTATTTGCGGAAAATATCTTTTGCAACGCTCTTCTTACACCCCAAGAACATACGATAAAGTTTACCGCACCGCCACTCTGCTCTTCAATTTCATCAAGAGCGGTTTGCAAGGTGAGTTCATCAATATTGCCGACTTCGTATTTACTATAAGGGTTTAACCAAAGGTTATTTGATTTGCTTAAGCCGTAAAGCGTGTCGTTTTCGTAATCAAAAATTGCCCCAAGCCCAGTAAGTTCGTTATTGAAAGAGCCTTGAACGGTAATGAAAGTGTTTTCAGGAAGGTCGTCTGCCGTAATTTCCGCACCGCTTACGGTTATTGCGCTGTTAAACCTGTCGACAGCCGTTATTTTTCTGCCCGACGCCGATTGAATTAGATTGCCGTTTCCGTCACGGAAGTCTATAACCATACCTTCGATTACGTTAGACATATTATCTAAAACGACCATACCCGAAATTGCGCCAACGACGTTTGCAAGTTTACCCGAACCGTTGCCAAAAAGCATTCTGCCAAAGTTGAATTTGCTAGACTTAATAAGTCCGTCCATTTCAGCGTTTAATAAACTTACAAATGCGCCCGTATTATTTTCTGACGCTCTAATTGCCTTATCTGATATTTCAACTACGCCGTAAAGGTTTTTAAGCGTGGTTACAAACTGTCCGTAATTGTTGCCAGACGCACCAGGTAGGTCGCCGTCTTCCGTACCTGCGCCCACACCGCCGTTCATACCGTAAACGGCAAGTTTTCTTACCTCTTTACCCCAAACGTCGTTGGTGCTTTTTTCTATTGCCGCAAAAAACGGGTTTACACTGTAGTTAAGTTGTTCGCTAACTACGTCAAGATATACTGATTTCAACGCGCTGTCCGCGTTAGTTAAATTTACTGCCATATTTTCTCCTTTTTATAAATAATTTTTCTTTTTTAAGGTTTTTGTTTTTATTAAATTTTAGCCTTATTTATCTAAAATTTCTTTTGCAAGCGCGCCTGCTTGCTCTATTGTTTTTGGGCGGGAAACGGGGGTTTTTACACCAACGCCCGCACCATCTAAAAGGACGGCTTTTTGTTTTCTTCCTAACACGCCTTTAAGATAGTCGACAAGTACGTTTTTGCGCTCTTCGTCGGTTATATCCGTTTTTGACGGTTGTTCGGTTTTTGGCTGTTCTTCAGTCGGGGATTTTTCCTTATCGACTGATGCCAACGCACTCTCTAACTCTTTTACTCTCTGACAGCGTTTGGTAAATTCAGATTGTAAAGAGCCGTATGCGGAAAGCAATGCGTTTACGTCCTTAAACTTACCTAATGAGACCTTGCTATCATTTTCGCCTAAAATTTCTTCCGCCTCTGCGGTTTGCGCTGTTAGTTCGGTTTGTTCATCGTGGTTAATTTCCATAATTATTCTCCTTGTTCTATTTGATTTATTTTAGTTTTATGTTGGTTTATATGTTGATAATATCGTTGCTTTTGCTCTTCTGAAAGTGATTTATATTCACTCAAAACGTATCTAACGTGTTCGTCTATATGCACGGCGTGGTCGTCAATTTCGTCAACGTTTAAGGGGGTATTTCTTAAATCTTCGTTTTCGTTTTGCGCCTTTTCTTCTTGCAAATGAGCAAGCCCCTTTTGGTAATCTAATTCTTTATACCCCAAAAGTGAAAGCACTTTTTCTTTGGTTGCAGGGCGTAGTTTTCCGTTTTCGTCAGAAAGCAATCCGCTTGAATACAACTTAAACACTATTTCTTTTCTTTGACTTTCGGTGTATAAAAGTTCGTTTTCACTCTCTAAATAAACGTCGTCGGAATTTAAAGAATTTCCGTCTGCATAATAGGTTTTAGTTTTATTGTTTCTGCCCTTTACGCTTATCGCCCTTATGCCTTCTGAAAATTGAGCGTATAGCCTTATAACTTTTCTTGCTACGCAAAGAAAACTGCGCCTTATTTCTTCGGCTGTCATAACTAGCCTAGAATTGTCTTGCTCAACCAAAATTTGTAGTGCCGTGCCACTTGACAAAGATGCGTTTGACGAACTTGAAGTTACGTCGCTTACACCGCTGACTATAACGAATTCGTTTATGAGTTTTTCTTCTTCTTGATTAAAATCAGTGGGAAGAGATGCGTCTGACATAATTTCAGGCGCTTTAGAACCTTGCCTATAAACAAGCACTTTACCTGGGCATAATCCGTCTTCTGCAAGGTCGTCTACGTCAACAGAACCGTCTTCAACCGTCATTACGCCCATAGTAAGCCTATTCATAAACTCGTGCTTACGGTTTTTTACCGCATTGAACGCTCGCTGTATAGGTATAAGCCTATCTATTACGCTAACGCCGAAAAAGTTACCCGCAAGCACTAACGAAGTTTGCTTTACGAAAGGGAACTCTCTCTGCCCGTTATCACCTGATATATACGGCAAATCACCTGCATATAAAAGTTTTCCACCCGCAACAGTCAAAAGTCTGCCGTTAGGATATTGCGCGCTTGCTCTTTCATATCTTTCTATAACTATCGACGCGTCGTCAATAGCCTCTTGGTCGTTAGAAGTTACGCCGTTTTTTCCGTTAAGATTATATACGCTAACCCTATCACCCGAAACTTTTACGCCGTATTTTTCATAAATTTCATCTACTGAAACCGCTCGAGCGTGAATTATACTTTTACAATCTTTAATCTCTTGGTTATAAAGGCTGTCGGGAAAAATTTCAAAAGGTGAAACGGGTATAATTTCTGCGTCGCCCTCGTAAACTTCTTTCCCGTCAAGATTGCCAAGCAAATTGCCCGCTTGGTTATTCCACACTACCTTATAAAACCCTGTTCCACACGTTTCACTCCACGCAGTAACCTTTCTTGCCACGCCGTCAAAATCACAATTTTTAAATGCGTGCGCAAGGAATTTTTCTGCAACCATTGCGTTAGCAACGTCTTTATCGTCGTCTGATTTTGGTCTAACGCTTACGTCTGACGATATGCGCGAAAATTTTGCCATACGAGAATCTAATATAGGCGCAATGTGGTTAAACACCCCACGGTTTTGCCAGTAAAAAGACTTGTTTTCGCTCTCAATTTCCCCACGAGAATTTAGGTCGCAATATTGATTTCCCGCAAGAAAGTTCATATTGAGTTCCCATTGTCTTTCACGCGATTTTCGTTCTGCTCTTCTCTTTTCAAAATCCTCATTAACTTCTTTTACAAGTTCTTCTTCATACCGCTCTCTTTCGCGCTCTTGTTTAGCCGTTTGTAATTTACTTATTTTTTTCATTTATTCTCCTTTAAGTCTAAATTTTCAAGCAATTTTAAAAGTCGCTGTTTTTCTTCTTGTAACTCTTCGTCGGTCATATCCGATAAAGGCGGTGTTTCTTCTAAAAGAATTTTTATTGCGGTAATATCCGGCGGAACGTTCTTTTTTGTAACCTTCTTTTTAGTAAGTTTAACTTCGCCGTCCTCTCCGCTAACGTATTCTTCAACAACTTCTTTATAATCGTAACCAAGTGCCTTTTTTACAAGTGCGCCTCTAAAATCGCATTTACTTTTTTTAGCCGTATTTAATGCGTTTTTACTTTTTTCTTTCATTCATAATCTTTTTTATAAGTTTCTCCTTATCCTTTTGAACTGCAGTTTTTTGTTTTTTTAAGGGGGAATTATCTGGTTTTGTCATCAAATAATAGCGCAATTCGTCTAACGCGTGGTCGTCTTCTTTTTTAGGGTTATCTCCGTTTGCCCAGCGATAAGTTTTTAGTTCTCTAATCAAATTTACGCAGTTGGGAAAAATGTATAATTTTGGTCTTGTTCCGTCGCCGTGCAAATATTGTTTTACACGTTGAATACCGCTAAACATATCTTTGTTTACTTTGGGATTTACGTTTATTCCGCACTCGCAAAATAATTCGGTTACGCTCTTTGTAGACGCTAAAGTTTTTTGATTTGCTGCAGAATCGATAATTGCGTTTATTCTGCCAAACTTATCACGTTTCCAACAAAGCAAATCGCTTATTTCTTTTATCTTTTGAGCGTGGTAAAAAACGTCTTTGCCCGCCTCAAAATGTTCAGCAACAACGTAAACGTTTCCGTCGTAATCAACCGCATACCAGTGCGCAGAAAGTGGATTGTTTAGCCCTGGGTCAATAGAGAGTGTATCTTGCCAGTCAGACGGAATTTGAAAGGGATTTTTAAGTACGTGAACGTTTTCTTCAAACTCTGGATACACTAAACCGCTGTTACTTTTAAATTTACCGTACCTACGACTTTCCAACTGGTCTTTAGAGAGAGTTTTAGTTAAAAGGTCAATCTCTTCACTATTTAAATAAGGGTTATCGCCCCATTCCATAAACTCGTACCACACTTCGGGTGAGTTGAAACTGTTAAGATAAATTTCGTCGTGAATAAAAGTTAAACCTTTAAGTGGCGTCATAGTTCCAAAAATATCTCCGCGCTTATCCAAAACACGCATACGACACTCGTCGTAAATATCTTTTGGTGGTTCTTCGTCAAACCAAACGAAGTCTAGTGAACTGCCTTGAAACTTTTCACGACCTTGGTCGCACGACTTAAACCCTATCACCGATATTCCGCCAAAAACGTTTTTAACTTGAATTTGGTCGATAACGCCGTATTCTGGGCTATCTTTTTTACCTGAAAGCATAGTGATTTCTTTAATCCACGAACGCTTTAGATAATGCAAAATTTTTGCTTGCGCAACGTCTCTTTGAACTTGTTGAGAAAGTGAAACAACCCAACCGAAAACGCCGTTTTTATTTGGACGATAAGGGTGTATTCCACGCGCCATATAAACGGTTTCTACTGCTCCGCACTCTGTTTTTCCGCTACGGTTTCCACCAAACACCCAGCGGTTCTTTTTTTGACATTTATGAAACGCCAACTGCTTTTGGTGAACCTTTTCCCCCGTGTTATAGGCGGATATATAATCTTGTTTTTTGCGCAAATTTTCTTCTCGTTCTATCGCTATTAGTCTTTCAACAATTTCACGCATAACCCGTCCCTCCGCAATTCGGACACATTTTAGCATTTCTTTTCAAATAAGCAACTACGTTATGACAGCCACCACTTAAAAAAATTTGATTTTATTTTAGTCGCAATTTTTTATTTTTTCTTAAAAAATAAATTGCTAAATAATACGCATTGTTGTATAATTTATTTATAGAAACTTTAAGGAGATTGTTATGAACAAAACTTTTTCAACACGCTCAATGCACAAGGGTATTTCTTTCTTAAACCCCGTTGACGTTGACGGTGATTATTATATGCACGTTACTGATTACGCCATTAAATACGGCTATGATGAACTTGAACTTATAGGTCCAACCCATCACGGCGTTAAGGGTAATGCTGACGGTATGATTTTTAGCAGAAAATACGCCCAGTTTAACGATGGCAAAGACGCTGAATACGTTAATTATTGTCTTGACGTGGTAAACAAATGCACTAAAAAGGCACACGAACACGGAATTAAAAACTATTTTTGGCATCACGAACTAGATTTGCCAAACGGATTTAAAGAGGCGTTCCCTGAAATATTAAATGAAAACGGTGATATTGAAGTTACGCACCCTATTGTTAAAGATTATCTTGAAAACCGCGTTATTGACTTTTTCTATTCTTATCCGTTTATGGACGGTTTAGTTTTGACTTTGCACGAAACTAAAGTTCCGCTATTGCGCTTAAAAAATCAAAAATTAGATAAGATTGGCAGAGTTAAATACGTTACGAAAATTCTTTACGACACTTGCAAAAGTTTGGGAAAAGAACTAATAGTTCGCCCATTTGCTAGTTTAGAAGAAGACTACGTTATGATGACCAAGGCTTATGAAGAAATTTCATCAGAAATGGTAATTATGGATAAATGGACACAGTTTGACTGGAGTTTAACTGCGCCACACAACTCTTTCTTTAATAAAATAAAAAAGAACCCCTTGCGTGTTGAAACGGATATCTTTGGCGAATATTTTGGAAAAGGTAGACTTCCCCTTATGCTCAAAGACCACATACAAGAAAAGTTTGAGTATTGCGAAAAGTTTAACCCCGTTGGTTACGTTTCACGTATTGACCGTGGCGGTAACCACTCTTTCGGCGACGTAAACGAAGTGAATTTGGTTATTATGCACGCCGTTTTGGCAGGGCTTGACGTTGACGAGGCAATTCTTAAATTTATGACTGAAAAATACGGTGAAGAAGTTGCGCCCGAAATAAAATCTATTATGGATAAAACCGAAGAAGTTCTTAAAAAGATAATCTATTTGCACGGTTATTATTTTAGCGAACTTTCACGTTTCCCCCGCTTAAACCACAGTAAAAACCACTTCTATTTTGAAATGATGAAAGAAAACTTCTGCATTGCGTCAGAAGAATGGTTTATTCCTAAAAACTGGGAACGCGGTAGTTTAGAGAGCGTTGTTGAAGAAAAAATTTCAGCGTGCGATATGGCTAAAGACTTGTTTGAAAGAGTTAAAGGGTTAGAAGATAAAATCGATAAAGAAGAATATCAAAAACTTTTCAAAATGTTTGCTAACCTTGATTTGGTTGCAAGGCTTTGGCTTACCCTTACCCGCTCTTATATCGGCTACGCTAAATATTTTGAAACCCAAAAAGAAGAATATAAAAACTTATTCTTTGATAGCCTTGACAAATTAGACGCTATAAATAAAGAAGGCGTTGCTCTGCTTGGCAACAAGTTCTTCCCCTACGATATTGACCTTAACAAAAGCGATATGATTGGTACGTTTATTGAAGAATCTAAAAAGAGTTTTGATTATGAAGTTAAACTAACTGAAAAGTTGAAAAAAGAAAATTTAACTGACTTTATAGTGTGCGGTGGCGCAAACGAAAGCCATAAACTTATGAAAGAAGTAAACTTTAGCGACACTATTTTCGTTGACGACGAACTTGTTAGAATTTGTGGAAACCAAAAAGGTTTAGAGTGGAGTATGATTAACGCTCACGGTTGGTTCTCATACGAATTGAAAGTTAAAGAGAGTGCGCAAAACAACGTTGAAATTGTTTGCGGAACTAAAGGCGATTCGCTCGATATGAAGATTACGCTTGGTGAAAACCAAACCGTTATTAAAGAAAAGATTGACGGAAAGAAAGTTATTTCTATCCCCTACTCTGCAAAAGCGGGCGAAACTTCCGTTCGTATTCGCTTTGACAGACTTTCAGGCAACACGCCTTACGTTTATATGATTAAGGTTAAATAACTTAAGTGTTTAAAAGTATAAAGCACTCGGTAGCAAAACTGCTACCGAGTGCTTTTTTATTGATATTTAATTATTTTTTACCCTAGTTAGATGAAAGTTCCTTCTTTAATCCCTTATAAACTTTAGGAACTATAAATACGTATATTAGCGCAGTCAACGTCCAACTTGCAAGATAAGATAAGAATATGGTTGAAAACTCTGGTATAAAATAGAAAGTAACTTCCAAAAATATCGACCTAAATATTGCAGCGCCACAAATGCTAACTACCATTGATATTACAGGTTTACCCATTGTTCTAACGCCACCGTTGCCTAAAACTTCCATAATTCCGCACATAAAATAGGTTATGCTCATTATCACTAGTCTTGTGGTTGCATAATTGATTTCTGCCTCTCCACTTACTATAAAACTTACTAGCCACGGCGCAAGCAATGCAAATATTACGCCAACGCCAAACTGGAATATCATTATAAGCAAAATTGAACACCAAATAGTTTTCTTAACCCTTTGCATATTCTTTGCGCCAACGTTTTGACCAACGAACGCCATACACGAACTTGAAATTGCAAAACCTATGTTATATATAACTGCATCAAATTGAGTTGCCGCCGTGCTACCAGCAGTTCCCGTTGCGCCAAAAGAATTTACTTTTGATTGAATTAAAACGTTTGATACGTTAAAGGCGAGGCTTTGAAGAGCCGACGGAACGCCTATTGCAAGAATTTCTTTCAACTGTTCTTTCGATATCTTAAAATATTCTTTTTTCAACGAACCGTAACCGTCGCTCTTTAATAAAACTATTAAAGACAACGTTGCAGAAACTAGTTGTGAAACTATGGTTGCAATGGCAACGCCTTCAACGGTCATTTTAAGAACGGTAACGAAAAATATATTAAGCGCTACGTTAATTCCACCGCCTATTGCTAAAAAGATAAGTGGCCTACGAGTATCGCCCACCGCACGCAAAATTGACGCGCTAAAATTATATAGCATCATAATAGGCATACCTAAAAAGTAAATGCGCAAATAGGTTGTTGCCATAGACAAAATTTCAGGGTCGCAACCCATCCAAATTAAAAACAGTTCAGACATAGGAACGCCAACTGCAAGAAGGAAAAAACCTGCAATTAGCGCAATTATTATAGAAGTACCTACGGTTTTTCGTGCGCCTACAATATCCCTTGCGCCTACGTATCGTGCTAAAACTATATTAGACCCTATTGAAAACGCAACGAAAAGATTTACTAAAAGTCCGCTCAATGCGCTGTTTGCGCCAACGGCTGCAACCGCTTTGTCGCCCACGAATATTCCTAAAATCGCTATATCTGCGGTATTAAAGAGAATTTGCAAGATATTTGCAAATATAAACGGTATTGAATAGAGCGTAAGTTTTTTCAATATTGAACCTTGCGTAAGGTCCATTTCTCGTTTAGATTTAACCGCAACGGACATTTTATTTCTCCTTAATTGAAGTTATTATATAGACTTTATAGCCAGTTTCAATTTGGTTTTTAAATAAACCAAAAAATAAAAAAAGTAAAAAGTTGGCTAACGGAATTTTCCGCAGTTAGTCGTCTTTTTACTTCAAAGTGCTAAAATTATTTAATAATTTTTAATAACGCGTTGGTTCGGTATCGGCAAAAATTTGCCTTTATGTAATTCATTATTTCACCAAAATCAAATTATGCAATCAGCATAACATCAAACCAGTTTTTTTGCAAACGTTTTATACGGCTAAAAATTTTTTACGTTAAAATTTTTATAAGTTGTAAATTTGAATAAATAGCCGTTACTTTCTAACTGTTCGCTCTCGTCAACGCATTTCCACCCCTCAAGATTATCAAGGTTTTCAAAGAACACCTCTGCGTTGCCGTTGGCAAAAACTTTGGTTACTAAAACGCTTTCACAATAAGGCAACAGCGTTTTATATAACTTTGCGCCACCCACAACGTATACGTTTTCGGCAGGGTATTTTTTTATCTCTTTAAGAAGGTCATCTACCGTGCGAACTATAATACAATCATCTCTATTTAACGTTGTAGATAAAACTACGTTTATCCTATTTTTTAAGGGGTTACCGTTTGGAAAAGAACGCAAAGTGTTTGCGCCCATAACCACAACTTTATTAGACGTTGTTTGACGGAAAAACTTCATATCTTCAGGGATAGAAAACAAAAGGTCGTTATTTTTGCCTATACCCCACTTTTCATCTACGGCAACTATTGCTTTCATTAAATTGCTACCTCAAATTTTTCTTCGAGTTTGTTATATTGGTAATCAATAAGTTCAAAATCGTCAACGGTAAACTTATAAAAATCTTTCACTTCGGGATTTATGCGAACTTTAGGCGCAGGATATTGCGGATTTTCAAGCATTTTCTTTACCACGGGGATATGCCTGTCGTAAAGATGCGCGTCTGCGATAACGTGAACAAGTTCGCCTGCAACTAGCCCTGAAACTTGCGCAAGCATCATCAAAAGTACAGAATATTGCACAACGTTCCAGTTATTTGCTACCGCAACGTCGTTAGAGCGTTGATGCAAAATGCCGTTCAAAACGTTTCCGCTAACGTTAAAAGTCATTGAATATGCGCAAGGATATAAATTCATTTCGTGCAAGTCTTCAAAGTTATAAATGTTGGTCATAATGCGCCTTGAAGACGGATTGTGCTTTAAGTCGTAAAGAACCCTATCTACTTGGTCAAATTCGCCCTCTTTATATTTATGCTTGATACCTAATTGATAACCATAAGCCTTGCCGATTGAACCAGTTTCGTCTGCCCAACTATCCCAAATATGACTGTTTAGGTCTTTAATATTGTTAGATTTTTTTTGCCAAATCCATAAAATCTCATCAATGGCAGACTTAAACGCAGTACGGCGCAAAGTGATTATAGGAAATTCTTCCCTTAAATCGTAACGGTTGACTATACAAAACTTTTTAACCGTGTGCGCGGGCGTGCCGTCAAGCCACTTTGGGCGCACGGGTAAATCGGTATCCCAAAAACCGTTTTCCATAATATCTTTGCAGTTGTTAATAAAAATTTGGTCTGCTTTACTCATAGTTATCCCCCTCGTTAAAAAGCATCTTTTTTATGTGTTTTCCAACGCTTTGCAATAAACGTTAAAACTATCTTTTTTGGTGCGATTTTCATAAGCGTATATAAAAATCTGTTAAATCCACCGGGTATATATTTTACTTTATTTTTCTTTACGGCTCTTAAAGATTTTTGCGCAACGTATTCGGGCGTTTTTGCGGAAATTTTACCCCACACGCCCTGTGATTTTATCTCTTCACAAACGTCTGCCCTGGTGTAAACACCGCCTGGCATAACCGTGGTTACGTTTACGTTTTGCCCCTTTAATTCATAATGCAACGCTGTGAAAAAATTTAATAGCATTGCCTTGGTTGCAGAATAGAGCGCAAAATAAGGCATAGGCGAAACGCCTGACATACTGCCCACCGTTAAAACTTCAACTTTTTCTGCCCTTCGCTTTAAGAGAGCGTGAGTTAAACATATTGTAGATTCTGCGTTCACTCTCATTTGAAAAATAAGTTTTTCTTGGGTATAATCTAAAAAAGGCATTTGAGTGTCTACGCCTGCAACGTTTATTATACGCTTAAACTTTAAGTTTTTGCCGTCGATATAGTTAAGCATTTTTTCACGAGAACTATCAATCGTCAAATCACAAGCAAAACACTCTATATCCGTTGGATAAACGTCTAAAAGTTCCGCTTTTAACAGGTCAAGTTTTTGTTGACTTCTGCCCGTTAAAAAAAGTTTATCGCCACTTTTTAAGCACTCTAAACAAAAGGCTTTGCCTATTCCGCCGGTTGCCCCGCTTATAAACGTATACGCCATATTATTTAGTCGTAAGCACTTTACTGCTCACCCCGTCAATCATACCGAGTTTGCCCGATAGACTGTTAATAACCGTTTGCGGTGCGTCCATAACCACGCTTATAACGTTTACGTTTTTTTCTTTATAAGGTAAACCTAATCTACCTATAATGTAATCGCCAAAGTCGTGAAGAAGTTCGTTTATTCTGCCTACGGAATTTTTATCGCTGACTATTATTGCAACGACTGCAATCTTTGTTTGCTCTTTTTCAATCATATTTATATTCTAGCATAACGATAAATTTTATGCAATAAAAAAGTTTAACTTTAATGATAAAACTGACCTTTTTTTACTGCCGTTCTCAATTTGTCTATCGCCTTTTTTTCTATGCGTGAAATGTACGAGCGAGAAATTTTCAAAAAGCGCGCAACTTCTCTTTGGGCGTAAGTTCGTTCGCCTTTTAAGCCGTATCTTAAACACAACACGGTATATTCTCTTTGGGTAAGTTGACTTTTTATAAACTGCAAAAATTTATCTCTTTCTATCCCCTTATCAACTTGACTGAAAACAGTGTCTTCTTTTTCACTCAATAAATCCATAAGCGTAAGTTCGTTGCCGTCTTTATCAGTTCCAACGGGGTCTGAAAGATAAACGTCGTTACGGTGTTTTTTATTTGCGCGAAGTAACATCAAAATTTCGTTTTCTATACAGCGTGCGGTATAAGTTGCAAGTTGAGTGCCTTTGCCACGCTCGTAAGTGTTTATTGCCTTGATTAAACCTATACTTCCAACGGAAATTAAATCGTCGGTATCGGCAGAACCGTTATACTTTTTAACGACGTGCGCAACAAGGCGCATATTGTGGCTAACAAGTTTATCTTTTGCGCTTTTATCACCCTGTTTCATCTTTATCAAGCACTCTTCTTCTTCCTCGGCAGAGAGCGGTTTAGGAAACGAACTTCCCCCCAAAACACTACCTGCAAAGAAAGTTATTTTACCAAGTAAAAAACTTAAAAATTCAAAAAACATAAGCCCACCCCTTTTTTTATTTATGGTTTAACTTATGCTTTTAAGTTTGCCGTTATTATAGACAGCAAGTCCTAAAAAAATTATTAGATAAAATAAATTTAAAAGTCATAATGCGATTGACTTTTTATTTAAAAGGCTTAATATATCTACGGCGTTTGGAAAAATTTTTAAGGGAGGGAAAAGATGAAAACTTATCACTATCTACGTTTCACTTCGTTTTACGAAAGGTTGAAGGCTATTAAAGAAAACGTGAAAAACTAAATTTTTCTCTCTCGATTTTAGGAGGGTGAAATATGGACTTTATATTATTGAAAGACTTTTTTATCTCTTACAGTTTGCCTACCGTTATAATTGCGCTTTGCGTTACCGTGGCGGTTTTAGTTTTAGAAAAAACATTTAAAGATAAAATTCCGTTTAAGGTTATGAACTATATTCCGTTTATTTTATCCGTAATAATTTACGTTATTTACGGTTTAATAATTTCAAGTGGAAAGATTACGAGTGATTATTTTTACGCAGGGATTTTAAGCGGTTCGCTATCTACCGTGATGCGCTCTGCAATCAACAGAATAAGTCAGGGAAAATCTATAGGTTTAAGCGCAACGGTTTTGCTTATAGAAAGTTTATTAAAAGGTTACGTTGATGAAAACAGCCTTACTAAAACTGCAATTTTGATTGATGAACTTTTAACTAAACACACCGAAGAACTAAACGACGATATAATTAAAAAAACTGCAAGCATATTAAAAGACAATGCAAATTGTGATAAACCCGACGACGAAACCATAAAAGTTGCAACGCTTATAGTTAGGTCGATAAAGGCTTTAAAAAGAGATTAACCCAAACGAAAACACCGCTTTTGGTTTTTGCCAAAAGCGGTGTTTTTATTTTTAGTTATTAAATTATTTATTTACGAGAACTTTCTTTAAGCGTGCAAATCTGGGAAGACCGTCTTCTTTGAGCATATCTGTTTCGCCTTGAATAAGAGGAAGAGCATACTTAACGAATTCGTCTGAAATACCCGTGCCGTTGTTGATAATCCATTCTAACGGAACGGTTTTTTCGGTATTTGCTGCAAGTTCAAGCGGAAGAAGTTTATATTCGCATTCATACTTATCCCCTTCTTTTCTTGCATAGCAAACCATCTTGTCAGTTTCGCCGTTTACTGCAGCGCGAACTGCTTGCTTACCAGCCTCAAAAGTTTCTTCAATATCCGTTTTACTTGCACAGTGCGCTGCGCATCTTTGCATAAGTGAAAGTTCTATTGCTCTAACTTTTGAACCAGTTTCTGCCTTAACTATGTTAGAAAGAGTTGCTGCAACGCCACCAAGTTGAGCATGACCAAAACTGTCGCGTGCGCCTGCTTGACCCAAAGCCTCGCATACGAGAACGCCGTCTGCAGTTTTGATGCCTTCAGAAACAACTGCAATACACTTGTTGTTATTCTTTGCCATAACGTCTTTAACGTCTGCAACGAATTTATTTACGTCAAACGGAATTTCGGGAAGATAAATAAGGTCTGCACCCAACCCCTTTGCGTTTGCAAGTTGCGCTGCTGCGGTAAGCCAACCTGCATTTCTGCCCATAACTTCAATTACGCAAATCATAGGCGTATCGTAAACCTTTGCGTCAAGATTGATTTCCATAATAGAGGTTGCAATATATTTAGCAGCAGATGCAAAACCTGGGCAGTGGTCTGTTCCGTAAAGGTCGTTATCAATGGTCTTGGGAACGCCGATAACGTTCATTTCATAGCCTGATTTTGCCATATACTTACTAATTTTGTTGCAAGTATCCATACTGTCGTTACCACCGTTATAGAAGAAGTAACGTACGTTATATTTCTTAAATACTTCAAGAAGTCTTTTATAATCGGTATCGTCAACCGAAGCGTCTTTGAGTTTATATCTAACAGAACCCAAAGCAGAAGACGGCGTGTTCTTCAAAAGTTCAAGTTCTTTAATATCTTCTTTAGAGATATCGTAAAACTCTTCGTTGAGAATACCCCTTATTCCGTGAGCAGCGCCGTAAACTTCGGTAATCATTTCTGAATTAAGACCTTCGATAAATACGCCTGCTGCACTTGCGTTGATAACTGAAGTCGGGCCACCCGACTGTGCAAACATCAATGCACCTTTCAATCCTTTCATTTTTGTTTCTCCTTATATGTAAAACTATTATTTTTCTATTAAATTTATCTTTTTGACCTTACAAACTTAAAACGTGCGCTATATCGTATAAGCGTTTGTCAAATCTCTTTTCTGCCTTTCTAACTTCTTCAAAAGGTACGGTTATAATCTTATTGTCGCGAATACCTATTGCGCAACTGTCTTGGTCGTTTAAGAGAAGTTCAACCGCCTTATAACCAAAACGGGCTGCAAGAACACGGTCTGCCATATTAGGCGAACCACCACGTTGAATATGACCAAACTTGGTAACTTTTACGCCCACGCCACTCTTTTTTGCAATGTAATCTGCAATTTCGTCTGCATTGCCTGCGCCCTCTGCCAAAATTATAAGGTTAGAAGTTTTACCGCGCAAATAACTCTTTTTTATTGACGAAGATATTTGGTCAAGGTTATAAGGTATTTCTGGAACGAGAACGTATTCCGCACCACCTGCAACGCCAGCGTAAAGCGCAATATCACCACAGTTTCTGCCCATAACTTCTAACAAGCCAACTCTGTCGTGAGAGTGGAAAGTATCACGCAAATTGTTGATTGCCCATAAGACTGTGTTTACCGCAGTGTCAAAACCAACCGTATAATCGGTATAAGCAAGGTCGTTATCAATAGTGCCCGGTATACCCATAACTTTTATGCCGTGTTTATCTGACAAATCTTTTGCACCACGGAAAGTTCCGTCGCCACCGATTACAACTAACCCTTCAATGCCGAAAGCAGAAAGTGTTTCCGCCGCTTGACGCAAACCTTCTTCCGTGTTAAATTCAGGGCATCTTGCCGTGTTCAAAAACGTTCCACCCTTGTGAATCATATCTGATACGGAACGGGTGTTAAGGCGAGTAATTTCACCCTTAATTAAACCTGCGTAACCCCTATTTACTCCGTAAATATCCATTTTGTTATTAAGCGCACTACGAACAACCGCTCTTATGCAGGCGTTCATACCTGGAGCGTCGCCACCGCTAGTTAAAACTGCTATTCTGTCCATATTTTAACTCCTTTCTTCCCCTAACAGGGCTTATTTTTAACGTAAATTGCCCTTAAAGTTTGTATGGTAAAATCCCAAAATCCCCTATTTTAATTATTTTAGCACATTACAAAAAATTTGACAAATTTATAACGTGGTTTTAGAATATTTTTTTAGTTGTTTTTTAACTTTTTTTCTTGAAGAAAATTATATCTTGGTCGGAAACGTAATTTTTAAGTTCGGCAAGCAACCCTTCACACTTTCTAACCGCGCAATTTGCGTTATATTTTTTGCCTTTCATTGCAATTATTACGGGAATATTTCCCTCATAACTAGTCAAAATGTCTAAAATATCGTCGCGATTATCAAGTTTATCGTCAGGGATAATAAGCCCCATATACTCTTGTTCTTGATTTACGGGGGTTTCGTCAACCTTTACTTCAAGCGGTTCAACGCCGTCTGCTATAATTTGCGGAATACCGTCTTTAAGTTGAAGTTTACCCGATATTTTAACAACGTCTTCAACGTTTAAATATTCTTTTGAATTGTCGAACACTTTTGGGAAAATTATCGTTTCAATCTGTCCGTAAAGGTCTTCAACCTTAACGAACGCCATAGTTTGCCCACTCTTTGTTGCAAGACGCTTAAATTCTGAAATTATACCGCCCATTATAACGTGTTCGCCGTCTTTAAATTCCGTGTAAGTTTTGTTACCTTCTTCATCTTCTTCATAGAAGTTTAAAACGTTGGTGTTAAAAGAGAATT
>JAFQEM010000031.1 GCA_017399035.1 Clostridia bacterium | reverse complement strand
GGGGGGGGTATACTGTTTGTACCATTTTTCAATGCGTGCGCGTGCGTATGTACGTATATAATAGGTATATGCTAGCGCGAAGACAAAAAACTAGAAAAAGGAGAAAGAAAAATGAAGAATAAACTTTTACTCACTTCGATTCTCTCAATAGTAATGTGTTTTTCGCTCATCTGTGGGGCAACGTTCGCATTATTTACAAGTGAATCAAAAGTAAACATTGCAGTTACTTCTGGTACTGTTAGCATTGTGGCTACGGCAAGCAAAACAGAACAGGGTAGTACGACTGGAACGGCAAATAATAGTTTCAAAGTTGTTGAAGACGGACAAGGCGGATTTGCTTTGACTGGTATGGTACCTCACGACTACGTAAACTTTGAAATCGTTGCAACCAACTATAGCGACGTTGATATTCAATATAGAGTAGCAACGGAACTTAATGGTGGTTTAGCATCTGCTCTTGCAGTAACGATAACTGAAAAGGTTACTAATAGCGAAGATAAACTACTTTCTAACACTGGTTATACCGACTGGAGAAAGGTAGACGGCGGACATCAAGAACTTGGAACTTATATCGTTACTATTACCTTTGAATCTCAAGACGACCCAAATACTGGCGTTAACGAAGATGACCCTTATCAAGGCAAAAAAGCAAACCTTGCGTTTAAGTTTGAGGCAGTTCAAGGCAACGCCCCCGTTGTTAATCCTATTGAAAAGGTTGAGAACACAACAAACGAGTATAACATCAACGACGAACTTGGTATGCAATTATTAGGAAAATTTGCACAAACCGTAGGCGCTGGTGAAGGAAAACTTGTAACTTTCAATATTATGAAAGATATGAATATGGAAGGTTATAATTGGGATTTGAATACTATGTGGCTTGTTATAAACGGTAATGGTTACACCATTTCTAACTTAACTCAAGAAGGTTGGAGAGCAGGCTTGTTTGGTTATGGTGGAGCAGTTAAAATCAATAACCTAGTTCTTGAAAACTTTAACTTAACGGGTGCGCAAGTTGGTATTATTGCAGGTGCTGCAGAAGGCGCAAGTGCGTCAAACATAACTATAAAGGGAACAAACACTCTTACTTACAAAAAATATGAAACAAGCACATATTCTGAAACTTGGAACGGTATCGGCGCAATTTTTGGCGTAACTCAAAATTCAAACGTTGAAAACGTAACTATTGCAAGTGATGCAGTTATCAATATTAACTACGGCACTATGGAAACTGACGCAGGTTGCAAATATTGTGATGACAATGCAGGTGGAACATTTATTCAAAACTATAGCGGAACAGTTACTGTTGAAACTGGCGCACAAATCAACAAGACTGGTAACATTTATTATCCTATAGCAGACGGCTTTGCAAAAGATGCTGACGGAAACTACGTTGTTCTTTCTGAAGAAGGTTTAGTTTATTTTGCAAAAACTATAAACGAAGATAAGAAAACCTATAAAGGCGAAACTATTCTTATTGAAAACGACCTTGATATGACTGGTATTGAATGGACACCTATCAACGGCGTTTGGAACAGTTTAGACCCAAGTTATGACCACTTCTACGGTACTTTTGATGGTCAAAACAAAGTTATTTCAAACATTACTATAAGCGGTGAAAAAAACGTAGGTTTGTTTGCAAAATTATATAACCATGCAGACCACGGTGGTATCGTTAAAAACATTACTATTAAAAATGCAACCGTAAGTGGTGGTGCATACGTTGGTGGTATTGTTGGTCAACTTATTACTGGTACTGTAAGTGGTTGTAAAGTAATAGAATCTACGGTTATTGCAGTGCCCTACGCAAGCGGAACTAGTTTTGATGGTGGCGATAAAGTAGGTGCTGTTGTAGGGTTCTCGGTGAGCGATGGAGATGGAAAGGTTGAAAACTGTGTCACAGAAACAGTAACCGTTAAGGCGTATAGAGACGTTGGCGGTGTTGTTGGTGCCGCAAACGGAAATGCTTTAATCGGTAACGTTGCTAGAAACGTAAAAGTAACGGCAGACCAAACTGTAAACTTCTATGGCGCAAAAGATGCAAATGCAGGTGCAGTTCTTGGTAGAAATATAGACGAAAGTACGTTTGATGCAAGCAATGTTGCAGAAGGCGAAAATTCAATTGAAACAAAATTAAATACCATTACAAACTCTGCTCTTTCAAATACAATCAATTCTTCAACAACCGCCCCCGTTGTTTTAAATCTTGGGGCAACTGAAGTTAAACTTCCTAGCGCACAAGGCAAAGCAGTTGACGTAACCATTAAGGGTACTAAAGATACCGTTATAGACGTAACGAATGGTGCATATATGGACCAAGGTAAAATTGCTTTTGAAGGTGTAACCATCAAAGGTAGCACTGGCAAGGCAAATGGCAACGGTTCTGACTGGGCGGCTCTTTATAGCCCCAACGCAACTTACACTAACTGTTATTTTGACGGTGGTTTCCGTGTTGGTCGTGACGGTGCAAAGTTCATAGGTTGTACTTTTAATTTAACTAGCACTAGTGCTACAGGTGTTGAATATGTATGGACGGAAGGAAATGATGTTACTTTTGAAGATTGTATATTTAATACTGATGGTAAAGCATTGTTAGTTTATTCTGATGGAAACAGTAATGGAGTTGTAAAAAATGTAGTGGTAAAAGATTGTACGTTTAATGCAGACTCAAATAAAAAGCCATGGAATCACAAGAATGGAATGAATGCTGCTATCGAGATTGATAGTTCTAATGGAACTAAATTCAATATAACGATTTCAGGAAACAATCCTTATAACAATACTAATTTCTCTGGTTTATGGAGAATAAAAGTTTATACGAATACCGCCGTTACCATAAATGATGTACCATATAATGCTACAGATAAAGTTTACATAGATGGTATTGCAGTTGCACACACTGTAGAAGTAATAGGTGGCATTAGATATTACACTTTTAACTAATAATTCAATTTAAAACTTAAAAAAACTAAAAGCGGATGAAAAATTTTTATCCGCTTTTATTATTGAAAAAAATATTAAACTATTTTATTATAAAACAAAAAACGAGCGAACCTTTTTAGATTCGCTCGTTTTTTATAAATAAATTTTACAATTTAATTACTTCTTGTCCGCCCATAAACGGTCTTAAAACTTCAGGAACAGTTACTGAACCGTCAGCATTTTGATATTGTTCTATAAGGGCAGGGAACACACGGCTAGTAGCCAAGCCCGAACCGTTAAGTGTGTGCAAGAATGCAGGTTTGCCAGTTTTTGAATCACGATATTTAGTGTTGTTTCTTCTTGCCTGATAATCGTTTGCGTTAGAAACTGAACTTACTTCTTTATAAATGCCCATACTTGGTATCCAAACTTCAATGTCATAAGTTCTAGCCATGGATGCCGAGCAATCGCCTGCGGCAAGTTTAGAAACTCTAAAGTGAAGACCCAACTTTTCAATAAGGCTTGCAGCCTTGTCAACTAATTCGTTAAAAGCGTCCATAGAGCGTTCGGGGTGAGCGTATTGAACCATTTCAACTTTATTAAATTGATGTCCACGAATCATACCGCGTTCTTCCGCTCTATAAGAACCTGCCTCTTTGCGGTAGCAGGGGGTGTATGCAAAAAACTTCATAGGTAATTTTGATTCGTCTATAATTTCGCCTGCATACATATTTACTAGCGCAGTTTCTGCCGTGGGTAACATAAAGCGGTTTTTCTTTCTGTCTTCGTCGCAGTCAAGCCAGTAAACTTCGTCTGCAAACTTGGGGAATTGACCTGCGCCAAAACCACAATTATAACCTAGTTGATGTGGGGGAAGAATAAATTCATAGCCGTCTTTTAAGTGTTCGGAAATAAAGAAGTTAAGTAGCGCCCACTCAAGCCTTGCACCGTCGCCACGATAAAGCCAGTAGCCACCGCCAGAAAGTTTTGTTCCACGAGTATAATCTATTATGCCAAGTTTTGTGCAAAGGTCAACGTGGTTTTGCATAGGAAAGTCGAATTGCGGTTTTTCGCCAACAACTCTAATAACTTCGTTTGCCTCTTTTTCGCCTGCAACTAAATCTTCATCAGGAATATTTGGCATACGAGAAAGCATATCAAAAACTTTGTCTTCTAATTCTTTAGCCTTTGCATCGCCTTCGGTAATCTTGTCCCCAAGCGCGCGCATTTCCTTAAAAATTTCGTCAACCGGTTGACCTGCTTTTTTAAGCGCGGGTATTTGAGCGGAAACTTTATTGCGTTGCGCTTTTAAAGTTTCAACTTCGCCTATAACCGCCCTTCTTTGTTTGTCAAGTTCAAGCACGGTGTCAAATTCAGCAACAAAACCTTTGCGTGAAAGAAGTTCTGCAACTTTTTCTTTGTTTTCTTGTATTCTTCTTAAATCTAACATATTAGCCTTTCTCCGTTAAAACTGTTATACGCATAATATTATAACTTTATTTACACTTAAAAGCAATTATTTTACCCCAACTTTAGTTAAATAAAAGCCAAAAAATAACAGTAGTGAAAAAAATTTACTTTTTTTGTGTTAATTTCTATCTATTTTGTTGCTAATTTGTGTTAAATGGTGGTAAAATATAACACACGAAAAGGAGTTAGTATGAAAGACAGACTTTTTCATTTGAAAGAATTTATCGATAAAAACGGAAAGGTTACTTTGCACGAATTAGAGTGCGCTTTTCCAAACGTATCTTCAATGACTTTGCGTAGAGACTTAAACAGGCTTGAAGAAAATAACGCGGTGTTGCGTGTTTCTGGCGGTGCAATTTCAGTTGATACCGTTTTGAGAGCAAAAGAGGCGGATTTTTCTGAACGCATAAACTATAACACGGCGGAAAAATTAGAGATTGCCGATAAAGCGGTTAAACTTGTTGAACCCAAAAGTTGCGTTTTTATTGACGGTGGGTCTACTACCACTTATTTTGCTCGCGCTCTTCCTGACGATAATTTTTATATTCTCACAAACGCACTAGTTATTGCCGAAACTATTTTGAGAAAAGAAAAACCTACGGTTGCGCTTCTTGGTGGTGATTTAAGAAAAAATACCTTTATCACGGTTGGCGAAACTTGTAAAGACTACATTGATAAAATAAATATTCAAACTGCAGTTATGACTGCAACGGGATATATTAAAGACGTTGGTGGGTTTACTTGCGGAAACCAAGCAGAGGCAGAAGTTAAACGTGCCGTAATAAAAAAGGCGGATTTTGTTATAATGCTACTAGATAGTTCTAAAGTAAACAAAAAAACACCTTACACTTTTGCTAGGTTAGAAGATATCGACTGTATGGTGGTTGATAAAGAATTTTCTAAAGAGTTGAAAACCGCCATTGAGCAAGTGGGTGTTCGCGTTTATTAAACGGCTTATAAACGTCGCTATGCGTCGTTACTGAAAAGCGTTTGGACTTTAATAACCATATAAGGTTGTATGAAAATTATTTGATTATTTTAATTTCCTTTTACCACTTGCGTTTGCTTGCTAACGGCATAGAAAAAGTGGTAAAATTTAAGGAGAACTATGTTTAAAAGATTACGCGCAGATATTAGGGCTGCAAAACAAAACGACCCTGCGGCGCGCAGTAAGTTTGAAATTTGGCTTACTTATTCAGGTGTTCACGCATTGTCGTGGTACCGTTGGGCGCACTTTCTGCATAAAATAAAACTTAAAACGCTTGCTAGAATGACTAGCCAGTTTGCAAAGTGGCTAACTGGTATAGAAATTCACCCTGCTGCAAAGATTGCGGGTGGAGTTTTTATCGACCACGGCGTGGGTGTTGTTATAGGCGAAACGGCGGAAATTGAAGAGGGCGTTGTAATATATCAAGGCGTAACGCTTGGCGGAACGGGTAAGCAAACTGGTAAACGCCACCCTACCATCAAAAAGGGCGCAATGATAAGCGCAGGCGCAAAAGTTTTAGGTGGGTTTACCGTTGGTGAATATGCTAAAATCGGCGCAGGCGCAGTCGTTTTGAAAGAAGTTCCCGCATACGCAACCGTGGTTGGCGTTCCGGGCAACGTCGTTAGAGTAAACGGCGAAAAGGTAAATAATTTAGAACAAGAAAAACGTGACCCTATTCACGAAGAAATTTGCAATTTGCGTGAAAAGGTGTTTACGTTAGAACAAACTATTGAAAAATTGCTAAATGAACAAAACAAGGACGGCGAAAACAAATGATTGACTGTCAAAACGTGGCTAAAACGATAGAGAAAGAAAAACTTATAGTAATTATCCGTGGTGTAGAAAAACAAAATCTTATTCCGCTAACTACTGCTCTCTATGACGGCGGTATAAGGCTTATGGAAATAACTTACAGCGCAGACGGAAAAGTTTCTGACCAACAGGTTGCTGAAAATATCCGCACGGTTGCTAAAGCGTTTGATGGCAAAATGATTATCGGTGCAGGTACGGTTTTAACGGAAAATCAAGTTGAACTAACTGACAAGGCGGGTGGAAAATTTATAATATCCCCCGACGTTTGCGAACAGGTTATAAAGAAAACCAAAGAGTTAAATATGGTTTCTATCCCTGGTGCGCTAACCCCCACGGAAATACAAACCGCTCATAAGTTTGGCGCAGATTTCGTTAAATTGTTTCCAGTAGCAAGTTTGGGTGCGAAGTACGTTAAGGCAATAAAAGCCCCCTTATCTCACGTTAAACTGCTTGCAGTTGGCGGTATAAATGAAAACAATATAGACGAATATTTTGATTCGGGTGTTTGTGGCTTTGGCGTTGGCGCAAATATTATAGATAAAAATTTAATTAAAAGTCAAGACTGGGCTAATATAACCCGTCTTGCAGATAAATACGTAAAGGCATTGAAAGGTTGATTATGAAAATTTACAACACATTGACTGGCAGAAAGCAAGAGTTTACCCCTATTAACGACGGAAAGGTAAAAATGTATGCGTGCGGAATCACAGTTTCTGGTGAGGCTCACATAGGGCACGCATATCAAGCGCTTATATACGATATTATTAGAAAATATCTTGAAAAAATAGGCTATGACGTAACCTATGCAAGAAATTATACCGACGTTGACGATAAAATTATAGCAAAGTCAAACGAAATGGGAATCCCTGCCGACGTTTACGCAGAGCAAATGATAAAAAATATTGACGAACAAATGGCGCGTCTTGACGTTGACGACCCTTCACTTTGGCTTAAAGCAACGCAAAGTATTGACGATATTATAACTTTCGTTAAAACGCTTATAGAAAAAGGGCACGCATACGCAACCGAAAAGGGCGACGTTTATTTTTCAGTTGAAAGTTTTCCTTCATACGGCAAGTTATCGCATAGAAATTTAGAAGACGCTATGAACGGCGTTCGTGTAGAGAACGACGAAATGAAGAAAAACCCACTTGATTTTGCGCTTTGGAAGTCTGCAAAAGAGGGTGAACCTAGTTGGGCGTCGCCGTGGGGCGAAGGTAGACCCGGTTGGCATATAGAGTGTTCAACAATGAATAAAAAAGCCTTTGGCGACGAGATAGATATTCACGGTGGCGGAAGAGATTTAATTTTCCCACACCACGAAAATGAAATTGCGCAAACCGAAGCGCTAACTGGTAAACAGTTTGCTAAATACTGGATACACAACGGTCTTATAAAAGTAAACGGTCAAAAGATGAGCAAGTCTTTGGGCAATAGCCTTTTCTTAAAAGACTTGCTTGACGAATATTCGCCCGAAACCATTAAACTTGCGCTTTTACAAACCAACTATCGTGGGGATATAAACGTTACGGATAACCTTTTCCCTGATGCAGATAAACATCTTTACGATTTTTACAAGACGGTTAAGGCTGTTGAAGATAAGTTTGGCAAGGTAGCAGACGGCAATCAAAACATTGATGTAGATTTTAATAAGGCTATGGACGACGACTTTAACACCGCGCTTGCAATAAGCAATCTTTACGGCTACTTTAAGTCCATAAAAGCAAAACTTTCCGCTGACGATAAAAGCGCGGCGGCGGACGTAAATCAAATTAGAAAAACATATGCGCTCATAGGTCTTTTTAAGGCAGATGCTAAAGATTTTATTGCTTATTATGAAAATAAAAATCAAGCGGAAGAAATACCCGCCCAAATTAAAGCGATTGCAGATGAAAGATTTGAGGCAAGAAAAAATAAAAACTGGGCAAAGTCTGACGAGTTGAGAGATAAACTTTCTCAAATGGGATATATTGTTAAAGACTCAAAAGACGGTTACGAACTTACGAAAAAATAGGAGCGATATTGAAAAATGATTACGTCAAAAGAATTAAGAGACAAATGGATTAAATTTTATGAAGAACGTGGACACGTAAATATCGGCGCGGTTTCACTTATAGGCGACGGAACGACAGGCGTTATGTTTAACGTTGCAGGTATGCAACCCCTTATGCCTTATTTGCTTGGCAAAAAGCACCCCCAAGGCACAAAACTTTGCAACGTTCAAGGTTGCGTTAGAACGGTAGATATTGATTCGGTTGGCGACGCAACTCACTTCACTTTCTTTGAAATGATGGGCAACTGGAGTTTGGGCGATTACTTTAAGAAAGAAAAAACTAAATGGTCGTTTGAACTTTTAACCGAAGTTTTTGGCTTCGATAAAAATAAAATCTGTTCAACCGTTTTTGAGGGTAACGACTCAGCCCCCCGTGATGAAGAAACTGCAGGATATCTTAAAGAGTTAGGCATTAAACCGGAAAACATTTTCTATCTTGACAAGTCTAACAACTGGTGGGAATTAGAAGGCACGGTAGGTACGCCTTGCGGACCTGATAACGAATGGTTTTACCCCCGCCACGACAACCCTTGTTGCAACACTTGCGACGTAAACTGTGATTGCGGAAGATACGTTGAAATAGGTAACGACGTGTATATGCAATATAAAAAATTAGAGGGCGGAAAGTACGCTGAACTCGAAAACAAAAACGTTGACACGGGTTTTGGATTAGATAGATTATTGTTGTTCTTAAACGGTCTTGACGACGGCTATAAAACTGACCTTTTTGCAAGCACTATCGAATATCTTGAAAAGGTTTCGGGCAAAGTTTACGGCTGTGATGAAAAAGATACCAAAGCAATGAGAATTATTGCCGACCATACTAGAACTTCAGTTATGTTAATCGGCGACAAAAACGGAATTGTTCCGTCTAACACTGGCGCTGGATATATTTTGAGAAGACTTTTGCGCCGTGCAATAAGATATTGCAAAAACTTGGGAATAGACGCAACCGAAATGTGTGAAGTCGCAAAGATATTTATTGAAAAAATTTATGACCAAGCGTATCCGTTGCTAGTAGAAAAAGAAAGTTATATACTTGACGAAATAAATAAAGAAATTAAAAAGTTTGAAGCAACGCTAGTTGCGGGTATGAAAGAATTTGATAAGTGCATAACGGGTATGGAAAGAAAGAACGCTTTTATGGCAACTAAAGACCCCAACTACGTTCCCGAAAAAGAAATTAGCGGAAAGCAAGCGTTTAGGCTTTACGATACTTTTGGTTTCCCGTTAGAACTCACCGTTGAACTTGCAGAGGAAAAGGGCTTAAATGTTGACGTAAACGGCTTTAACGAGGCTTTTAAGGCTCACCAAGAACTTTCTAAAGCGCAAGCGCAAGCAGCAAAAGGCGGACTTACCGAACAGACGGAAACCACCACAAAATATCACACAGCAACTCATATTATGCTTGCAGGTTTGAGAAAGATGTTTGGCACGCAAACCGAACAAAAGGGTTCTAATATTACTGAAGAAAGATTGCGTTTTGACTTTAATTGCGACCACAAGATGACGGCGGAAGAATTAAAAGAACTTGAAAACTTTGTAAACGACGTAATTGCTAAAAAGATAGACGTTGTAAAAACTGAAGAAAAATATTGCGACGCGGTTGCAAACGGTGCTTACGGTGTGTTTACTGCTGAAAGCGACGACCAAATAGTTTCAATTTACACTATCGACGGCGTTGATAAGCAAATTTGCGGTGGCCCTCACGTTAAAAATACCGCTGAACTCGGCACTTTCGTTATAAAGAAAGAAGAAAGTTCGTCTAGCGGTGTGAGAAGAATTAAAGCAGTATTAAAATAAAGCGCTAAAAACTTAACGGTTAGAGTGGACTTGCCACTCTAACCGTTAAAATATTTTCAAATGCGTTTTTTTGCCTTATTTTTAATTGACAAAGAAGAAAAAATATCATATAATGTTTAAGCTGTCTTTCTAGACGGCCTAGCAAATAAATAATGCACCATTAGCTCAATTGGATAGAGCGTCGGTCTACGGAACCGAAGGTTAGGCGTTCGAGCCGCTTATGGTGCGCCAAGCAAAAAGGCTACCCTTGTGGTAGCCTTTTTGCTTGGGGATTAAAAAACGGCTAACGCTTATGCCCTTAACGAAGAGTGGGTTATTATGCTCTAAAAGGTTAAAATATGGTTTAATTTGACTTTGTTATGTCAATTTTTTACATAATAATTTAAAGTTGCTAAATTTCTTACTATTGCAAAAAAATTATGTTATAATTAACTAAATTCATTATGGAGAAAATTATGGTAAACGATTTAATTTTTTGTGCGCCAGAGCAAGTGGGAATAAGTTCAAAAAACGTTCTTACGTTTATGAACCGTTTAAAAGACAGAAAAACTAATTTACATTCCTTTATGATGGTGCGTGATGGTAAAATTTTTGCCGAGGCGTATAGCAAGCCTTTTCATAAAGACTTTATGCATAGATTATATTCTTCAAGCAAAACTTTCGTTTCTATGGCAATAGGTAAACTTATAGGTGAAGGTAAAATTAAACTTGAAGATAAAATAATGGATTTATTGCCAGAATTTGCAAATCATAGTCAACATAGATGGATTAAAGAGTGTACGGTAGAAGATGCGCTTAAAATGGCAGTGCCTATGCTTACCGACACTTATTTTGCGCGTGATTATAAAGAGTGGGCGTGGACGTTTTTCAATCATCCACAACGTTCTAAAGCATTAAAGCCTGCAGGCACTATATTTAATTACAATACTTCAGGGACTTTTATTCTTGGCGTTATAGTTGAAAAAATAACGGGAAAAACCTTTTTAGAATATCTTCGCCCCGAGTTTGATAAAATAGGCGTAAGTAAAGATATTTGGTGTGTAAAATCGCCTGACGGCTATGCGTGGGGTGGTAGTGGTGTGGTTTGCACCTTGCGTGATTTTGCAAAGTTTGCCGAACTAATATTGTACAAAGGTAATTATAAAGGTGAACAGTTGTTGCCCCGTGATTATATAGAAAAAGCAACCACTAAACAGATTTTCAACGTTACTAATAATCACGTAACAATGTTGCATAATTACGGCTACGGATATCAAATTTGGATTACTAAACACGGTTTTGCTCTTCTTGGTATGGGCTGTGAAAGTGCGTTTTGTTTTCCAGATAAAAATTTAATGTTCGTTTGCCAAGGCGATACGCAATGTAACGGCGATACCGAGGCAGACTATTTGTTTGAACAATTTACTTATGAAATTTACGAAAAGATGCAAGACCAACCTTTAGAGAGTGATGATAACTATAAGTTAAAAAAGGCTATTGAAGACTTTAAGTTGAACGTAGATTACGGCAAGGCTCACAGTGATTATGAAAAACAGGTTAACGGCAAAATTTACGACCTTGATGAAAACGCTATGGGTTGGAAATGGTTTAAGTTTGATTTTGACAATGATAAAGGAAAACTAACTTATGAAAACGCCCGTGGGATAAAGGTCATTGAGTTTGGTTATAATAACTTGTTGAAAGGTAAATTCCCCGAAACGAATTTTTACGGCGAACAGGTAGATAAGCCGTCAAATAGGCAGTTTGACAGTATGTCAGATTTAAGTTGGGTGGAAGATAGAAAAATACTTTTAAGAAATTATATAATAGACAGCAGTTTAGGCAGTTGTTTTATGATATTTTCGTTTAAGGGTAATGACGTGGGAATTTCAATGCAAAAACGCGCAGAATTTTTTATGTCAGATTATCAAGGTTTTGCTGGCGGAACGGTAAGAGAATAAGTGATTAACTAAAAACACTCGTAATAATTGCGGGTGTTTTAATTTTACCTATAAAACTAACGTTTGTTTATGTCTTAAAATGCAAAATTTAACTTCAAATATATAAACTGCAAAAATATGCGTTGTGGTATAATACTTATAAACATATTAAAAAAAGGAATTTTAGTATCATATAAAAGCAATCTTTAAGTTGTGGCAAGTTGCAAATTATTAAAAGGCTTGACAACTAATTACGTTGATTGTATAATAACTTAAAAAGTCCTTTTTGTGGAGGAAAAAATGAAAGACGGTAAACTTGAAATAGGTTTTATAGGTTTAGGTCAGCGTGGCGCGGCATACGGAATGACTGACGGAAGTATAGGTTTGCTCGGTAACGTTTTAAAAAATTCTAACGACGTAATAGTTACGGCTATTTGTGATAGATTTCAAGAAAGATTAGACGCTGCAACTCAAAAGATAGTTGAACACGGCTACCCTGTACCAAGACAAACCAAAGATTATACCGAAATAATGAATTCTGGCGTTGACGCAATTATAATTTCTACCAGTTGGGATATGCACGTTAAAGTTGCAATCGAAGGTATGAAAGCAGGTATCCCCGTAGCAATGGAAGTTGGCGGAACGCACAGTATAGAAGATTGTTGGAAACTAGTTGACTGCTACGAGCAGACAGGCACGCCTATATTCTTTATGGAAAACTGCTGTTATAATAAAGACGAGGCGCTTGTAACTTCACTTGTAAGAAATGGCGTTTTGGGTGATATATCTTTTTGTCAAGGTTATTACTGCCACGATTTAAGAGAAGAAATTGCAGGCGGAATTGACACTCATCACTATCGCTTAAAAGAATATATGGAACATAACTGTGAAAATTATCCTACTCACGAATTAGGACCTATTGCAAAACTTCTCAATATTACTAGTGGAAATAGGTTTACCAAGGTAGTTTCTATGTCTTCAAAGGCGCAGGGAATGAAACACTATATCGCAAACAATCCTAAATATAGCGAAAGGCTTAAAGACGCAGAGTTTAAGCAAGGCGACGTTACCACCACTATGATTCAATGTGAAAACGGCGAAACTATTTTCTTAAAACTTGACACAACTCTTCCAAGGCTTTACGAAAGGGGACTTACTGCAAGCGGAACTAAAGGATTTTATAATCAAACAACTCAAAGCGTAATTTTAGATAACATAGACCACGAAAGCACTAAATATAAAGATATGTTTTTCACGCAAGAAAATTACAGCGAATATTTACCTGACGACTGGCGGACAATCACGCCCGAACAATTAAAGTCAGGACACGGCGGAATGGATTATATAATGCTCAAAAATTTCTTCCATTGCTTAAAGAATAAAAAGCCGTTACCTATCGACGTATACGACGCTGTAACGTGGATGTGCATAACTGCGCTTTCAGAAGAATCTATTGCAAAAAGTTCAATGCCTGTTGATTGCCCAGACTTTACCCGTGGCAAGTATAAACAAAGAAAGACGGTTGACGTATTTGAGTTTCCAAAAATAGTTAAATAAAATGCTTGTGATATCAAAAGGAAAGTTTCAAACACTTTCCTTTTTTGTTTAAAATATGATATTATATTTATGGAGAAAAAATAATGACGAAAATAATTATTGCAAGACACGGATATAGTAAGTTTAATGACGAAGGGCGTTTTTCGGGGCAATTTGACGTAGAGTTGACTGCGCTTGGCGAAATACAAGCCAAAGAAACTGCTGAATACGTTGTTAAAAACTTTTCTATTGATAAAATTTATTCAAGTGATTTAGTTAGGGCTTATAAAACTGCTCAAATAGTTTCAACGCAACTTGATATCCCCGTTATTATTGACAAAAACTTACGAGAGTTAGACGTTGGCAAATGGCAAGGTTTAGATATAACACAAGTTCGCAAGTTATACACTTCTGCTAAAGTTTATTACGAAAATATAGGCAGATGTGAACCCGACGGCGGTGAAAAGTTTGTTGATTTTATAAAAAGGTGTGAAAGTGTTTTTGAAAAAATTGCAAACGAAAATGCTGATAAAACGATTTTCGTAAGCACTCACGGTGGGGTAATTCGCGCACTCAAAAGCGCGTTAGAAAAGGTAGATATTGACCAAGTTAAAAACGTTCCGCGCGTTTCAAATTCCTCAATTTCCATAGTGGAATATCAAAACGGGCAGGGCAAAATGGTAGTTTACGGTTATGACGAACATTTAAAAACTAAAACACTTCACGATATAGGGGCTACAGTTTAATCAAGGAGATAAAATGTTAAAAAGATTTTTTTCTTATTACAAACCGCATAGGCTTGTGTTTGCGCTAGATATGTTTGCAGCGCTTGCCGTTTCAATGATAGGTATAGTTTACCCTATTATAACTAGAGCAATGCTAAACGATTATATACCCCAAAAAGAATACGTAAATATTATAATTTCGGGCGGTATAGTTCTTGCTCTCTACATAATAAAGATGTTGCTTAACTATTTTATACAATATCAAGGGCATATGGTTGGCGTAAAAATGCAGGCGCATATGCGTAGAGATATGTTCAAACATTTGCAAACCTTGCCGTATAAGTTTTACGACAATAACGAAACGGGCAAAATAATGTCTAGAATGACAAACGACCTTAACGATATAAGCGAACTTGCTCATCACGGTCCAGAAAACGTTATAATATCTGGCATATCAATTATTGCGGCATTTGTTTATTTAATGACCATAAACGTATATTTAACTTTAATAATTTTCGTTTGCGTACCTATACTTTTAATAATATCTTTTTTGGTTCGTAAAAAAATGCGTGATGCATTTATGGAAAGCAGAAAGGCTGTTGCTCAAATAAACGCTGCGCTAGAGAGCAGTATTTCAGGTATAAGGGTAACCAAAGCATTTACTAATTCAGACAGCGAAAAAGAAAAGTTTGAACGTGGAAATCAGGCGTTTGTAGAGGCAAGAAGAAAAGCGTTTAGAGCAATGGGTGTGTTTCACTCAACATCAACTTTCGTAACGGAAATTTTTAACGTTGTGGTGCTTATTGCAGGCGGTTTGTTTTTATACGCTGGTAAAATTGAGTTTGGCGACTATACTGCGTTTATAGTTTCTATCAACGTTTTCCTAGCACCGGTTAGACAACTTATAATGTTTATGGAACAATATCAAAACGGTGTAACGGGATTTAAGCGGTTTATAGAAATTATGGACACCGAAAGCGAAAAAGATTTAGAAAACGCTCAAACGCTTGAAAACGTTAAAGGCGAAATCCGTTTTGAAAACGTTACTTACGGTTACGGCGAAGAAAAAAACGTTTTACATAATTTAAGTCTAACCGTAAATCAAGGCGACGTGTTTGCGCTAGTTGGACCAAGCGGTGGCGGCAAAACGACGGTCTGCCACCTTATACCACGCTTTTACGAGGTAGAACACGGCACAATTTACGTTGACGGAAAAGATATAAAAACCGTAACTGCGCAGTCGTTACGCAAAAATATAGGTATAGTTCAGCAAGACGTTTATTTGTTTAACGCAAGCATACGTGAAAATATTTTATACGGCAGACCCGACGCCACGGAAGAGGAAATTATTGAGGCGGCAAAACGTGCAAATATTCACGAATACGTTCAAACGCTTGAAAAGGGCTATGATACAGTCATAGGCGAAAGAGGTGTAAAACTTTCAGGCGGACAAAAACAAAGGCTGTCTATTGCGCGTGTATTCTTAAAAAATCCACCTATACTTATTTTAGACGAGGCAACTAGCGCGTTAGACAACACAACGGAAATTTTAATTCAACAATCACTTGATGAATTGTGCAAGGGAAGAACTACAATCGTAGTTGCACATAGATTATCCACCGTCAAAAATGCAAATCAAATTGCAGTGGTTGCGCAAGGTAAGATAGTTGAACAGGGCACGCACGAGCAACTTGTAGATAAGGGTGGAATTTATTCTGGACTTTATAAATTGCAATTTAAGCAAGACGACGGTGAAACGTTAAAAATTTTATCCAAAAACTAATTTTTAAAAATATTAGTTTGATTTTGCACTTATTTTCTTGATTTTAAATAAAATATATAGTATTCTTTTAAGTATGATTTACAACAACGTTTTAGAAGCAATCGGGCATACCCCGATGATAAGATTAACAAAAATGGTTGAACCTGGTTCGGCAGAGATTTTGGTTAAGTTTGAAGGGCTTAACGTGGGCGGTTCTATTAAGACGCGCACTGCGTTCAATATGATTTCTGCTGCAGAAAAGAAAGGGCTTATAAATAAAAACACTATAATAGTTGAGCCTACCAGTGGAAATCAGGGTATAGGGCTTGCTCTCGTGGGTGCAGTTAAAGGGTATAAAACCGTTATAATTATGCCAGATTCGGTTAGTGAAGAGCGCAGAAAACTCGTTCGTCATTACGGCGCGGAAGTTGTGCTTATTCACGACGACGGAAATATAGGCGACTGTATTGACCGTTGCTTAAAGCACGCGCTTAAAATGGCAAACGAAAACCCTAACGTATACGTTCCCCAACAGTTTGAAAATCCCGCAAACCCAACGGTGCACCGCCATCATACGGGGCTTGAAATATTAGAGCAAGTTGCAGGGCCTATTCACGGATTTTGTTCGGGTATAGGTACGGGCGGAACTATAACTGGCATAGGCGAAGTTTTGAAAGCGCAAAACCCAGACATAAAAATTTGGGCGGTTGAACCTGAAAATGCGGCTATTTTGGCTGGTGGAACGATAGGCTCTCATATCCAAATGGGCATAGGCGACGGGCTTATTCCACCCGTGCTTAATTGCAATATTTATGAGAAGATTTGCATAATATCAGATGAAGAGGCTCTTGAAACTTCACGCAATTTAGCGCGTCTTGAAGGAATTATGTGCGGAATATCTTCAGGCACAAACGTTGCTGCGGCTATTAGAATGGCAAAAGTTTTAGGCGAAGGTAAAACCGTGGTAACGGTTTTGCCCGACACTGCGGAAAGATATTTTTCAACGCCACTCTTTGACGGAGAGTAAAAAACGCAAACGTGTTAGTTTTTTATGTATAAATATAAATTAAAAACGGCAAACTTTGCCGTTTTTTTGTTTTTATACGGAGATTTTTTAGCATAAAATAATCAAAAAAATAAAAAATAGCAACTTTTTTAGTTAAAAACCGACTTTTTAAAGTCCTAAACTAAAAATAACAGTAAAAATTTGATAAAACGGAATTAAAAAAATGAAACAAAAATAATAATTAAAGTGTAAATTATTTTTTTAAGGGTTTTTACTTGACAAACTTTGTTAAGGTATATATAATATACCTACGAGATAGGCGTGCGGTTAGGCACGTAAACAAGGGGGAGAGTTTTAGTTATCTAAACGTTGGCGGTTTTTGGACTATTAGTTTTTAGCCAACGGATAATTTCGTGAGAGGAGGCATACGCGTATGAAGAACGTAAAGACAATGTTTATTATGATTGTGTCAATCTGTGTAGTTGCGGCTTTGGGCGTAGTTCTCATTTTTCACACACAAGGTGCTAAAGACAAAATGAAAGATTCTATAAGTCTTTCAAGCCTAACGCAAACGGGTGAGCAAGTAAGCGAAACGTTGTCGTTTGAAAATCTTACCATTAAGCCGGGTGATGTTAATTCTTACAATATCAAGTTTACCAACGTAATGAGTGGTTCATACGTCTTTAAGATGGAATTTGTTGAAACTTTTGACGGTGGTTTAAGCGATTTTGTAGATATTGAAATTTCTATTGATAACCAAGATTTGAGCCAAGAAAAAGCGTCTTTATCAACTTATTTTGGTAAAGGCGTAGCGCAGAAAAAGACTATAAATAAAGAAGTAGAGTTAGAAGAAAATCAAGAAGTCGTTCTTAAAATTACTTATTCAATGGACAAAAGCGTTGGCGACGACGAATCTAGCGAAAGCGCAATGGGCGCATCGACCAAGTTTGATTTGAAACTGATTGTCGAAAAAGCATAAGGATAAGTATATGGAGCAAGGTAAGAAGACCAAGATTAAAAAAATACTTTCGGTTAGTCTGAACGTATTTATGTATATATTTTTGGCGTTGTGTATATTTTTGCTTGCCGTTTCGGTAACGTCAAAAAAAGATTCTGACGGCGCGGTAAACATCTTTGGTGGTCAAATGCGTATTGTCGTTTCTGACTCAATGGCAAAATGTGATGAAACTTATAACGACATAAAAGGCTATAAAATTAAGGATATTCCCTTGCGCTCAATGGTGTTTATTGAGTGTGTTCCAGAAAACGAAACCGAGGCAAACGCTTGGTATTCTAAATTAAAAAAGGGCGACGTGCTTACCTTTAAGTACAGTTATGGTATGCAAGTAACTATCACCCACAGAATCGTTGAAATTGCGCCAAATGATAACGGCGGTTATACGATAGTTTTAGAGGGCGATAACAGAGCGCCCAAAACTGACGACGGAATTAAAACCACCGTCGGTCAACAAACAATTCATACTGAACAGAGAAATTCAAGCCCGAATTACGTTGTAGGTAAGGTTACGGGGCAAAGCAAACTTTTAGGGCTTTTGGTTTATGCAGTTAAGCAACCCGTGGGTATCGCTTTGATAGTGATAGTGCCGTGCCTTATCATAATGGCTATGGAAATAGTTCGCATCGTCAGTGTTCTTGGCGAAGAGAAACGTAGAAAAGCGGCTGAAGTGCAAGAGCGTCAATCTAATGAAATTGAAGAGTTGCGCCGTCAACTTGCATCTTTACAGGCTGGTTTGGCGGGTTCGCCTGCGCAACCTAACGCCCAAGCGGATAACGTGGCTCAAACAAGTGAAAATGCAACCGAGCAACCCGATAGTGTTCAGCCTGTGGCTGAAAGTTTGGCGCAAGCGGATACAAACGTTGTAGAACAAGAAGTTGCGCCCCAACCCGAAACCGAGGCGCAAACGCAAGAGCAACCGTCTCAAGAGCAAAACTCAACTGTGGTTGAAAATACTGCGCCTGTTGAACAAAGCGAACAAGTTGAAAGTGATAATAAAGAAGATAAACCCAAAGATGTGACGGAGTAAACTATGTTGGAAATTTTATTGAACGTATGCATTTACGTTGTAGCGGTAATGGCGTTGTTGCTGTGCGCAATAGCAATATTTGTTCTCGCAGACGTGAGTTTCGGTGGGAAAAAGAAAAACAAAAGGTAAAAACGGATTTGTTCCGCAAAATATTTAGTTAATTTTTTAGGAGGAGTTTTATATGGAAACTTTGTTTATGATTTTTATGACGGTAGTAGTTCTTATGATTATTCTATCTGCACTCGTAATCGTTCGCGACGTTGTTAAAGATAGACTTGAAATCAAAAGAAGAGAAGACCAAGAAAGAGCAATGTATAACGCTCAACCTGTTGTACCCGTTGCACAACCTGTAGTGGCTCAACCTATTGCACAACCTGCACCCGTAGCCGTTCAACCTGCACCTGTTGCACAACCTGCACCTGCAGTAGAGGCAACGCCTGTGGCTGAAGTTGCACCCGTGGCAGAAGAGGCTAAACCTGAAGTTGCAGTTACTGAATCTGCACCTGCTGAAGAAACACCCGTTGAAGGCGCTGTTACTTTCTCTGCAGACAAGGGCAAAACGCTTGATGAAAAATATGCAGAACTCGACGCTCAAAGTAAAAAATATTATGATGAAATCGTTCTTACCGCAGCGGCTGTTGAAGGTGTAAAACGTTTCAAAAACTTACGTTACGAAGAATATAAAGTTGGTTCACTTCGTGTTGTTCGTATGCTTATTAAACGTGATACCGTTTACTGTGAATTCGTAATTCACAATGCAAGTTTGCGTACTTACGTTGTAGAAAATAACGTTTCTGTAAAGCAAGCAGCAACCGTTATCAAAGTTACTGACGCAACTGCAGTTCAAGCCGTTAAAGATACTATTGCAATCGCTGTTAAGGCTATTGAAGAAGAAAAAGAGGCTAAAAAGCAACTTGCAAGAGAACGTCGTAGAGAAAAACGTAGAGCAGCAGCTGCAGAAGCAGAATAATATATATCGTTTAAATATAAACGCATTGCTACGTTTTGGCAAATAAAAGGAGAAAATAAAAATGGTTAAGAAAATTAAAATGTTGTTTCTTTCTTGCTTGACGATTATGCTTTGTATTTCGGCAATAGCCGTTGGTACTTACGCACTTTTCTCACAAGAAGTTACCTTAACTAACCACTTACAAGCAGCAAATTTAGGGTTCAAACTAGAAAGAACTTACATTGAAAAGACCATAGGTGGCGTAGTTCAAACACCTGTTGATGAAACTGCTAATCCCACAGATTTCACAAATGCAACAACTGAAAATATTTTTGGTTTAACTCAAAATGATTACGTTGTTCCTACGGATAGTTTAACTGTAACTCTTAAACTTACTAACACTGGTAACATTGCATTTAAGTACTGGGTAAAATTAGATAATTTTGTTGGTGAACAATCTTTCCGAGACCAATTAAGCATTGAGTTGCTTAAAGAAGACGGAACGGCATACGACGGTGGCACGGAAACAAATCCGATTATCGTTCAGGCTGGCGCAACAGCTTTAACTTTCAAAGTTAAAGTAACTTTTGAAGACCTTATTACTAACAATAGTGTAATGAACAAGTCTGTTTCTTTTGACCTTGTTGTAAGTGCTGTTCAACTTGTAGATGGAAAATAATAAAAGTTCAATCTATTTAGTTGTGTGACAAATAATAAAAGATTAAAAAGCGTTTGATTTTTCAAACGCTTTTTTCATTACTCACTATTTATATTGTTGACAAGTTTATTAAAAAAGTATATACTTAATCTATCTTTCGACGATGCTTTCGGGAGCAGAGGCAACCGATAGCGGAGAAATTCCGGAGAATCTCTTTTTTAAGAGTGCCGAAGGTGCAAGGGGCGTTACCCCGAATCTCTCAGGCAAAAGGACGGAACGCATATTATAATTGTGTTTAATACTTTATCTTTGTAATTACTCTTAATCGTTAAAGGTTAAGAGTTTTTTGTTTTTACTAAAGTAAATTTAAATTCGTTAAAGAGGTGCTTATGCAAGAATTTTTATTGTGGTTAGAAAATGCATTATCAAAAGTCAACGGCGTGCTTGCCGATTATATTTTGGTAATATTGCTAATTTCCGTCGGTCTGTTTTATACCATTAAAACAAAGTTTGTTCAAGTGCGTTGTTTTGGTCAAGGTATGAAAAAGGTTTTTGCAAACGTAAAACTAAGTGGCGGTAAGCAAAACGGTGGTATGAGTTCGTTTCAAGCCTTTGCAACGGCAGTTGCCGCGCAAGTGGGAACGGGTAATATAATAGGTGCAAGCGGGGCTATATTGACAGGCGGACCGGGGGCTATCTTTTGGATGTGGATTATTGCTTTTTTAGGTATGTCAACCGTTTATGCAGAGGCAGTTCTTGCTCAAAAAACGAGAAAAATCAACGAAGACGGAAGTATTTCTGGTGGTCCTATTTATTATATTCGTAAAGCATTTAAAGGTTGGTTTGGAAAGTTTTTGACTATATTTTTTGCCATTGCCGCAGTAATTTGTTTAGGTTTTGTTGGGGCAATGGTTCAATCTAACGCAATAAGTTCAGCAGTTTCTAACGTTGTTGGCGGTGGAACTTTAACCGCTATAATCGTTGGCGTAATCGTTGCGTTATTAGTGGGTATTATAGTTATCGGTGGCGCAAATAGAATAGCCTCGGTTACTGAAAAGATAGTGCCTATTATGGCAATAATATATTTGGTTGGCGGTTTAGTAGTTTTGTGTTTTAACATAACGGCTGTTCCAAAAGCGTTCTGGTTTATCATTAAGTTTGCCTTTACCCCACAAGCAATAATCGGTGGCGGTGTAGGCGTGGCGTTAAAGAAAGCAATAAGTATGGGCGCAAAACGTGGATTATTTTCTAACGAGGCTGGTATGGGTTCTACACCACACGCTCACGCTCAAGCAAACGTTAAAACTGCGCACGAGCAAGGTACGGTTGCAATCGTAAGCGTATTTATTGATACGTTTGTTGTTTTAACTATGACGGCGCTTGTGATTATAACTTCTCTTTACGTATTAAACCCCGCAATGGTTGAAAATGCAGATGAAAATACTTTGGTGGCAACTTCAATATCTACTTTGTTTGAAAATGCAAGCGTAGGCGCAACGGTGGGCGCAATATTCGTGGCTATATGTTTAACTTTCTTTGCCTTTTCAACCGTTATAAGTTGGAACTTGTTCGGAAGAATAAACTTTGAATTTCTTTTTGGTAAAAAAGCCACTATAATCTATTCGGTGTTATCAATTCTATTTACCTTTTTGGGCGCAATTTTGGGCAGTAAGTTAGTTTGGAATTTTAACGATTTCGTAAACTATTTGATGGTAATACCTAACGTTCTTGCGCTGTTTGCGCTGTCGGGGTGGGTTGTTCAAGAACTTAAACTTAACGGCAAAAAATCTGCTGTTGAAACACCAAATCAACCGCTTGACGACAATATTTAATTTTTTTAGTATAAAATTAACGGATGATTTAAGTTTTTACTTATTTTGTAAAAATTTTGCATCCGTTTTTTTGTTATTTTGCATTGACTAATTTTTTATATTCAGTCGGGGTATATCCGTTTATCTTTTTAAATGTTCTTGAAAAATAGTTATAATCTTCAAACCCTACTGAAAAAGCAATTTGACTTAAAGATAAAATATTTTCGTTTATAAGCCTTTTAGATTCTTCAATTCGTTCGGCGTTTAAATAGTCTATAATGGTAAGTTTTGTATATTTTTTAAAGATTGTAGAACAATAGTTTGGCGAATAGCCTACGTTTGAAGAAAGTTCGTTTATATTTATCTTTTGCGTTAAATTTGTGTGTATATATTGTTTTATTGCAAAAATAAGCGGATTTTCTCTAGAAACTGAAAGATAGTTATTGATAAGTTCTAAAATAAGTTTTAGGGCAAGTGTTATTTCACTGTCGCCGTCATAAATCTTTTCGTGTATTTCGTCGCACACCGAAGTGAGAAGTTTAATAGGGCTATTTACAATTTTTTGTAAATGCGTTGGAAAATCGCCTTCAAATCCGTGAAAATTGAAACTAACGTAGTCAACCCCTTCGGTATTTTTGCGTTTACGTAATTCGCCTGATTTAATAAAAATTCCGTCGTTTTCTTCTATGATATACTTTTTATTGTTAATCTCGTATTCAAGTTTACCTTTTAAAACTAAAGTTAGTTCAAAAAAGTTGATTTCTGCAAGTGGAATTTCTTGCGCATAGCCTTTTTTGTTGTGCCTATAAAAGAATAATTCAATCATATTTTTATTATATATTTAAACTATATTTACTGTCAAGTAAATCGTAGAATAGTGCTAAAAATATTAAAAAAAGATACTATTGTGCGTGGACAGTAATGTATTTATGTGCTACAATAGAAACTATAATAAGAAAAGCCGTTAAACTCAAATTATAGTTAGTTTAATGGTTAAAATAACAAGTTAAAACTAAAAATTTCAGGAGGGTTAATTTATGAAAATGACGTTTAGATGGTACGGTGAAAACGATTGTATTCCACTTAACCATATTAAGCAAATTCA
This sequence comes from Clostridia bacterium, assembly GCA_017399035.1. Classification (GTDB taxonomy): domain Bacteria; phylum Bacillota; class Clostridia; order Christensenellales; family Borkfalkiaceae; genus UBA1259. Next base: position 109,101 of record JAFQEM010000031.1, on the reverse strand, counting down.
GGGTATGGACGGTGTTGTTACCGCCGTTTACGACGTGCCTGTGGGCGAGGTTTGGCAACTTGATAAATTACTTCGTTTAAAAGAACTTTCTAACGAGGCTGGGCTAACTATGGAAGTTATTGAAAGCGTTCCCGTGCACGAAGATATAAAACTTGGAAAGCCTACTAGAGATAAATATATTGAGGCCTATAAACAAAACATTATTAACTGTGGAAAGGCTGGCGTTAAATGTATTTGCTATAATTTTATGCCCGTGTTCGACTGGTTAAGAACCGACCTTTATTTTAAGCATAAAGACGGCGCAACTTCGCTTGCATATTGCCACGACACTCTTTTAAAACTTGACCCAAAAAATTTGCATCTTCCAGGTTGGGATGAAAGTTATTCTACGGACGAACTCAACGCTCTACTTTCAGAGTATGAAGGTATGACACACGAAAAACTGTTTGAAAATTTAGTTTATTTCCTTAACGCAATTATGCCTGCTTGTGATGAGGCGGACGTCGATATGGCAATTCACCCCGACGACCCACCGTGGGATATGTTCGGTTTGCCTAGAATTATATGTAAAGAAGAAGATTACGACAGACTTTTTGAGGCTGTTCCCAACAAGCATAACGGAATAACTTTCTGCACGGGTTCACTTGGCGCAGGCAGATTTAACGATATGGTAAAAATGGCGGGAAAATATGCAAAGAGAACATATTTTGCGCATTTACGTCAACTTAAATATACTAGTGATACGGATTTTTATGAAAACGGTCATCTTACCGCTAGAGGTAATGTTGATATTTACGGAATAGTTAAGGCGCTTGTAGAAAACGGCTTTGACGGTTACGTTCGCCCTGACCACGGCAGAAACGTTTGGGGCGAAGATGCAAAACCAGGCTACGGATTATTTGATAGGGCTATGGGTGCAACTTATCTTTGCGGTTTGTTTGAGGCTGTTGAAAAGTTTAATAAATAAGGGGGATTAAGATGGCTAATTTTATACCTAACGGCGAAAAAATTATTCAAAAGATTATTGACGAAACTAAAGCGCAAGGCGCAACCAACGTAGTTATTAACGGGGATTTTTTAATAAACGATACTATTATTCTTCCTTCGGATATAACGCTCATACTTGACGATTGCCATTTGCGTTTGGCTGACGGCACGTTTTGCAATATGTTTAGAAACGCTCGTTGTAAAGATACTGATAATCGCACTAGAGAAAATGCTGACCGCAATATTAAAATTATCGGTATGGGTAGGGCTATTTTAGATGGTGGCGAATATAACGGACTTTCCGAAAGGAATAGTTTAAAAGACGGCAGACCGCATATTTCTGTAAACAACACGTTGTTGTTTACCAACGTAGACGGTTTTGAAATGCGTAATCTTAAAGTTATAAACCAAAGACACTGGGCGTTCAATTTTATATTTTGCAGAAACGGTATTTTGAGCAATATTGACTTTTGTGCCGATTACACTAGAATTGATGAAAACGGTGTTAGAGTGCAGGGCTTGGATAAATCAAAATATGGTCAAACGTACGTAAAAAACGCAGACGGTATTGATTTACGCGTCGGTTGCCACGATATTATTATAGAAAATATCACGGGCTTTACCGAAGACGATACTGTTGCGCTTACCGCAATTCCCGGGGCAAGTACAATGGTTTATGCAGTTGAAAACGAGCCTATTGATATTTATAACGTAACTATAAGGAACGTTGTTTCTTCCTCTTTCTGCACTAACGTTAGATTGCTCAATCAAGGTTCGTCTAAAATTTATAATATTTTAATCGACGGCGTACAAGATGCGTCGGGTGACGGCAAATATTATAAAGGCAGAGGCGTTGCAGGTGTTAGAATAGGCGATTCACGCATTTACGGTGAGCGACACAGTTATAAAGACGAAACTTTTAATATCGCAATTAAAAACGTGTTTTCACGCGCTGGGCGAGCAATCAGTTTAGTTGGGGAAATGACAAACGTTACCTACGAAAACATTTTCGGGTTTGACGATTGCCCTATTTTGGTGGATAAAGAAAACGCAAAAATATATTAAATATTGTGTAAAAGGAGAGTACAAATTATTATGTTTAAGGTAGATTTGAGTAATAAAGTAATTGCAATTACTGGCGCAGGTGGAATTATTTGTTCTGAATTTGCAAAAGAACTTGCTAAAAACGGTGCAAAGGTAGCACTTCTTGATATCAACTATGATTCTGCAAAAAATTATGCTGACCAAATAGGTGAAAACGCTTTTGCAGTAAAGTGTAACTGTCTTGACAAGCAAAGCATTATAGACGCAAAAAAAGCAATTAACGAAAAGTTTGGCGCAGTAAATTTTCTTATCAACGGAACAGGCGGAAATAATCCTAGAGCAACAACCGATAACGAAACTATGACGCCTGATTTAGAGGGGGTTAAAGACTTTTTTGCTCTAGATGAAAGTGGGCTTAAATTCGTTTTTGACCTAAATATAACAAGCGCGTTTTTGGTTACTCAAGTTTTTGCAACGGATATGGTTAAAACGGGCGGTAATATTATAAATATTTCTTCAATGAACGCATATAGACCTTTAACTAAAATCCCTGCATATAGCGCAGCAAAAGCGGGCATTTCTAATTTTACGCAATGGCTTGCAGTTCACTTTGCGCCTTGCGGTATTCGTTGTAACGCAATCGCACCAGGATTTTTCGTTACTAATCAAAATAGGGGGTTACTCTTTAACGAAGACGGCTCGCCTACTGCAAGAACGGGCAAAATTTTGGCTGCAACGCCTATGAAAAAGTTTGGCGAAATTAGCGATTTACTTGGCGCTCTTTTATGGCTTGCTGACGATTCTGCAAGTGGATTCGTTACGGGAACGGTAATCCCTGTTGACGGTGGTTTCTCTGCGTATAGTGGCGTATAATAATCTAATGGAGCAATTTATATGATTACAAAAAACGAAACGGTTGTTAAAATAGACAGTTGTTTAACTAGCGGACTTTGTAAAATTTTAATAACTTCTAAAAACAAAATTAAAAGGGCAGACTTTGTAGTCGTTGAAAGAAAAACTGGCAGAAAATTTCATTTTTCTTTCGTCGGAAATGATTGTAAGGTGGATAGTGAATTTCAAATAGAAAATCCCACTTTGTGGTATATTTACGACCCCGCTTTATACGATTATGATTTGTCGATAGAAAACGATAACGGTAGTGAAAAAATAAACGGTACGTTCGGTATTAGAGAACTTACTACAAACGGAAAAAACGTTTGTCTTAACGGTCGTCCAATCTTTGTCCGTGGCTATATAAGGGGTATTAAAGCGCACGACCATCTTAATAATTGCAACCTACCTATAAAAGAGTTCTATAGAAAAAACATTTTACAAGCAAAGAAGTTTGGTTTTAACTTTGTACGTTTTCACTCTACTATTCCTAGCGAAGAATTTTTTCAAATGGCGGATGAACTGGGTATTTTAGTACATATAGAACTTCGACCTGAAAATGATGAATATAACAATCTTGAAGAAATGCTTACTACAAAAATGGACTTTGGCTCGGATGAGTTTATAACTAGCGTGGTTGAAAGATTGTATAACCATCCGTCGCTTGCCGTTTACTGTATCGGTAACGAAATAAAGGGGCTTAACGGGGAAGAGCGTTCTAAACAGATAGGTGCACTAATTAAAAAGTTAGACGGCAGTAGATTGTTTTTAGACACTTGTGCGTGGGGTGCTAATAACAGAGAAGGCGTTGATTTAGACGTTCAGCATATGAGTTATTATTTCCCGTTTGGTAAGCACGCAGGGATGTATGATGATACCCGAAATCTTTTAGTATGTGGTTCTGCCGGCGGTGAAAGTTTAAGCAACAAGTGCAACAACTCAACCGTAACAAGAACGTTGTTTTTTAACGTTCCGTTAATTGCTCACGAAGTGTGTCATTACACCGCTCTTCGTGATTTTAAGTCGCTTAAAGAAAAGTTTAATCGTTACGGGGTCAAAGAGCCGTGGTGGATTGATGAAGAACTGAAAATGATTAACGCAAAAGGATTTGCAGATAAGTATGACAAAATGTATAAAGCAAGCAAAGATTTTCAGTTAGAATGCTGGAAAATTGCGTTTGAAGAAATGCGTTCAAGTTCACTTTTGGGCGGTTTTCAGATGTTGCAGTTTACCGACACCGATTATTATGAAAACTCAAACGGTGTAGTAGATTGTTTTGACGACGTAAATTATATCACCCCTGAAAGGTTTTTAATTTTTAACGGAGATGAAGTGTTGCTCACAAAACTTGGCGGAAGAATTTTCTTTGAAAACGAGCAGTTAGATTTACCGATAATACTTTCTAATTACGGAGAAAAGAACGATAAGTTTGCAAACTTTTCTTATTCGCTTGAAGATGATAACGGCAACGTGGTCGTTTCTGGTAAAATGGATAATATAAACGTTGCAAGGCGTGGTAATTATGAAATTTGTAAGGTTAAATTTGTTATGCCACAGGTGGCTGGTTCTAAAAAGTTTATTTTCAAAGTTAAACTTGAAAATGCAAATGGTTTATACTCTTTTAATCAATGGAATATTTGGGTTTATGAAAAAGTTAGCCCTATTTCGTATAAAGAATTCGTTTGTTACGAAAAAGGCAATTCTGTAATTACTGACAATTTTGACAAGGCGTTTGAAATGCTTTCTAAAGGCAAAAACGTTTGTCTTGTTTATAGAAGTGACTGGACAAGGCATTTAACAAATAAGTCAATGCAAAATCCTAAATACGCTTTTAAGGCTACTTGGAATAGATTTAAGCCTGTTATTTGGGATAGGGGAACTAATTATGGTGGACTTTGTGATAGCGCACTTTTAAATAAGTTCGGTTTTGCCACAAGTGATTTTTATGATATAAATTATTCTGTCTTAACTGAAGACTGTGATAAGATTTCACTTGACGATTTCCCTGTTAAAGTAAACTCTATAATAGCGGGTATTGACAAAAACGTTAGAGATAGATTTGACGCCTATGCCGTTGGGTTCAATCTTCCTGAACTTCAATATGATAGGACGCTTAGAGATTTTTCATATTTGTTTGGGTTGAAAGTTGGCAATGGTAATCTGTTAGTTTGTGGTATGAATATGACAGGACTTGATAAAAACGAGCCGTCAACACTCGCTATGGCGCAATTTATTATTAAATATTTGGGGTCAGACGTGTTCGAATTTGATAACCAAATTGATGAAAAATCGCTTAAAGAGTATTTAAGCAAATGCGCAGAAAAGCCGGTAAAAGAAAGAATGATGACCCAGTTTTGGCAGTTAGACGATACCCCTGTTGAGTCAAAACAATACTGGGATGAATCAAGGGCATATCTAAAAGACTAAGGTATATAAAGTAAAAAAGTTTTAAATCCATTGAGAATTGTTTTCAATGGATTTTTGCTTTTGTAGTAATATTTGGTATTTGTAATATTGAATATTTGATAGAAATATAACAAAAAAATAAAAAATAAAAAATTTTTTGTAAAAACCTATAAAAAGTAATTGACATTATTTTTGTTTTTCGCTATAATACATAAGCATTTAACGAAAAATTCGTGAGTGCCAGACATGGCGGCGTAGCTTAGTTGGTTAGAGCGGCCGGTTCATACCCGGCAGGTCGTTGGTTCGAATCTGACCGCCGCTACCAAACGCAAACTGCGGCGCACAGCGTCGGTTTTATATAAAGGCGGATATCCGCCAAAGTCTTAAGGCCCCTTGGTCAAGCGGTTAAGACACCACCCTTTCACGGTGGTAACATGGGTTCGATTCCCGTAGGGGTCACCAAAATCGAGAAAAATCAGTCAGTTTTGACTGATTTTTTGCTTTTATAAGCACTTTTCACCCTTGATTTAGATGTGCGTTGACCACTTTTAATGTTTTTTGGAAAGTTTTATTTTGCATTTTGTCACAGTTTTTGTCACAGTTTACTAACTTTTTAAAGGCAGGAAATTACTTCCTGCCTTTAACGTTCCTAATAGTTTAATTTAGAGCCTTCTTTTAGTAAATATTCATCTGATACGTCAGTATAAGCATTTCCAAGTTCGCCAAGAGAGTGACCGACAAAAAGTTTTTGCGCTATTTCTGATACTCCACACTCGATACACCTAGAATAAAAAGTTGTTCTTAGGTCATATAGAATATGATTAGGAAATATAGAATTGAATTTTTCTCTTAACGTATATGGCTTATAAAAACTTATTTCTTGATTATCTTTTATGTAAGGTTTAAGCATAGGTGTTATAGGTATCTTCTTATATTCAATCTTGCCGTTTTTACGTTTGCTATTTATGGCAACAATAAACTCACCATCACGCTTTGCCGTTTCGTATTCATTAGGGCGTAACCCTGTATAAAGTGCTATGGCAAACATGAGTTGATATTCGCTTTCCTGTGTTGATTCAAGCAAATGTTTTTCTTCGGCTTTTGTCAACGCCTTTCCGTGTTTTCTATCGTGTTTTAAATGAATAACTATATCCAAAGGATTTTTGCTTAATACACCATGAGCGATTGCTGCTTTGAAAATAATTGACATTAACGAATAAATTTCTTCGGAAGTTTTACCTTTGCCGGAATTAGATATTTCTTCAATTAAGTCTTGACATTCTAAAGAAGTTATTTTTGTTAAAGGTTTTTCTTCGAAGTAAGGTTTAAGATATTTTTTGTATCTTGACAAATCGTTTTCATAGGTTTTTTCTTTGACTTTTTTCTTTCTAAAGTTTTCAAAGTGAAACATCGCAAAGGAGTTGAACGTTGTTGGGGCAACGGTTGTTCTTTTGTTTATCTTTTCGGCCGTTTTTAACTTTTCTATAAATTTTTGTTTTGCAGATTCAAGATTTCTATCCGTAACGAAAACGCTATATCCGTTGCGCCGATATTTTATGTCGTATGTAAATGCATTTTTACTTACCTTTCTTTTGTATACTCTTGCGGTGCACCCATCTGTTCTAAATTCTTTTCTAAAAGTTTTCGGCATTTTATTTATCTCCTTTTGAGTGAAATTAATGTTCACACAGGTTTTTTCATTTGAGTTTTTATTGTCATCTATAATAGGCTGTACTAATTTTAATTGTTCTAATAACGCTGTTAGATTTTTCATCTGCGTCAAAAGTAACGTTTCTTGATTAGCTTGAATTAATTCTGTATTTTTCGTATAAAGTTTTCCTCCTTAATTTTTTATTTTTTGCTTATCTCTTAAAATTAAGGAAATTTTGGTTTTGTATCCTACCGCGTCAAAACAAGGCAAATTTATCCGCCGATATTCTATCGGCTTGATTTGTATGCCTGTTTTTCCTTTCCGACAAAAATCTTTTACTAAAATCTTTTTGTCGGGATGTAGGTAGTCCACCCAAAAAGTGTTTGTGTATCCTACCCCAATTTCCCTAATAAAGCAAGCGATTTTGATTAATATTTATAAAAACTATTAAATTTTCTTTTTGTGGACAATTCCATTTCTTCTTTGCGTTCATTGGCAACGATTTTTGCTTCTCTAAGTTTATCTGGCGCATATTGGTGTATGAAATATAAAAACTCTTTATGACGTTGCAATTCTGGTAATTGCTTTTCATATTTTTGCAATTCGTTAAACAAATATTCTCTATCCTTATCCGTCGTTTTCTTTTCTTGTTCAAGCAGTTTGTATTTAGCAATTAAGCCAACAACTTGTTTTTCAAGTCCACTCTTAAAGAAAGGCTTTTTGCCGTTAATAGCATCTTCAAACGCCTTCAAATATTCTTCCAAAGGTTTTAATTCTTCGGTAAGGGTATTTTTCTTTTCTTCAAGTTTTTTCATTTCCCACTCGTATTTAGTTGTGTGTTTTTTGTTGCTTCCAATCTCGCCACGGTCTAAACCATAGCGATAAGCAACTTGCTCGTAAAAATCGTCTTGTAAATTTCCAAACGAAACTTGTCCGCCTCGCTGTTCCCAAAAGTCAGAAGAACATATTTTAGGGGAAGGTAGAGCGTTGTACTCGTATAATCCTTTACCATTAACGTCTTTTGCTTGTATGGGAGAGCCTTTTTCGTTTCGTAAAACTTTGCCGTCACTACCTTTTGCATAAACTTTCTTTTTACCTTGGTCTACTATCGGTACGTAATAAAGTTGCAAGTGTGGTGTAGTTTCGTCAAAGTGGATAACGGCAGACAAAATATTTTTGTCCGTGCCGTGATAGCCGACTTCTCGAAGAACGAATTTATAACAGTCGTTAAAAAACTCTAAAATTTTTGGTGGTGGCTGTTCGCCTTGCACGTAGCCAAGGTTTTCAAAGAACGTTTTATCCGACGTTACTATAATTCCTTCAAAAGCAACCGACTTTTTCGTGTCCTTAAAAGTAGCGTTTGTTTTTTCTACAATACTTTTCCATTCAGCGTTCATACCGTTTGTGGACTTTTTGAAATACAAATTTAACGGAGTTCGTTCCGCATCTATATCTGCATTTCGGTTGTTTCTACTTGTTCTTTCGGTTTCCGCACCGATTTTTCCGAGCGAATTTTTTGTAAACTTTTGAACTCTTATAACTTGATAACTAATAATTTTCACCTCCTTTGGCATAATGCCGTTTATTATTAGAAAAGAGCAATTTTTATATGGCTTTTTAATATAGCCATATCTCACTAAGATACAAACTTCGTTTTTGTATCCCGTTCGCTCTGCCGAGGGCTAATTTTTGTCATAAATCTATATGGAAAAAGCACAGGTGTTTTAACACTTGTGCTTATCAAAAAGGAGTGCCCGAAAGGCACTCCTTAATATTGGCGTTTTTTACCCTCTACTAATCAAGCGATTAATACGCCGAAATTATTCCGATTTTTTAAAATTTTTATTAATTATTTTTGTTCCGAACTTTTTATCAAGTTTTTTGCAATGTTCTATAAATGTTTCAATTTGCTCTTCAATAGGTCGGGGATCGTTTTCATCTACATAATAAACGTAAGAATTGTCAACGTAATCCGCATAACGCTTGCTGCGTTTTGCTGCTTGCATTGGTATAAATCTTTCATTGATATATTCGTCAAGTGACATATCTACTCTTTTGCTTATCTCTTCGGCTTTTTGGATAAGTTTTTCAAAATTAACGTCGGAAGGTTTTTTCTTTAAGCGCTTCTTTTTCTTTTCAACTTCTTCCATGAAAGCAATGAATAATCCTTGAAAACAAATCAGTTCATCTTCATAGAAATCGTAAAACCACTCTCTTGCCTCGTAGGGAAGCTCGTTTACACGGTTGCCTATTCTAACTCGTCAAATTTTTCATAAGGCTTTAAGACAAGATATTTAATGGCAAAGTAGCAGTATTCTTTATAACTGTAAAACCAAGATGCAATTTCGCATTGTATTTCAATAGGGGTAATTACTCTAAACATATCCCACAAAATATCTTCGTTGTCATCGGTGGTTTGATTTTTAACGTATCTTTCCCATTGCTTTGCAACTATAATCTCATCATCGCTTAAATCATTTTCTTTAAGTTTAGAAGTTTCAATGGTCTTATTGATTGTTAATAATCTTTTAGCGATATAACTTTGAGATTTGCCAATCTTTTTAGAGATTTCAAATTGAGTATATCCGTCTAATAAGTATTTATATATGAGTCTATCTAAATCGGAAAGGGACGAAAGAGAAGTGGTTAAATCTTGTTTTTCAATAATCTCTACATTATTATCAACGGAATACTGGATATCATCGGAAAGATTGGCGGAATGTGAGTCGTGCCGTCTTTCGTTATTATACATTTCCGTATCTAACGCAACCAGCTTTTCCCATTGATTTTCATTCACAGCAATACAAGATAGCTTTTGGTCATTGTAAAAGTAGTAAAGATACTTTCCTTTTTCTTCAGCAGGTTGTTTTTCTTTGTTAAGTTTATATGCTTTATTTTCTTTCATTAAATCCCCTTTTTTATATTATAGCATAGAAAATATGGAGTAGAGAAAAGTCTACTCCATAAAATTATTTCGTCCAGTCGTTTGATTTGTTCTTTATTATAGGAGCGTAAGATTTTTTGGGAGCATCTTCTTCTTTAATTTCTCTTATTTTATTTAAACATTCGGTTGCCATATTTTCATAATGCTCTTTGGGCTTATCTTTTCTATATTGTGCAGACGACTTAAAAACTCGCAATAATCTATCTTTATCGTCTTCACAACAATAAGCAAGATATAGCATTAGTTGATGCTCCGCCTTTTCTTCTTCCTTAAAAACTTTTTCGCCATAATATAATTTTTCAAAATTATTGTTTTTAGAAAATATCTTTTTGGCATCTTCGTATACGCCAATATCATTTAATCTTCTTAATGATTCTGGCCCACGTCCACGCATATTGCGCTTACGTTCCTTTGCTGTTGCATACTCTATCCATTTGTCAGGACGAATTAATTCTGGGTAATCCGATTCAAATAAGTAACTTTCTATAACCTTGTTTAAGCAACTTATAGCTTCGTCATAACTAAACGGCTTAGTTAAGAGCTTTAGCGTAGTATCTTCATAATCTTTGCGGAATATTTCCTTATCTATAATATTTTGCAGTATATCAGGAATGTTTACACCATCTTGAGCAGAAACGCACGTTTTATTTGCTTTCCTATCGGTGCGAACGCTTTCTATAAGCGAATGTAGTGAAGAATCTAGTTTGACGCGAGTCAACAATTTTGCGATATCGTAAATATGCCTTGATTGTCTTATAGTTTCGCCTTGCATTGCATAATCACAAAGAGCAAAAACTTTGTCTACAAAAGTTCTCTCTAATGATTGAACTTTTATTTCAAATGGTTCTAACCCAAATTCTTTCACAGCGTCCAAATTTCCTGTTTCTGTAAGCCACGTTTCAATAAATGAATTCGCTATTTGATATTCGTCAGGGTATGCTTTTTGTATAAATACCATTTCAACTTTTAAATAAGGCTTAATGTCTGAAGAAGAGAAGTGAATAGGGTATTCTATATTGTAGCAATTATAATGCCCGTGACTATGTTCTTCCACTTCATCTTTATTTTCTATTTCAAAACCTAACTCTTTACAAAGCCGAATAACTGTTTTATTGGCTTTACGTTTTGGAGCTTGTGTAAAATGAGAAAGGTCCAACGTTAAATCTATATCTTCAGAAAACCTATCTATAAGTTTATAGCATTTAGAAAGACTGGTGCCACCCTTAAACAGTAGACCAGGGATTTCTTTATTTAAGCGTTTTAATATTAACGTCACGTAGTAATCTTTTTCTATTAATGCCGGAGCAACGTTAAAATATTCACTTGCTGCAACTACCGCGTCTGAAAACATTTCTGGATTTTTATGCAATTCCATTTAATACACCACTCCCTATTAGATTTTTCATTGTTTTTGCTGGAAACTTCATAGCAAGATTTAATAATTTTGATAGATTAATTCCTTTTTCTTTAATAAAACTTGTTAAACGTCTTTGTGCAAAATCATCTAACTTCGTTTTTGCGTCTAAATCATTAAACACTTGTAAAAGCATATACATATCTGCATTATTTTTATCAATTTCAAAGCGAGACTTTCTTAATATAAACTTTCTTCCATTAACTTCAATTTCTCTGCAACGCATTGTTTCGTTATTTGTTACGATTTCTACAACGTTGGGTACTTGTGTAGTAATAGAGAAAAGGTTTAATAATTTTAAACCGCTATAAATCCCGTAAACGTTATTTAATTCTTTCAAATATCTTTTCTCAACTACAGAATCGGCAGTGATTGTAGATAAACCAAAAAAGGTTTTTTTAGGGATAAAATAAACTCCTTTAGTATATCTAACTAATTCATTGGTCTTTTCCATCTCATTTATTATACGAAAAACATACGGACGAGAATATTGGGAAAACAATTCCATTAATTCTTCCGTAAAAATCGGTTCATTTATATTAAATTTTCGTTTAATTTCGTTTATAAACATAATATCACCACATTATTAATATGCCATATTTGCATAATTAGTATACTACTTTCTACATTTGTTGTCAATAATAATTGTAAAAAATTATTCGAATTTTACAAATATAGAGAATAATATATATCCTTGCATTTTGATTCTTTCAAAAGCTTCGCCATAATATATATTTGCTTTAATTCTATCAAAAAAGTTTTCCATAACACTGTTATCTAAACAATTACTTTTGCTTGACGTGCTTTAAGTTATGGCAAACCAACCTTTCAACGTTTACTGAAATGTAAAAATAAAATAAATATCAAAAAACAGTTGCATTAGATTTTAATGATTGATATAATTAAATAAATTTGATGTGAATTGCAGGAAGTCGCAGAAAGTAGGGGAAGAACGGTGGAAATCCGTCGCAACAGTCATTACGGTTAAAGTCCGATTGCCTACCCATCAAAGTACTAATGTGAATTTTCTTGGGCAGTGAAGAAAAAGCATTAAAGCCGAAAGGCTATTTTTGCGTGCTCAATGAGTGCGCAATTTTTAATTTTAGGAGGTTTTATGAAAAAAGTTTTTAGCTTATTTGTCTGCATGTTAATAATTGTGATAGGGTTATCTTCTTTTGCTGCTTGCTCGCCAAAAGAACCATTAGTAATAAAAGAATCTGACACTTATATTGTTATTAATGTTTCTAATGAACAGATGACAATAACCGACAATACTACATTGGTGGATTATATGACATCGTTAAAAGATGACGGTGAATTGATTTTTGAAATTAATAATGGAATGATTACTTCTATTAACGGAATAGCAAATCCAGTTGATTGGTCTAGTTGTTGGATGCTTTATACAAGCGATAGTGATAGTTCTAATACCGCATGGGGGACTATTGAATATAATGGTAATGTTTATGGGTCTGCAATTCTTGGAGCTGAATCTTTAACTATTAAAGATGGGTGCATATATATTTGGGTTTTTCAATCTTTTTAGTTAAATGAATTCAGCAAAGAAAATAATATTGCCGGGAGTATTTACTGCATTACTTATCGGTGGCCAGTTAGCATTAAGTGGAATATCTGGGATAGAAATTGTTACAGTGTTATTATTAACGTTTGTCTATAAATATGGCATAGGTCAAGGATTATTAGTCGCTAATTCATTTTCGCTCCTAAGATGTTTTATTTTCGGTTTTATGCCGAATGTTTTGATATTATATTTAGTGTATTATAACGTATTTGTTTTAATTTTTGGTTTTATTGGTCAAATATTCAAACATCAATATAGTGTAAAAAAACATATAATTGTTGTTTTAGTTGCGGTTATAATGACGGCTTTATTTACGATAACGGATAATTTATTAACACCGCTAATATATGGTTTTACGCAAAAAGCAATGCAAGCCTATTTTGTTGCTTCGCTATACACAATGATTCCGCAAATTATTTGCACGTTTGCAACTGTGGTTGCGTTGTTTCCAATATTATTAAAAGCATTGAAATAGAAAATAAAGAAAAAGTCTAATAGGGAACTATTAGGCTTTTTTTGTGCTTGTGAGTGTTAACTCGAAACGTAAGAAAAAAGATTTTTTTGGGGGGAAACATTGGCACTTTTTGCTGTATCGCACCTTAAATTTGTGAGAAGCAATACTTTTCTTCGGTTTTGTTCGGTAATTGTTGCAGAAAAAAGATAACAACCCTATTTACAAACCCAAAAAAATATTTTATAATATAATGGCATTTTTGATTTATAGGAGAAAATATAATGGCACAGGATTTATCCGCTATTACGCATGAGAATTCAATCTTTTATGAAATCGTTTCGTGTAAAGAAGTATATAAAGCGGAAAAGTCTTTGATGAAAGTTCAAGGTGATGACTTTGCTGAAATTTGTACTATTCTTTCTGGAAATGGCGGTTATTACGTTTTTAATCAAGTAATTCCGTGTAAAGAAGGTGATATTTTTGTTACTTCTCCAAGTGTGCCGTTTAAATTTTTCTCGGAAAACATAGAAAACCCATTAGTATTAAGAAAATTGAGATTTAGGCTGGAAGATTGGTTAGATGCTAGTGTTTGCAAAAAAGAAACTTTGCGTTATTGCTATGGTATTTTTCAAGAGAACACGGTCACGGCTTACGCTGCATTAAATGCGCAAATGCGAGAGATAATTTCTCAACTATATAATTCAATTGAACAAGAGTTAACAAATAAGAAAAATAATTGGCAAGACGCGGTTGGTTCTTATTTGGTTCAAATTTTCGTTAATATTGAAAGGTATATTGGCAATTCTATCAAAAACAGCGTTGTAACTTCGCCTAAGAAATGGAACACGGCGTTGAAAGTTATGCGCATGGTGGAAAGTAATTACAAAAACGCTGATTTGACGTTGGAGTTGATTGCAAAGCAACTTTATATTAGCAAATCAAATTTGAGCAATATATTTTTAGAAATGAGCGGAACGACTTTCACTAAATATCTAAAAGACGTTCGATTGAAAAGGGCTTGTCAATTATTGCGTGAAACACGCATGACAATAGAGGAAATAGTTTGCGCCTGCGGGCTTAACGACGTTGCAACGTTTTACAAGAACTTTTCTTCTTGTATGAATATGACGCCGAAAGAATATCGGCAATCTTTCGTTCAAGTTAAGCAGAGTGAAAATAATATAAAAATATTAAAAGGTAAAAAAGAAATGGTTATTTTAAGAGAGATTTCAGAACAACTTCAAAAAGGCAAAGCAAAAATCGTGCAAGAAATGGTGCAACAAGCATTAGATGAAGGTGCAATTCCAGAGCAAATTCTCAACGAAGGATTGCTTGCAGGAATGAACATTATTGGCGAAAAGTTTAAGAATAACGAAATTTACGTGCCTGAAGTTTTAGTTGCGGCACGAGCAATGAATATGGGGGCGCAAATTTTAAAGCCTCATCTTGCTGCAAATGGTGTTACGTCTATCGGCAGGGTTTGTATTGGAACGGTACAAGGCGATTTGCACGACATCGGCAAAAATTTAGTAAAAATGATGATGGAAGGCAAAGGATTAGAAGTAATAGACCTTGGCACGGACGTCGCACCTGAAACTTTCGTTCAAGTAGCAAAGGAGAAAAACTGCAAAGTTATCTGTTGCTCGGCGTTGCTTACAACAACAATGTCGGCTATGGCTGAAGTGGTTAAGTGCGCGGTGGCTGAAGGTATTCGTGATAAAGTTAAAATTATGATAGGTGGCGCACCTTTGAATGAAGAATTTTGCAGAGAAATTGGTGCGGATTGCTATACTAGTGACGCTGCAAGCGCAGCAAATGCCGCAGCCGATTTTTGCAAGGCGTGAGGTATAAATTGATGCCGTATTATAATATGAAGCAATGGCTTGATTCTTTATATGGAATTAAAGAAAAAAAGCCATTGCCTATATTGTCGTTTCCCTGCGTAAGTTTGCTTGACGTTACCGTTCGCGAACTTATTATGAATAGTGAGTTGCAGGCTAAGGGAATGAAGATGATTGCCGATAGTGTTGATGCCGCCGCTTCGGTTAGTTTTATGGATTTATCGATAGAAGCCGAATGCTTTGGCGCAGAAGTCGTTGTATCTGATGATGAAGTTCCCACAATCAAGGAGTGTATTTTACACGATATTGCGGAGGCTGAAGCATTACAAATTCCAGCGATTGGTAGTGGTAGAACGGGGATTTATGTGGACGCTATATCTCGTGCGACTAAACTAATTGCCGACCGCCCTGTCTTTGCTGGTATGATAGGACCATTTTCACTTGCGGCTCGTCTTTTAGACGTTTCGGATATTATGATTTATTGCTATGACGAGCCAGATATGGTTCACACCGTTTTGAAAAAGGCAACTACGTTTTTGATTGATTATGCAAAAGCGTATAAGACGGTAGGCGCGAATGGTTTAATTGTTGCGGAACCTGTAGCGGGGTTATTATCGCCTGCTCTAGAAGAAGAATTTTCATCGCCATATGTAAAGCAAATTGTAGATGCAGTGCAAGATGATAATTTTTTAGTAATTTATCATAATTGTGGTGATAAAATTCCTAATATGTTAAGTTCAATTTTATCAACGGGTTGTGCGGCGTATCATTTTGGAAATGCAGTAGATATTCAAAGAGATATTATTCCAAACGTTCCAAAAAAGACGATTATAATGGGCAATATCGACCCAGTTGGGACACTTTGTATGGGGACTGAGAAACAGGTTAAAGACAAAATTTTTAAGTTGATGGAAAAATGCGCAGTTTATCCCAACTTTGTTCTTTCTTCTGGCTGTGATATTCCGCCAAACACACCGTGGCAAAACGTAAAAGCTTTTTTTGATGCGTCTAAAGAGTTTTATAAAAAGTAATGCGTTTATGATAGGTGATTGTATGTGTGAAAAAGAAAAAATATTTGCTGAACTTTTATCTTTAACTTCCGAAATAGGCGTTTTCAAGGTTAAAATAATACAAACGGAAAAAGTAGAAACTGATAAGTCTTTTCGCTTATTGTGTGAATCAAATGCTTGCGGAATGTATGGCAAATGTTATATGTGTCCGCCAAACGTTGGCAATATTGACGAACTTATGGCGCAAATAAAAAATTATGACTATGGGCTTGTTTATCAGACGGTTGGTCAAATTGAAGATAGTTATGATTTTGAAGGAATGCTTGAAGAAAAAAAGAAAAGTTATTTAATAACGCAAAAACTTCGCAAAGTTTTTGAAAATCTTGGTATTTTAAAAGTGTTGCATCTCGGGGCAGGTGGCTGTGGAGTGTGTGATAAATGCGCACAACAAGATGGGCTTCCGTGCCATTTTCCAGAATTAGCAACGCCTTCTTTAGAAGCTTACGGCGTTAATGTGTCAAACCTTGCAAAAGTTGTGGATATGAAATACACTAACGGACAAAACACGGTTACCTATTTTGGAATGGTGCTATTTTCGCTTGGGGAGAAATAAATGAGCGATAAAGTTAAAGTTGTTATAAACGGAAATAAGGTGCTGGTAAACACTGGTACAAGGCTTTCCGATCTGTTAGATATAGAAAAACCTTGCGGTGGTAAGGGAACTTGTGGCAAATGCAAGGTTAAAGTTAATGAAAAAGAAGAACTTGCGTGTAAATATATTATAAATTCAAACATACAAGTTGAAACGTATAAACAATCAAAAATAATATCGGAAACGGGAATACAATCAAGTGGAAAACTTACAGAAAATCTTTGTTTTGCGCTTGATATAGGCACAACTACGATAGCACTTGCGTTGGTTTCCATTGATGAAAAACGAGTAGTGAAAGTGCTAACTTCAACTAATCCGCAAAGAAAGTTTGGCGCTGACGTTATTACTAGGATAGAGCATTGTCAAAAAAACGGCGTAAAAGATCTTCACGAAATATTAGTGACGGAAATCAATAAAATGATATCGCAATTTAACGTTAATGTTGAAATGATGTTCGTTTGTGCAAACGTAACGATGTTGCATACTTTTTTTAACGTGGATTGTTCTTCTATTGGCATTGCTCCTTATACGCCTGCTTTCTTAGAAGGAAAAACAGTATCGGCGCAAACGATTGGAATAAAGGACGTTGAAACAATTATATCCTTGCCGTCCATTTCATCATTTGTCGGTGCGGATATCGTTGCGGGGCTTAATTTGATAGGCATGCCCGAAGATGATAAGTTTAATTTGTTAATAGATCTTGGCACTAACGCCGAAGTTGTTCTTTATTCAAAAACTTTTGGTGTGGCAACGGCTGCTGCTGCAGGGCCTTGTTTTGAGGGGGCAAACATAAGTTGCGGAATGAGTGCGATTAATGGTGCAATATGTGCGTTTAAGTTTGACGGGGATTGTGTGAAATTTACTACCATAAATGATGAAATTCCGATCGGTATTTGTGGAACGGGGCTTATTGACGTTATATCTGAACTTGTAAAAAAAGGGATTATAGACCAAACAGGGTATATGGAAGATGATTACGTTATTTATGAAAGCGTGCATCTTTCAGCAAAAGACGTAAGGCAGTTTCAACTTGCAAAATCAGCCGTTTATTCTGCAATATTGGCGCTTATGAAGATTGCCAACGTAAGTTTTGAAAACCTTTCAACGTTGTACCTTTCGGGCGGTTTTTCGGCAAAGATAAATATTTTAAGTGCAATAAATAGCGGCTTAATACCAAAAGAACTTGGTGAAAAAACCGTAGTTTTAAGTAACAGCAGTTTGCAGGGTGCGGTTAAATATGCTTGCGGAAATTGTGGAATTCAACAATTTATAGACACAATAAAGTATATAGATTTGTCGTCAAATGCTTATTTTTCACAGCAGTTTATGGAAAATATGGCGTTTGATGTTGATTGTTTGTAAATTATAAACCGCTTATCTAACGCGCTAAATTAATTGTTATAAACGTTAGATGGTTGGGCAGTTATTATAAAAAATAATACTAAAAATAAAGAGGTGAAATATGAAAAGCGTAGACAAATATAAGGCATTTTATAATCTAGTTCCAGATTCTCCTATTATTATGAAAGAATTTGGATATCTTTGTCTTGATAGGTGGATAAAAGAAGGGCATATAAAAGAAGATACGAACTTGAAAGAATTGTTTGGTTTTGACGACCATCCTTTTGAGTTGTTTAATTTGGGGTGGTGTGAAGCAGATTTTTGTCCGTTTTTTAAGGAAGAAGTTATTGAAGACCGTGGCGAATATGAGGTTGTGAGAGATTACGTGGGCAGACACGTTCTTTGTTTTAAGGGGCGTCGTAGCGGATTTATGCCAGAATACATTGACCATCCTGTAAAAGATATGAAAACGTGGATGGACAACGTTGAGTGGCGAATGAATCCAAATTCTCCCGAAAGATATATTAATATCGATGAGCTTTTAGGTAAAGCGGCAAAGGCAAAGGCTGAAGGCCGAATTATCACGCAAAGGCTCGTAGGGGGATATATGTATTTGCGTTCGCTTATGGGTCCTGAAGAATTGCTTTATATGTTTTATGATGACCCTGAACTTATTCACGCATGTATGCGCAAATGGTTAGAACTTGCCGATGGTGTTATTGCAAGACATCAACGTGGCGTAGAGTTAGACGAAGTGTTTATTGGAGAAGATATATGTTATAACGTTTCAAGTCTTATTTCACACGATATGATAAAAGAGTTTCTTTTTCCTTATTATCAACAGTTGATAAAGAATATTAAAAGTAGACAAAAGAAACAAGACATTATTTTACAAGTAGACACGGATGGTCACGTAGAATCGGTGCTAGAACTATATAAATCAATAGGATTTAATTATTTTTCTCCGATGGAAGTTGCGTCGGGTTGTGACGTAGTAGAAATTAGAAAAAAACATCCCGACATATTGATTCTAGGTGGGTTTGACAAGAGAATTCTTGCGCAAGGTAAACAAGCGATTGACCGTGAAATAGATAGAATAATGCCGTTTATGAAGAAACACGGTGGATTTATTCCAACTTGCGACCATAGCGTTCCCGAAGAGGTCGATTTCGAAGATTACGTTCATTTTAGAAAACGATTGTTAGAATTTTCAAAATAATAATGTTTTAGTCGTTTATTAAAAGTAGTTTTATTAACAAAATCCACAAGTTACACGTCCGATGTAACTTGTGGATTTTTTATGTTTGTTTAAAGAATTCATTGTTATTGGATTTTATTCTTTATAATATTTGATAATATTTATAAAGACGAAAAGTTAAGATGAGCGTATAAAGGTTGATATTACTAATATGTAAAATTTAATTACCAAGTTGTAGCCTATAGTGCTTTGGCGATATACCAAATTTCTTTTTGAAATCTCTACTAAATTGAAACGGAGAATAATAACCTAACTGAAAGGATATATTTTCAATGGTATTGGACGTGAATTTTAGTAATAATTTAGCTTGATTTAATTTTTTATCAAGAATATATTTTTTTGGGGATATACCTATTATTTTGACGAATGCTCTATAAAAAGTGGATTCTGAAAGATTGCACATTTTTGCTAAATCCACTACGGTTAAGTTTTTGTTTATGTTTAATTGTATGTGACTTATACAATCACGGATAGTTTGATAGTAAGGGGTTTTAGGTGAATCTTTTTCATTAAAATCAATAGCCCATTTGGTAAGTAGAGCAAGCAATTGACTATTGATATATGTGTTATTCAATACAGAATCTTGAGTAATTACGGTAAACAAACTTTCTAAAGTGCTTTTATCAGTATTGTTAAAAGAAACGTTATATATAACGTCGTATTCGAAAAAAGGAATTTTTATTTCAGATACGTAGTTGAAACAAAAATATTTCCAAGGTGTTTCGCTTGACCCATTGTATGTTTTTATGTCGTCAACTCTAACTATAAAAAGTGTATTTTCTTGTAATAAATAAGTTTTTTTGTCCGTGCTTAATTTTCCCGTTCCTTGATAAGTAATAAATACGCAAAACAAATTTTTTGGTTCATAAATAGACCGTAAGGATTGTGTGAATTTTTGCGCGTGCATATCTCTTTTAACATGCCAAATACTTACTATTTCAGGCTTAAATAATTCGCTATTTTTTATGCCAGGTAACGAATTTTCGTTTAACATATAAAGACTCCCTTAATGTTTTTTATAAATAAAAATGGATTGATGGAAAAAGTCGTGTTCTTAAACCTATTGTGCGTTTATATATAAAATGCAAAAATTGCTTTATTGATATATTTTTTTAACTACATAATATCTTAACCATATTAGAACAGTTTCTTTTATGATTATATTTTATCATTTTTTATAAAACCAGTCAAGTTTTTTGACTGAAAAGTATATGTTTTAGACGGATTATGGTATTGTAATGGGTATACAAAAATGTTATTCTTTAATAAAAGTGATAGTTTATTTTGCTTTGCAATTAAGTAAAACTTTATATTTTTTTATGTAGATGGTGAAAACAATGGTTACAGTTGCAATTTGTGGTCTTGGGGGACGTGGTGGATTATGCTATGCTAATTGTCAACTTAAAGAGGGCTTTGACAACATGAAAGTTGTTGCAATAGCAGATTTATCCAAAGAGTTGGTAAATGAGTATAGAAATAAACTTGGCGTGCCTTTAGAGAATTGTTTTAGTAGTGCTGAAGAATTATTATCAAAAGATAAACTTGCTGATTGCATTATAATAGCGTCAATGGATAAAGACCATTATGTGCATACGCTTAAAGCAATAGAAAAAGGGTATGATATTTTGCTTGAAAAACCTATTTCCACAAATGAAAGTGAATGTGAAGAAATAAGGGTGAAAGCAAAAGAAAAAGGTGTTTATATTCGCCTGTGTCACGTTCTTCGTTCAACAGTGTATTTTAGAAAACTCAAAGAAATAATTGCATCGGGAGTAATAGGTGCAGTTTGTGGTATAAACCACATTGAAAATGTGGCTTTTTGGCATTATGCGCATAGTTTTGTGCGTGGCAATTGGAGAAATAGTGCTGAAACTAGCCCTATCATATTGCAAAAATGTTGTCATGATGCGGACATTTTAACGTGGTTGTTACAAGACAAGCCTGAAATGGTTTCGTCTTTGGGTGAATTAAGATATTTTAAGAAAGAAAACGCACCCCAAGGCAGTATCCCTAGGTGTGGCAAAGAATGTTCCGTTTATGATTCTTGCCCTTATAATGCAGAAAAATTTTATTTGGTTGACAGTTTTTTGAATGTTACTGAAGAAACTAGAAAAGATAATTGGATGTTGCGGGCTATATGTCGGGGTGAAATTAGTGAAGAAAAAATAAGAAATGGTTTAAATACTAGTGACTTTGGCAAGTGCGTATTCAATTGTGAAAACAATGTAGTTGACCACCAATGTGTGTTAATTAAATATAAAAAAGGAACTTTGGCAACGATTACAATGAGCGCATTTACACAATCTTGCTATCGTCAAACTAAAATATTTGGAACGCTTGGCGAAGTTGAGGCAAACGATGGAGATAATTTAATTAAAGTTAGGAATTTTGCTAAAGGCACTCAAGAAATTATTGACATTAATAAACTTGCTAATGATTTCTCAGGGCATAACGGCGGCGACGCTATTATGTTAAAAGAGTTTCTAATCCGCATTGAAGATAGGAAAAATGGCATAAAAGATTTTGATGATGGAATAGATGATGACATAATTATAAGCCATAAAATTTGTTTTGCAGCAGAGAAATCAAGGCAACAAAACGGAAAGCCTATAAAGATATGCGAGGGAAAATGATGGGGAAAACCAACTTAAATAAAAACGTTTTGGATAAAAACGATAAAACACGCAAGTTGTTTGTTTTATCTATGTTCGTGCCGATTATTCTTATAGAAGCGGTGTTTTTCTTTGGTGTAAATATTCAAGGTCTTATAATGGCTTTTCAAAAAGAATTGCCAAATGGAACAACGTTATTCTCTTTTGACAATTTTATAAGGATTTTTACTGAAGGGTTTGAAGGTTCTAGCGCTGTTTTTTCTGAAGGGATTAGAAATTCATTGCTCTTTTTTGGGCTTTCAATATTCGTTATGATGCCAATTAGCGTTATCGTTGCTTACTTTCTTAATAAAAAAATCTTTGGGTACAAATTTTTCAGGATAGTATTATACTTGCCGAACATATTGCCAGGCATAATTATAGCGACAATTTTTAGATACGTTACCGCTCCTGACGGGGCAGGGGTTATAGCGTCTATATGTTATAAATATGGGTGGAATTGGCCGAACCTTTTCGGGGATAGTAGATATGCAATTTGGTCGTTACTGTTTTACAGTTATTGGACTGGTTTTGGGGCAGGCTTTTTACTCTACTATACGGCAATGAAGAGAATTTCTCCTGAAATAATAGAATCTGCAGAATTAGATGGGGTAAAGTGGTATCAAGAAATAGTTTATATTGATATACCGTTAGTTTGGCCGACTATCGCAATGACGATACTTACTACTTTGCCTACGCTTTTAATGTCAAGTGGAGCTGTGCTGTTGTTTACGCGTGGCGAGTATGGTACGCAAACGCTTGCATATTGGTTGTTTGACCAAGTTAGAAATAGGGCGAATATGAATTATTCGGCTGCAGTAAGTTTGTTCTTTTCTTTTGTAACTTTGCCGTTGATGTTTATTTCTAAATGGCTTATGGATAGAGTCCCTGACACTCAATATTGATAAAGGGGGCGGATATGAAAACTAAAAATTTTTTCAGAAGAAAAACAACAGGTCAAATAATTGTATATGTGATAGCGTTTGTTGTAATGCTGGTTCAATGTTTATCTTTGATTTTCTGTTTGTTATGGGGATTTTCGTCGTCACTTAAAACACAAGAAGAATTTTCATTGAATTCACCCCTTGCATTCCCGCAACAATGGGTATTTGCAAACTATGCAGAAGCGTTTGACATGCTTGAAGTTAGAGGGTTTAATTTCTTCGGGTTGATATGTAATTCTATTTGGTATGCCGTAGGAACACCTTTAATTCAAATAACCGTTTCAATGATTATAGCGTATGTTGTAATAAAATACCCAAGCAAATTTACAAAAGTTTATCACGCATACGTTTTAGTAATGATGATGATAAATTTAAGTGCGGGCTCTGCCGCAACGTATAGATTTTTTGCCAAACTCAATCTAGTTGACTCACCTTTGTTCTTGGTGGGTAAAATAGGTAAAACAACCTTTGCATATTTGATTTTTTGTGCAGCGTGGAGAGGGGTTGCAAACGATTATATGGAAGCCGCCAAGATAGATGGCGCAAACCATTGGACCATTATGTTTAGGGTAATGATTCCGCAAGTAATTGGAACGTGGGGCGCGTTGTTCATTATGGACTTTATTACTTGGTGGAACGATTACACGTCTCCTATGATTTATTTTCCCAACTGGCCGACGTTGGCGACGGGCTTGTTTGAGTATGAATCAGATATGATTATGAGCGTGAATATGCCTGTTTACTTTGCGGGCTTAATGATTTCTATGGTGCCCGTAATCGTGTTGTTTATGATTTTCCAAGATACGATTATGGATAGGATAAGTATTGGTGGAATTAAAGGATAATACGATATAAAATCAAACGAAAATAGTGATTATAATAAAAACTATTTCAAATAATAAAAAAAGGAAATGAAGAAGATGAAGAATTTTGTTAAAAAAATTACCTGTATTGCAATGGCAATTTTAATTGCAAGCGCTTGTGGAACGTTTACTGGGTGCAGAAAAAAAGTTGTAAACACGCCTGAACACTTGCAAATAAAAATGTATAAGGCTGGTAACGGCACGCAATCAATTAAAGACGTTGCAAAAAGATTTGAGCAATTAAATCCTGGCAAAACTATTAGTATTGAAGAAAACAGAGAGCCGAGAATTGTCGAGGACGAGATTGCTAACGGTCCGTCACTAAACACGGTTGACTTGTATTTGGCTGGTGGTTCTTTCTTCAATATATCTAACAAGGGAACAAGAGTTTTTGACGGCGTAACTTACGATAACGCTTTCGTTTCTTTAGACGACGTGTGGGAAAGCACGCCTTACGGTGAAACTACGCCTATTAAAGATAAGGTTTATACTGCTTTTGCAGATTATTATTATAATTCTGAAAAGGAAGCAAATCGCCACAGTTATTATATGCCTTGGATAGGTGACTGGGCAGGTTTAGTTTACAACTCAAAGATGTTCGATAATTATGGTTGGACTGTTCCTGTTACCACAGATGAAATGTTTGAATTGTGCGAACAAATTATTAGTGTAACTGCAAAGTCAACTAACCCGAATTCTAAGGGTAAAGATATTAAAATTTCACCCTTTACTTATAGTCGTGAAGACTCTTACTGGGGAACTATTTTAGACGAATGGTGGATACAGTATGACGGAATTGAAAGTTATTATCTTTTTGCACAAGGCAAAAATTTAGACGGCGAATACACTCCTGATATTGTGGCTTCTCAAGGCATCTTGGAATCAATGAGAGTTATTGATAAGGTTTTAGGAACGTATTATATTGACGATAACGGTAGCGTTAAGGCAAGAACTAACGTTTACACGGATAACACCTTGTCTTTCCGTAATTACACGTCTATTCAGTCAACCTTCTTATATGGTGAAAAGGCAAGAGTAAATGAAGCAGGCGCAACTACTGCTGCAATTATGCCTAACGGCGGTTGGTTGGAAAACGAAATGATAACCAACTTTGAGTCTGAAATAAGTTCAGGGAACGTTGCGTTTAAGGCAATGAAGACACCCGTAATAAGCGCAATCGTTAAAAAGACGTCATTTAAAGATGCTGAAGATAAAGACTTAAAACTCCGTGAATTGATTAGGTGGATAGACGGTGGTAAGGTTGGTGAAAGACCAAGTTTTGCAAACGACAATGACGAACTCATTGTGACCAATGCAAGAAACGTTGTTACTCCGCAATCAACTGCTGTTATGATTATTCCTTCGTATTCATCATCAATTGACCTAGCAAAGGATTTTATTAAGTTTTTGTATTCAGATGAAGCGGCAAAAATCTTTATTTCAGCTACAAAGGGTATAGAATTACCAGTATATTGTGACTACACAGGCGTTACTTTGTCTGAATTCCAAAAATCAAAGTTTGAAGTAACCGGAAGAAAAGATATTGACTTCGTAATGAGCCCGCATAAATATCCTATGACTTATATGGGTGCATTACCTACCTTTAACAATATAAACGAATATGGTTCACTCACGGCAAATCTTGCCGTATCAAATCCAAGCGATTATAGAAAAGTTGAAGATATGTTCTTGTTGAATTATAAAACGGCATCAAACGGTTGGCAACAAAAACTTAAAGATGCAGGTATTTTATAATAAACCTTAGATTACAAATGTTTGCTTAAAGCAAAATATTTAACTTTCCATAGTTCTAATAAAATGAGGTAAAATTGATGAGAAAAAGACTTTTTTTGATTATATTATCGTTAGTGCTTGCTGTTAGCGGTGTTTCTTGCAATGCGACGGATAAAAGCGAGCAAACTAACGTTCAACCAACAGTTTCTTTTTGGACGCCTTATTCGACTGAAAAGATAATGAGAGACGTGACTTATAGCAACAGGCAAGACGCACCTGTTTTGAAATATGAAATGGCAAAAAACGAGGTGGAAGGCGCGCAGTTTATTATCACACCTTTGAGCAACTATAAGGTTAAGTCTTTCAACGTGAAAGTATCCGATTTGATTTGTGGAGATAACGTTATTTCTAAAAATAATATAAGTGTTTATCTTGAAAAATACGTTAGGATTACCGAGCAAATAAACAGAAACAATGCTTATGGCGTAGGTTTTGTGCCCGACCCGTTGTTGCCGTTTGACAAGGCGGTTGAATATAACGAAAACAAAATTGAAGGTGTTAATCAAGGCATATATGTAACGGTAAAAACCGAAAAAGATACGGTTGCCGGAACGTACGTAGGCACTTGTAAAGTTGATATTGACGGCAAAAAAGAATTTAATATTCCCATTAAAGTTATCGTTTGGGATTTTGCAATTAGTGATGAAGTTCATACAAAAAGCCTTTTTGATATTTGGGGCGGTTATATGATGAATTATGAACTTGAAAATACTCCTGAAATGTATGACTTGTATGAAGCGGCATTGAACGAATATAACTTATCGGCAACTTCGCTTAACGTGCAAGACGGCACAATGGATGAGGTTATTGAAGAGTTTATCGATAAAGCTATCGTTGCAACAAACAACCCCAAAGTAACCGCTTACGATATACCTACAACTTATTTTGAAGGTATAAATAATGATGCTTTAACAAACAGAGTTAAACTTTTTAAGGCTGTTGCAAAGGCAAGCACGGAAGACTGTTGCTTGTTTGACAAAATGGTGCTTTATTTTGGAACAATGATTGACGAACCACAGTTAGATGACGATAGAAAGGCGCTTGTTAATCCTGTTATTAATTCGGTAGAGTTATCAAAAGTTCAAACGGTTGAAGAACTTGAAGAAGAAGGCTTTTTCAATACGTTAGATAAGGACTATGCTGAACACTTAAAAGAAAGGATATTGAAAATCCCCAACATTTTGACAGGACCTTACGAAGAAGAATATGTTGACGGCGGTGCAACCTATTGTCCGTTATTTGACGAGTTTAGCACGGAAGAAAAAAGAGCAGTATACGCAGACCAACAACAAAAGAACGGTGAATTGTGGTGGTATGGTTGTACCGGACCTTGTTATCCTTTCCCGACCTATCATTTAGACGACCATCTTTTGGGCGCACGCGTATTAAATTGGATGATGTATGATTACAACATAGACGGCAACCTTTATTGGTGCGTTAACGAAGTTGATACTCATTCAAGTTCTATATATGATGAAGTTAACCCCGAGCATATGAACGGTGATGGTTATTTGTTCTATCCGGGCATAAATTACGGGATAAGAGGGCCTATCGGTAGTATGCGTTTGCAAACTATTAGAGATGGTATTGAAGATTACGAATATATTTACGAGTTAGAAAAGTTGACGAAAGGATTGTCAGAATATTATGGCGAAGAAATTTCTGCTAAGGCAATGCTTCAATCTACTTTGGATAAAATGTATTCTAACGTTTATTATTCAGTTGATAATGCAAATTTTTATTCGGCAAGAAGTGAAATTGCGGATATGATTTCAAGTTGTACTGCTGAGGAAAAGTTTGTTTCTAAGGGAATAGAATATATTGGCGAAAACGCTACGATAAACTTTAACGTAAATAAAGATTACACTGTGTCTGTAAATGGTCAAACTATTTCTGGTACAACTTGCGGGCAAGGTAAAACTTATTCGTATACAATAAAAATGGACAAAGCTGAAAACTTTTTCTCAATAGTGTTGAATAAAGGTGCAGAAAGCAAAACTTACACTATTGATGCAGGTGGAAGAGCGGTAATCGTTGCGGACTTTGCAAAAGAAACTGACGTGGCAACCGTTAAAGGTAATGGTGAAAATATTATTATTTCACAAGTTAATGCAGAAAGTTGGGCTGGCACTGAAGACGTTTTAAAAGCAGAAATCAACAGCGTGTTTGACCCTGAAAATCCGTTAGATAACATAACTTATAGACCTGAATTGACCATAAAGACGGCGGATATTGATTTTGATATGAACAAACTTTCATCAATAAAGGTAAGAATTTATAATGAAAGCGGTAGAGAAATCAAGGTTAGGTTTATTATGAGAACTAACACCGGCTTAGAAAACGAAATGCTTGTAATGAATTTGAAGTCGGGTTGGAACACCTTAAATATTGACGGAATAGCCGAAGAAAATTGGTCAGGATTAAATTCTATAACAAGAATAATATTTAGATTTGATAACACTGAAAACAACGAAAATAAAGTGGCAATGCCTAAACAAGTTGTTTATTTGAGTCAAATTTTAGCACAATATACGAGATAAGGTAAAGAGATGAAAAAGTTAATTATATTTTTAATGACTGCGGTCTTAATGGTTTCGTTTTTCGCTGGATGTCAACCGCAAAACGGGGCGGATAAAGGTGAAAAAAGAAGTGAAGTTAAATGTGGATTTACCGCAATAAAAGAACTTCAAGCTTTTGAGTATTCAACCAATTTTTACAAAGCTTCGCTTAACACGGAAAAAGATTATATAACCGAAGGGGATACTTCTGCTAGATTTTATTTTAATGGTAAAGAGTTTGAAGTTTCTGAAATGAAAATATATTCGGACACAAAGTATTTTGGCAGTAAAGATTTTTCTAAGGTGAATATGATAACGTTAGACGTGTTTAATACGGATAGCGTTGCACACACGTTTGCAATGTCTTTTTCCACAAGCGTAGAAGGGCAAAAACAAATATATCAAAAGTACACGGAAAAACTTATTACCGTGCAACCGGGATATACGCTTGTTACTTATCCGATTGACCAAACTGTTGCACACAGTATTTGCGATATGAAATATATGGAATATTTTACCTTTTCTTTCTACAACACAGCCAACGAATATTCACTATATTTAGATAATCTTATGGCGCATTATACTGATGATGAAGTTAAGGCTAACGAGAAAAAATATCAAGATAACGAAATACTTTTGTTTGACGAATATTTAGACAGGTTTTTCGTAACCGCAAAAACATATATGTGCACGCCCTCCGTTTTGCCAACATTTACCATTGAAAGAGATCCTAAATTCATAAATTCAGGAACGGGTTCATTAAAAGTTGTATGTGCGCAAAGCGCAGGTAATCCTAACTGGGATGAAACGCCGTGTTTAGAAATTTCAGGTGAGCCAATAGATAAATATGATTTTTCAACCTATTCAAAAATCCTATTAAAATGGATGCCGAATTATGATAGCGGGCGCATATCAATAAGGTTAAGAAACGCAAGTGGAGAAACGGTTATGTTTACTCCCGTGTGCATGGACGCGGCAATCAAAAACGAGTGGCAGTTGTTGGAAATTGATTTAAACGATGCTAAAAACGGATTTGAAAGCGAGTGGAAAAAATTATATTATCCTGATGAAGATCCTTTTGTTAAGGGCATTGATATTGAAACAATCAAAGCTATTGAAATCTTTTTCGGGCACAAGGTGGGAAATATTTTATATTTTGATGAAATAAAATTAGTAAAATAAAAAAGATGAGTATGTTTATGAAAAGAGCAAAAATTATTAAATTATTGTTGGTGTTGTGCGTAATATTTACCACTTTAGCGGGCTTGACCGCTTGTTTGGGTGATAAAAATGCGCAAAAAAATCAACTTACTTTCGAAGTTGTAGAAGAAATAACAATTGGATATTACGAATATTGTGAAGTGCCCACAGTTGTGGCAAAAGATTCTTTGCAAAATATGTATTTTCCGATATGCGTTGTAAAATCGCCAACAAATGAAGAAGTTGCGATAGAAGACGGAAGGTTTTTCGTGTTAAAAGAAGGTGATTACACGTTTGAATACACCTTAGAATTTAACGGGAAAACTATAACTAAAACAACCAAAGCGAAAGTTGTTGACCGCATAGCTCCTGAATTTATCACAGTTTTAGAAAGCAAGTCTGTGTTTAACGGCACAAACGTAAGCATTTTTTCAGTTGAGTATGAAGACAATAAAGATTCAGCGGAAGATATAACTTTAGATGTGGCGGTTTCATTAAACGGACAAGAAATTGAGGTAAACGATAATGCCTTTGTAACCGAAGATGAGGGTGAATACGTGATTGAATACACCATAACGGATAAGGCAGGCAATAGCAATTCAGTTACGGTAAGCGTTTATTCCTTGGAAAAAGAAGATGGCGAAATAGCATATTTTTACGAAAGTGGAAGTGTGGAACTCTGTTCTCTTACCGAAAAATGGAGCGCAAACTTAGAATTTTCAGATAGCGCAAATTATCCTTTGAGTAAAAACGGCCTTGCACTAAAAATTAGCGAAGCGGGCGGTATCGGTTATGCAGGGGTAATCTTAAATAATCCTGCAATAAAAGATATAACCGCATACGATTATTTGTATATTGACGTATACAATCCTCAAACGGAAACTGTTAAGTTTTGGATAAATTATATTTATGACGTGCCTTATATTGAAATCTTGCCTCAAACGTGGACGAGAGTAGTGGCACAGAAAAATGGTGACAACTTTGATATGCAAAAAGTTTCCGGAAAGATAAGCGATACGGGTGATGGAAGCAAAGATATTTTCTATCCGGGCGAATTAGGTGGCGTGCCCAATCCCTCCGCTTCAGATATTAGCAGAATTGACGTGGGAATGTGTGATGCGTTAAACAAAACGCTGTTCGTTGGTCAAATGAGAGTTGTTGACGAATTGCCCACACTTCCCGAGGGAATAGTTTATGCCATTGCACCAAAAGCGACCTTGCTTATTGATGAAATTGTTAGACTAAACACCAAACATAAGTTAGAGTATGCCAAAGAAGATATCGGCGATGCTTCAATAACTTATACGGTAAGCGTAAACAATGCTCAACCTTTTGAAGTAGTGGAAAATCAAGATTTCTTGTTTGACGCTGAGGGCGAATATGAGTTTGTTGCTACCGTTACGCTGAACGGCAAAGTAATCGGCAAGAGCGTAAAGAAGATTAATTGCGTTGATGCGAAAGGTGAAATTGCAAGTTTTACTGATGCAAACGTTGTAAACATTAACAATTTAGAAACTTACGCATCATACGGCGTTTACACCACCACAACAACTTATGGTTACAATAAAACCAACGTAACTAGAGTAAACGGTGCAGACGTAGCAGTTGCAGGTATAATTTTGAAGAATCCTATTACGACGAACGTTGCGGATTATAAATACATCTATATAGACGTTTATGCAGAACAATGTGATATAAATTTTGCGATTAATTATCAATATGGTTCGCCGTATGTTAAGGTTAAACAGGGCGAATGGAAGAGAATAGTTTTGCAAAATGACAATAACGGTGACTTTATAATGCTTAATAAAGATGGAAATATAAGCGCAGGAAGTACGGATAAGGTATTCAACGGATATGATGGTGAATATGCATCTAACCATCAATTAAGCGATTTGTCAGGGTTAAGGTTAGTGGCGCAAACAGACCAAGGGTGGAGATGTTTCTTGTTAGGGGCATTTTACGCTTGTAACAGTTTGCCAGAACTTCCTGAAAACGTTACTTATGCAAACTACACCGCTAATTAAATTTAAGTAGGCGAGAATAAACCTTATTTGTGAATAATTAAAAAATAAACTATTTTAAAAATAGTTATTATAAAAAAGGAGGAATAGTTATGAAGCAAAAAAAGACTTATGTTTCTTGTGAAATTGCATTTGCTGAAATGTTTGATTCAGTGCTTGCTGCTAGCGGAAACATTGTGGTGGGAGAAGGGATTAAATGGCCCGGCGCATGGAGTGAGGTGATGAACGATGACTAGAAATAATTTGATTAAGTTGTTGTTGGTTGTTACGTTATGTTCTATGTTCGCTTTTTGTATTTCTATACTTGGCGTTAGTATGCCCGTTAAAGCGGCAAATTCTGCAGAGTTTGAAATGCTAGGCGCAAGTTTGCGCTACACCGAGGAAACTACTGAAGACGATGACGGATTAGGTATCCGTTTCGGGATGAGAGCGTCCGAGAGTTTTATAAGTAGCGCTACCGAAATAGGTTTTGTAGTAATTCCGTCAAGATTGATGCAAAATGGCGCACAGTTGACGGTTGATACTGAAAATGCGGTAATCAATCCCAAGAGCATTGAAGATTGGTCTAGCACGGGCGAGGCTGAAGGCTATAAAAGAGCGTCGGTATACGTTTATGGTATTCCTGAAATGGATATGGATACGGAATTGACTGCCGTTGGTTATGCAAAGATAGATAACGAATACGTGTATACCGATACTATTGAAAGATGTATGAAATACGTTGCAGTTTCTGCGTCTTGTGATAGTAAAGAAAGCGAGGAACTTCGTTCTGCGGTAGAAAAGTATACGGACAAAGGCAACGTTGCTTACTTTGGAGATGAAAGATTTACAAATATTGTGGGTTATGAAATCGGTGGCAGTATTTGGGCAGGACATGCAGTTACGGATAGTGAAATATATGGTGAAACCAAGAAAGTAGTGAGGAACAATATTACTACGAGTGCAGACGATTGGTATGCTGCTCAAAAAATTAAAACTCCTGCCGTTAAGGATATTACAAGTTATAAATATTTTTCATTTATGATAAAAGTATCTGAAAATGACGTTGCTACGGTTACAATAAACGGTGCGGCAAGTTTCAAACCTACTACCGAGTGGCAAAGAATCGTTTTCGAAAACAATAACGGCGTGTTTACTTCTAAATACGGCAACTTGTTTGGTACGGCAAGCGCATCAGCAAATAATCTTGATGGATTCCAAATGATTTACGGTGGAAATAAAAATGAAAGTAGTATGATTAGCGTTTA
The DNA here is from genome assembly GCA_017399035.1 of Clostridia bacterium. Lineage (GTDB taxonomy): Bacteria > Bacillota > Clostridia > Christensenellales > Borkfalkiaceae > UBA1259. Next base: position 76,345 of record JAFQEM010000031.1, on the reverse strand, counting down.
TTTGACTGATATGTATGCTTCTAACACTTTACCGCAAGTAGAAAGCACTTTACCTGAATACGTTATGAAGGGTGAGTCAAAAACTATTAGCTTTACGTCTATTGATGCAAACGGCGCAACTGTTGACGTTAAAGTTTCAGTTAATGGTCAAGACGCAGTATCAGTTGCTAATAGTTCACAATATGCGTTTGACGTTGCTGGCGAACATAAATTTATCGTTTCAATTGTAAAAGATGAAAAGATTATTTATAGTGAAAACGTTGTTGTTGATTGCGTTAACACAACTGGTAACGAAGTATTATATTCAGGTAGTAAACACGGTGTTGCGATAAACGGCATAAGTGGTTGGCAATCAGGTGGCGTTTCATTTGATAACAGCGTAACAGTTCCCGGTGAACAAGTTAGTGGTGCTTTAAAGGTTACAAACGTACAAGATGGTGCCGCAACTGCATTCTCTGCATCAACGCCTTCTATTGCAAACGTTTTATCTTATAAGTACGTTTACTTTGACGTTTATAATCCCCAAGCAAGGGAGGTCGATTTTACGATTGAATGGGTATATGACTATCCCGTAGTAAAATTGTTAGCAAACAGTTGGAATAGAATTATTCTTTTAGTAAACAACAACGGCACTATTTATTTGCCTAACGCATATACCAATCAAAATGGTGGTAACACAACTAATACCGGTATAGCAAGCGGTAATTTTGCAAACGTTGAGTTTGCGGCAATCGGTCTTAATAGAAACGAATATTTCTGCATAAGTAACGTATACGTTTCAAATGATAAGCCTGTAATACCTAACGGCGTTAAGTATTTCAGCAAGAATAATAACGTTGCAGTGCTTGGCACGGGATTAGAAATTGCGTATAACGGAATAACGTCAATGGTTGGAACGAACGTGTATTATGCACCTGCAAGCGAATATAATTATTCAGCAGGTTCAAGCGCTCTTGTTTTACAAGGTATGGCGTATGGTCTTATCTTGGCGTCTATCGATATGCCAGACGTAAAAGACGTGTCTAATTATGAATATTTGTATATTGATGTTTATAGTGAACACGAAACTATAAAGTTTACACCTAACTATTCTCTTGCTGATGGCGCTGCGTATGTTGAAGTTGAAAACGACCAGAAGTGGCACAGAGTCGTTATGAAGAAGACCAGCAATGGCAACTTTGAATTGCTTAACTATGATGGCGTAAATACAGCCAATGCTAACGGTAACATTTTTGGTAGAACGAATACAAAGGCTACTGTTAATGATATTTCAGGCTTTGTTGTTGGAGCAATATGTTCTGCGGACTATAAGAAAATTGCAATAGGTAATTTTGTAGCATGTAACGAATTACCTGAACTTCCTAGCGATACCGTATATGCAAATTATTCTGCAAACTAAATAGAATAAATGAATTTAGGCGGAGGGGTTGAATCTCTCCGCCTAAATAATAAAGGAATAAAAATTTATGATAAAAGAACTTGGTGTAATGATAAATTGCTCTCAAGAGGCAGTAAGAACGATAGAAGGTTTAAAAAGGTTGATTGGACACGTTAAACTTATGGGGTATACTTACGTTATGTTATATACAGAAGATACCTATGAGATAGAAGACGAACCTTTTTTTGGGTATTTGCGCGGAAGATATTCTAAAACTGAAATAAAAGAGATAGTTGAATATTGTCAAAAAATAGATATAGAAGTTGTTCCTTGTATTCAAACATTAGGGCATTTAAAAACTGTTTTGCAGTTTGAGGCTTTTTCTGACGTTAAAAACACGGAAGATACCCTACTTGTCGGATGTGAGAAAACTTACGAACTAATAGAAAAAATGATAAGAACTTGCGCCGAGTGCTTTTTAAGTAAAAGGATAAACGTTGGCATGGATGAAGCGGAAAGTCTTGCTTTGGGAAAATATCTAAAATTACACGGTCAAAAAAATGGTTTTGAAGTTTTACTTTATCATATAAAAAGAGTGGCTGAAATAGCTAAAAAATATGGTTTTGAACCTTTTATGTGGTCGGATATGCTATTCAAATTAGCCCGTGGATATTATTATTCATTAAACGATGACATGCCCTTGTGGGTTATAGAAGAATTCAAAAAAACGGGAATGAACCTGATATTCTGGGATTATTTTGAAGATGAAAAGCTATATGATTCAATGATTAAGCAACACGAAAGATTTGGTGCTGAAATTTGGTTTGCTGGCACGGCTTGTAATTGGATAGGTTTTGCCACCTCAAATTTTCATTCGCTTGAAAAAACGCGTATGGCAATAAATTCTTGCGAAAAGGCTGGCATAACAAATTTTTTACAAACGCTATGGGGTGGAACTCGTTGTTCGGATTATGCTGTTTTGCCAACGTTGTTTTTTACTGCAGAATATGCGCGTGGGAATCGTGATATCCAGAGTATTAAGCAAAAGTTTAATGAACTTTTTGAAGAGTCGTGGGATGATTTTATGTTATTCGATATGATATTACCCGATAGTATAAAAATTACGGATGACATAACTTCGGGTGGTTTTCAATACCTTGTTGCCGACCCGTTTTTGAGTAAATTTGATTCAACGATTACGAACGAGGGATTAGAGGCGGAAGTTTATAAAAAGTATGCTCAAAAATTTAAGAATGCGGAAATGCGAAGTAAAAAATTTAAACAAATATTTGCAAAGCACGCAGCTTATGCAAAAGTGTTGTCATTAAGATATAACTTGGGTGTAAAGACAAGAAAAGCATACAAAAATAAAGACTTGGTTTCTTTAAAAAATATCGTAGTTGAATTTGACAATACAATAAAAGCAATGCAAGAATTTATTACAATTTTTAAGCAGGTGTTTTTTTCAGAGATGAAAGGACATGGATATTGTGTGTTTGATATGAGATTCGGTGGGGTTTTGGCTAGGTTGCAAACTTGCAGAGCAAGGCTTGTTGATTATTTAAATAAAAACATAGAACGAATAGAAGAACTTGAAACTGATGTTATTGATTATTATGGAAACAAAGAATTTGAAAAACGAATTCCTGCAGATTGCGCAAACTTTAACTCGTTGGTAACGGTAGATAGGTTATAGGAGGAAAGAAATGCTTAAAAGTATATCTTTTTTTAATCAAATTACGATATGGTGGGATATTTTTGAATTTAACAGCAAAGTAGACAAATACAGCGTTTTAGTGGACGGAGTAAGTAGTTTTGTTACAACTAAAACTCATTTTACGCTAAATAATCTAAATCCGTCAACAGAGTATAAAATAATTATAAAAGGTTTTTTTGGTAAGAACTTTGTGGATGAAAAGAGTTTATCAATTTATACCAAAAAGGCAAAAACTCCTATAGACGTAACATGTCAACCGTACTGCGCAGTTGGTGATGGAAAAAGGTTAAATACTGCGGCTATTCAAAGGGCGATAGATGATTGTAGGGAAGATGAATACGTTTATTTTCCGTCAGGAATTTTTTTGACGGGAGCGTTGGAATTGAAAGACAATTTAGAGTTGTACGTTGATAGCGGAGCGACTATTCAAGGCAGTGCAGACGTGAACGATTATTTGCCTCAAAAGAGAAGTAGATTTGAAGGCATAGAACGCAACTGTTATCGTTCCTTGCTTAATTTGGGAAAGTTGGATAATAAGGGTGGATATACTTCAGGCAATTTAGTTATTCGTGGGCAAGGAAAAATACTTGGCGGCGGGCGTGAACTTTTTTGCGCTACGTTAGATAAACCGTCAGTAGTATATGACGAAAACGGTCCGCACACGCCAGAAGCGGTTGATGCGTGGAGAAGTAGAGGTAGGCTTATAGAGGTTTGCAATGCTGAAAACGTGGTTGTGTGTGGTTTGACGGTGGGAATGTCGTCTTCGTGGAATTTACATTTTGTGTACTCAAAAAACATAACGACGTTTGGTTGTAAAATAATTTCTCACGGAATAAATAACGGTGATGGTTGGGACCCTGATTCTTGTTCAGACTGTGCAATTTTTGATTGCGAATTCCACACGGGTGACGACCTTGTTGCCATTAAGTCGGGTAAAAACCCAGAAGGGAATATTATAAATATACCTTGCGAAAATATTTATATATTCGACTGCAAGAGCATTGGTGGGCATGGTATGTCAATAGGTAGTGAAATATCTGGTGGCATTAAGGGTGTTTACGTTTGGGATTGTGATTTTAGTGACAGTTGGTATGGTTTTCAAATAAAAGCTACTAAAAAGAGAGGTGCTTACGTTAAAGACGTTTACGTTTCAAACTGTAAGTTATCTTGCGTTTTAATTTGGGCTGTTGGATATAATGACGACGGTGATAGCAGTGTAAAAACACCCGTGTTTGAAAACTTTAATTTTAAGAATATAGTGGTGACGGGTACTGATTATTTTATAAAAGTTAAAACGTCAACACAAATAAGATATATATATCTTGAAGGGTTTGGTCAAACTGAACCGATTAAAAAGGTTAGTTTTGATGGGGTTACCTTGCTTGTGCGTGACGGAAATTGTCCAAAGATTGAAACTAAACATGTTGAAAACGTGGTTTTTGACAACGTTACGAGAAAATAAATTCAAAAAGTAATTGCGTTAAGGTTATGTTAAGCGTTGAAATAAATAATAATCAAATTAATATAAAAACAAAAAATATATATCTAAAAAATTTAAAACCGATAATATTTTATCCAGGTCAAACGTATAACGTGCTCGATCAAGTTGCGCATGGAGAGTGGCGGATTAAAGAAATAAACGGCGAAAATATTGTTTTTTGTGATAATTTCGTTTATTATATAAAAGAAGAAAACGATATGGTGTTGTTAAAGGGTGAATACGTTAACGATACTGATGAATGCTTAAAAGAAGTTATGTCTTTTGACGTGCTAAATTGCGAGTGGGATTGTCCGATAACTAATGCGGTGTATAACGTGCCAGTATGCTATAACGGCTCGTCTTTTGTGGACATGGAATCCCCTGTTAAAAAGACTAGATTAAGTAAAAATGAAAGCGTTGGAGGGGCGGATTTTATAGTTTTCAATGATGAAAACGAAAATAAAATTGTTTTTGGCGCGTGCACCTTTTACGAATATTTTACGCATGTAAACGTAAATCAAAACGGATATTTAATTTCTTCCGTTTTGACCGAAACAAAGAATATTGCGCCCAAAGAGAAAATCTGTTCAGATTATATTTGTATTTATTCAACTAAGGATGATTACTATCAAGCAGTTGATAAATATACTAAAAAAGTTGCAGAGCTTATGGGGGTGAAACAAGTCAAACAGTCGCTTTTTGGCTATTGCACTTGGTATTATTACGGCCCTAATATAAGTGAGCAAAGTGTTTTAAAAGATTTAGAACAAGTAAAGAAACATAAAGAAATACCATATCAGTTATTTCAAATAGACGACGGGTGGTTTAAGTGTAGGGGTGAATTTAGTGAAAACGAAAAATTTTCATCAATGCAAAACCTTTCAAAAAAGATAAAAGACAGTGGTCTTATTCCAGGGATATGGGTAAGTCCGCACGCAGTTTCAAAAGATAGCGATATATATAAAAATCATAAAGATTGGCTTGTGAAAACCGCTAATGGTGATGTTCATCCTGCTTGCGCTTTAGATTTTAGCCATCCCGAAGTTAAAAAGTGGTTATACGATTTATTTTTTAAACTCACTAAAGAATATGGTTATGAATATATAAAAGTTGACCTTATTGCGCCCGTAATGTGTGCAGGGAAGTATTATGACGCTCATTTTAATTCATTAAAAAATTACAGGGAATCAATGAGAATTATAAGGCAAGCCGTAGGTCAAAACGTGTTTATTCTCGCTTGTACTGCACCAATAATGGCATCAGTTGGGTTAGCGGACGGGGTGAGAACAAGCGTTGATATTTTTGAAAGGTATTCTTCATTATTAGACGTGTTTTCAAGGTCGCTAAATAGGTGTTATCTCAACGATAATTTGCTTGTCAACGACCCCGATTGTGTTTTGATAAGAAAAAAAGAAAACGAAGATGAAGAGTGTTTTAGAAATTGCATTAGAAACGATAGTGAAATACAAACTTATTTAACCGCCATACTCGCTACGGGTGGACCTATAATTCACTCTGATAAACTTTCCCTTTTGAGCAAAGAGCAGTTAGATTTGATAAACTCTCTGTCAATAAATAATAAGTATGCAAAATGCAAAAATTTTATTGATGAAAGCATACCTAGTTGGCTTGATTTTGGGCGGTATGGTGAAGTGGAAGTGGTTGCCTTTATCAATTGGGGAGAAAATCAAACTAAAGAATTCATTCTTGATAAAAAAGGTTACGTTTTTGACTGTTGGGGTAAAGAATTTTATGGGTATTCTAACGGGGATATGAAAATAAGCGTTTGTGCGCATTGTGTAAAACTGCTTAACGTTTGCAACGGACAAGATATAATCCCCTTGGGTTGCGAAAAGAAATTGTTGCCAAAATTTAGTGCTGAAGTTATAAAAGACGGCAAGTTGAAGTTGGAAAAATTAAGGTCGTGCGGTGGTGTTTACGTTTTATCACACGATAAACTTCGTGCAGATAATTGTGATATTAAAGAGATTTCTAAAAACGTTTATTTAGTAAAATCACTTACAAAAAATAGCGATTATGTTATAATAGAAAAAGCAAATAGGGGGTAGGTGCCATGTTTAATAAAATCACTCCAGAACAAGCAGGCATATCTTCAAGCATAATTAAAGATTTTATATTAACGCTTGAAAAAAACGGTTCTTGTACGCACGGCTTAATATTTTTAAGAGATGGCGAAATTTTTGCGGAAGGGTATTATAAACCCTTCAATAAGGATTTTTGCCACAGAATGTATTCTCAAACAAAAAGTTTAGTCGGCGTATGTATAGGGCTTTTAGAAGAAGAAGGAAAACTTTCGTTAAAAGATAAAATCGTGGATTATTTTCCTGATAAAACAGATGGAAAATTGCCTGAGTTTTTAAGCGAGCAAACGATAGAAGATATGCTCACAATGTGCACCATAGGTGAATCTCCTTGGTGGTTTATGGTTGATGACCCTGATAGAGTGCATCAATATTTTAATCAAAAAAGAAGGTCGGTTCGCCCTTCAGGAACGTTGTGGGAATATGATAGCCCAGGTTCTCAAGTGCTGTGCACTTTAGTTGAAAGGTTGTCGGGAAAGTCTTTGCTTGAATACTTAAAAGAAAAATTGTTTGACAAAATGGGAGTGTTTCAAAACGCCAAGGTGCTAAAAACCCCTAACGGTGATTCATGGGGCGATTCGGCAATGATTTGCACGCTGAGAGATATGGCTGCTTTTGGTCAATTCGTAATGAATTACGGCGTGTGGAATGGCGAGCGTTTGATGAACGAGCAATACTTAAAAAAAGCGACGTCTAAAATAGTTGATAATAGCAATTCAAATTATGCTGGGTATAATTTTGGTTACGGCTATCAAATTTGGCGTGTTGGTGGAAACGGCTTTGCTTTTATCGGTATGGGGGACCAAATTACGGTGTGTTATCCTGATAAAAAACTGATTTTTGCCTGCGTTGCCGACAATCAAGGCGCAACTTTGCCGAGAGAAATTATTCTTTCACAGTTAAGAGATGTTGTTTTGCCAAACATTAGTGACACACCGTTAAAAGAAAACGCTAAGGAATACGAAGAGCTTACGGTAAAATTAAATTCATTGTCGCTTAAATGCGTTAATGGAAATGAAGATTCGCCGATGCGTGAAGAAATAGACGGCATGGAATATATTTGCCAAGAAAACGATATGGGTATTCAAAAGTTCTGTTTTAAGTTTGATGGAAAAACTTGCGGTAAATTTTGTTACGTTAACGGACAAGGATATAAAGAAATACCTTTTGGCGTGAATCATAACGTGTTTGGCAAGTTTCCTCAATATGGTTATTCTAATCAAGTGGGCGGTGTTAAAACTGCGGATGGTTTTACTTATAAAGACGCCGTGTCACTTGCTTGGCTTCAAGATAATAAATTAGTGTTAAAAGTTCAAATTATTGATGAATATTTTGGAAACATGAGCGCAGTTTTTTCGTTCAAAGACAAATTTGCAAGTGCGGTCTTTAAGTCGAATGCAGAATACTTCCTTTTAGAGTATGATGGATGGTTACTTGCAAAACAAGTATAATAGCATAGGAGTTAGATTATGGAAAAAATAGATATAAAAAAACTTTCGTTAGAAGAAAAAGCGTTATTGTTGACGGGTGCGGATATATGGCGTACTTACGGCGCTAACGGAAAGCTAAAACAATTGTTTTTGGCAGACGGACCACAAGGCTTGCGAATGATTGATACGGAAACAAACAAACCGTTTAACGCTACGGCGTTGCCTGCTTGTCACGTTCTTGCAAACACTTGGAACAAAGATATGGCGTACGAATACTCATCAGCAATAGCGGATGAATGTATTTTGCATAACGCAGACGTGTTGTTAGGGCCGGGCGTAAACATTAAAAGAAATCCACTATGCGGAAGAAATTTTGAATATTTTTCAGAAGACCCTTTCCTTTCGGGTGAACTTGGAAAGGCTTACGTTAAGGGTGTGCAAGATAAGGGGATAGGTGCATGCGTTAAGCATTATTGCGCCAATAATAACGAATATGACCGTTGTTATCAATCTAGTGAAGTGGATAATAGAACTTTGCACGAGATTTATTTAAGACCTTTTGAAATGTGTATGGAAGAAAAGCCGTGGTCGATTATGTGTTCTTATAATCCTATAAACGGAATTTATGCATCAGAAAACCGCAAATTATTAAATGACGTACTTAGAAAAGAATTTGGGTTTGACGGGTTAATTATGTCCGACTGGGGTGCGGTTCATAATCCTTTATATGCCGTAAAAGCAACTCTTGACCTTTGTATGCCACATCATAAAGATTATCAAGATATTCTTTTAAAAGCCGTTGAAGATGGCAAATTAACCGAGAAAGAAATTGATGAAAGAGTTCAAAAAGTTTTAGATTTGATTGAAAAAAGTGAAAGTAATTATTCAAAACGAAAAATATCTTACACCGATGAACAAAGGCATGAAAAAGCGGTTGAAGTTGCAAAAGAAGGCGTTGTGCTTTTGAAAAATGACGGGGATATTTTGCCGTTTGTTAACGTTAGTGACGGGGCGAAAAAATATTCGAAGATTTTCTTTTATGGCGCAAACGTTAAAAAACCGTTTACTTCAGGCGGTGGGTCTGGAAAAGTTGAAACTGCTTATGAGCAAAAACCCTTAGACGAGTTGGTGAAAAATCTTTCTGGTATTGAAACAGTGTTTATGGAAGAATCAAGGTTTGAGCCGTGTTGGAGAGCCGTTTTTAAGCAAGCTTATGATTCTGACGTGTCCGTAATTGCAATGGGTGATGATACTAACGTTGAAGGGGAGGGCTTTAATCGTTACACTATGCGCTTGTCAAATGAACAAGAAGATATAATTCTAAATATTGCGCGTCACTCTGAAAAAACCATAGTAATTTTATACACGGGTAGTGCTGTTGATATGAGCGCTTGGATAGATTGCGTTGATGCCGTGGTTTTTGCAGGTTATTCAGGCGAAGGCGCAAATGAAGCGTTATCAAATCTTTTGTGCGGAAAGTCAAATTTTTCTGGCAAACTTGCGGAAACCTTCCCGATTACTTTGCAAGATGCGTTTAAGGGCGGAAGAACGTTTGATGGCGAAACGGATTTATATGACGATGGAATATTCGTTGGATATAGATATTATGATTATGAAAACAAAGAAGTGTTGTTCCCGTTTGGGCATGGTCTTTCTTACGCACAATTTGAATATAGCAATATTAGAATAGTAAAAAATAGTGAGTACGATTACGAAGTTTTATATGATATCACTAATATTTCAAACGTTGCGGGGAAAGAAATTTCGCAAGTATACGTGAAAGACGTGTCGTCAATGGTTCGTCGCCCCAAAAAGGAATTGAAAGGGTTTTCAAAAGATTATTTAGAGCCTAATGAAACAAAAACGATCAGCGTAAAACTTGATTTTTCATCATTTGCATATTACAACGTTTCATTGGATAAGTGGTATATCGAAAACGGCGCGTTTGAAGTGCTTGTTGGTGGTTCGTCACGCAATTTACCATTAAAAGCAAAATTAAATGTTCAATTACCGCAAGACTGTCAATATTCTGATGGCTGATAAACTTAGGGGATGATAATTAATATGGATAAAAGAATTAAAGTTGGACTTATAGGCTTAGGACAACGTGGCAACGGGCTTATGAATAATATTCTTAAGATAAAAGACACGTTGATTTCTGCTATATGTGATAAATTTTCAGACAGGCTTGATAATGCGGAAAAAAGAATAGTAGATAATGGCGACCCTGCGCCATTTAAAACGGATGATTATTTAAAAGTTATTGCTTGCGGAGTTGACGTTGTGATAGTTGCAACAAGTTGGAATAATCACGTTGAAGTGGCGTTATCTGCAATGAATGCTGGCGTGCCAGTGGCTATGGAAGTTGGTGGTTCGCACAGCATAGAAGATTGTTGGGCACTTGTTGATTGTTATGAAAAAACTAATACGCCTTTCTTTTTTTTGGAAAATTGTTGCTATAATATAGATGAAGCACTTGCAACTTCGCTTGTTAGAAATGGCGTTTTGGGTGAAGTCGTATACTGTCAAGGTGCTTATTGTCATGATTTAAGAAGTGAGATAGCGGGAGGAATAGACACACATCATTATAGGCTTGAAGAGTATAAAAACTATTGTTGTGATAATTATCCTACGCATGAGTTAGGCCCTATTTCGAAGATTTTAAATATCAATCGAGGAAACCGCTTTATAAAATTAGTTTCTATGTCGTCTAAATCTTTAGGAATGAAACATTACATTAAAAATACTCCGATTTATGCAGATAGATTAAAGGATATTGAATTTAAGCAAGGTGACGTAGTTTCTACTATGATTCAATGCGAAAATGGTGAAATGATAGTCTTGAAATTAGACACAACTTTGCCAAGATTATATGATAGAAATTTGACCGTTAGCGGAACAAAAGGTTTTTATTGTCAATCAACAAACGCTGTTGTTTTAGATAAAGGCGAATTTGACCATGAAATTGACAAATATTCAAAGGCGTTCGGTAGTGATGAGAAATACAATAAATATCTGCCTGAAGAATGGCGTGCTATTACGGACGAACAAAAAAAAGCTGGGCACGGCGGAATGGATTACATAATGTTAAGGCATTTGTTTGATGCGTTAAAAACAAAAGAAAAGAAAATGCCGATTGATGTTTATGACGCCGCGGTGTGGATGAGTATCACCGCGCTATCGGAAAAGTCCATAAAAGAAGGCTCTATGCCTGTGGATTGCATAGATTTCACGAGGGGTAAATATAAGCAATTTAAACCATTAGACACTTTTAAATACCCTTATATAAGATGTAAAAATAAAATCAATTAGGTTTACTGTTTGTAAAAAAGCCATTTTTGAAATGCACCCCAAAAGTTAGACAAACTTTTGGAGATGCATTTTATATTTTTTTATTTAATCTATCAAAATTTAATCTTTAGAATTAGTTGCGTTAACTAAAAGCGCTCTATATTTTAAGGGTGAAACACCAAAATTTTCTTCGAATACGTGGCAAAAATAGGTTGCAGAATTTAACCCACAATGTAGTGAAATTTCACTAACCGTTGCTGTTGTTTCGCGCAGTTGCGTTTCCGCGTTTTTTAATCTAACTTTCAAAAGGTAATCGTTAAATGTCGTTTGTAAATGTTTAGAAAAGAGTTTGCAAATGTAATATTTTGACACGAAAAGTTCTTTTGAAATTTCTTCAAGTCCAGTAAGAGTGCCATAACTTTCTTGAATATATTTTATAGCCGAATTGAGGATAGGCGTATCGTTTTTCTTTTGTTCCTTGTTTGCTTGAGGAGAGTTATTGAGAAGAGTATATTATTATAGCAACTGGGAAGAAACTGACGAATATATGTCCGAACTTAAATACGTTAGAAGTGTGAACGAAATTGAAAGGATTGCAATGTTGATGGACGGCGGTTACTGGAAAGTTAATATGATTGAAGAGTTTAAAAATATGGGCGTATGCAACTCGGAAAGATGTTTTATCTTCAAAAATAAATGATGCCAAAAATGATGCAAAAAAAACTTTGGAAGAATCGGTTATTGAGCTAATAAAGATAAATCCAAAAATAACAAAGATAGAAATGGTTGAGAAGACTGGTAAATCAAAACCAACAATAGAGAGAATGTTAATAAAGAACAATAAGATTGCTCGTTTAGGTTCTAATAGAGGTGGGGCTTGGATAATAAAGGAATAAACAAAGTCATAAAAAATAGATTTTTTGTTTAAGAAATTATTGTCACAGTTTTGTAACAGTTGGAGAAAATTATTAGTAAAAATCTAGTGATTTTAGGGGTTGAAATTTTAAATTTACGGCTTCGATTCCCGTAGGGGTCACCACTCATACACACTTCCAAAATCTAAAAGTTTAGATAGAACGGGAGTGTGTTTTGATTTTTAAACGAAAACCCTTTAAGGCTTATGAAAACACTAAAAAACGCTGTTTTTGGTGCAAAATATATGCTTTTAAGGGTTTTTATATATAATCGTTAAACGATAAAAAGTAGATTTACATATCTATCTTCAAAAAATTTTGGGGAATTTGGTGAATTTTGGGATAACTAGTGTTAGTTGTCATAAAATCCGTTTTAGTATTTATAATTAAATTGAAAAACACTTGACATTTATGCAGGGTGGGGGGTATACTGTCTGTGTAATATACATTGTATATTAAAAAAAATTTTTGGAAGGAGTTTTTACTATGTCAAAAATCAGAAAAGTTACAATTATGGTTTTAGCAATACTTGCTTTAGTGTTTATTCAGTTAGGCGCTGTTGCTTGTATCCCTAAACCAAATCAAACAAGTATGTTTGCAGACGCAAATGCAACTGCTTTCGTTTTGACCAAGGATTACACGTTGTCTGAAATAGACGTTGAGGCAACTGGTGGCACAAGTAGAAAGGTTGTTTTAGACAAGGCTTGTTCGTTTAATTTGAGTGGAAAAGTTCTCAATCTTAACGGATACACTTTGGAAATAAATTCAGACGTTAAAGATTGTTTAGTTTCATTCAAAAACGGTGGAATTATAAACGGACGCCTTGACATTTCAGTACCTAAAGGCGACGTAGAATTTAATGGCGCAACGATAGCAAATACAGTGGCGTATGAACTTGAAGCGGCAAGTTCTACCATCAAATTTTCAAACGCCAAATGTTTAGGTAAAGGCGTTGTTAAATCTGAAACCCGTATTCAAATTGATTTTTCTGAAATGGGCGATATTGAACTTGCTGGTAGCGGTAAACTTGAGGCGGGCGAAGATGCAACTTTAGGAAAAGTTAGCGTAGGCACTAATGCAAGCGGTGCTACCATTAGCATCTCTCAAAAGGCGATAGTTGCGGCAATGGCAATTTCTGCAAAAGCGCAAATCAATATTGCAGGTACGGTTGAAAACGTTACGGTAAACGAAAATGCAACCAACGCTAGCGAAATCAAAGTTAAAGTTGAGCAGAGCGCAAAAGTAGATAACGTAGAAATTAAAGCACCTGCAAAAGTTGACGTTAAAGGTGAAGTTAAGAACGTAACGGTTGCGGAATCTGCAAATTCTAGCCAAGGTAACGTAGAAGTTAAAGTTGCGTCAACCGCAAGCGTTCAACAAATGGACCTTAAGGCAAAGGCAGACGTAGAAGTTAAAGGTTCTATCGGTAACGTGGTGGTTGGCGAAACTGCAACGGGAACGAACGTAACCGTTAAAGGTGAAGACGCTGCAGTTGGTAGAGTTGTAGTTTCTGAAGACGTTGATGCAGGCGTTGAAATTAACGGCGTTGAAAAAGAAGTTGTTTCAAACGAACAAATCAACAAAACTCACAATTACGAACAAACTAGTTTGGTAGATTCAACCTGTTCTACCACGGGTAAGGCAACTTACACTTGTAGAGAATGTGGGGACAGTTACGACGCGCCTATTGCTAAAAAAGCGCACGAATACCAAGCAAGCATTACTAAACACCCCACACAATTATCCGCAGGGGAAAGAACTTATCAATGTAAAAATTGCCCCGCAAATTACGTTGAGCATATTGCTGCGCTTGAACTTCAATCAAAGAGCATAAGCGCGCTAATCGGATTACTTATCGGGGACGGAAGTTATACGTTGACTATTGACGAAGATAGTAAGTTTATCGCTTGTACCGAAATAACGGGTAGCGCAAATCGCTTTGGTGAAAAAACGTTCGCTATATTTGAAGTGGCAGAGGCGTCGCTTACGGTAACCGAAGGTAGCCCCAAAGGTAGTCTTAAGTTTAAGTTATGTATGATAACCGTTGAGTTTGACGGCAACGGCACGTTCGACGCACTTGACTATGGCGATAAAGATTACGAACAAGTAATTGAACTTTACGCTTATCTTGATGGCGAATCTATTATATATGAATTAGTAGATATTGATGCAAATCACGGTTCGCTCAATATGAATATGGTTACTGACGCTTGGTTAAATCTTATTACTAGAGGTCAGTTGACCACTCAAGATTTGTTTGAAATAATAGAAGGTGCAAAGAAAGTTCAAACGCTTATGGAAAGTTACAAACAAGCGTTGAAACAATCAGTGGAAACTGACGGTGGTCTTGAATCACTCTTTGCGCTTTTAGGTCAAAACATTATTAAAGAAGAATTAGACGAAGAATATACCGTTTACAGTTTAAGTTATGAATTGTTAGACGACCTTGGCGATATTCTTATTGAAAAGACCATTTTCGATATTATTGAAGAAAAGGGTGGCGAAGGCGCGTTTGATTCTTTAGTTACGTCTATAAAAGCATTGCCATTACTTACCGTTAAAGATATTACTAACTACGCAATTACGATTGAAGAAAATTACGGAATAAAAATTGACGATACTTTCGCTCTCATTGAAGAGTTTGTTAAAAACGAGATAGGCGTAGAAATTGACATTAGAGAAGAACTTGAAAAGAATTACGATTTATCGTTACTTGATATTATATTTGATATGGTATCAAATAACGTTGCAACGGATACACCCGTGCAAGGTGGGGTAAATAATAAATTTGATGCGCAAAGCCCCGAATTTACTAAAGAAAATTTGAAATTGCAAATTGACCAAATGATTGATGGTTATGCAGTTTACGCAAAAGAATATACTCTTGACCAAATTATAAATTTAATAATGTATAATAATCCCGATAAGCCTATTATCGGTTACGACCCTGAAACGAATCAACCTATTTATAGTGAAGAAGACTTCTCTGCAGGTACGTTCTTAAAGGGTATGGCAATTCAACTTGACGAAAGTATGAACTGCTACGTTACTTTCGACGCTGACGGCAAGTTGGTAAGCATCTCAACAAACCTAATGGGTAGCGTTACTGCATCTTATATGGTTGAAGAAGAAGTTTACGTTGTAAATGCAAGTGTTCAACTTCCCGCAAGTGAAACGAGCGACGCAATGCTTTACGCAATTCAATTTACTTACGCCCCCAACACCGAAATTTTAAGCGTAAACGTAACTGGAAACGGTCAAGATATGTATTCGGCTAGCGTTCAACTAAACGGCGACGAATTTGACTTTAAGTTGCTGGTTGAACAAGTTGACACAATGATTGCTGAAATTATTACGAATATAGACAAAACCGATGCTAACGTGATATTTAACGGTGTTATGTCGGTTATGGGCTATCAAGTAACTTTAGACGCAGATAAAGAAACTGGCACGGCAAGTTTAATCGTTTCTCAACAAACTTCAGAAATGGTTAAAGCAACGCTCGCTACTGATGAAAACGGTGTTGTTACTCTTGACGTATTCTTTATGCAAGCACCTCTTGCAACCTTTGTTATCGACGGAGATTCTATTGAAGACTTTGAAGCGGAAACTACCGTTAATATTATGGAACAAAGCGTTAAGGTTGCAGTTAAGGTTGAAACCATTGATTCTGGTATTTATAAAGTAACGGTTGACGTTGATATGCCTATGTTTGGCGCAACTAATAAAGAAGACGCATCTGTGCCTTTACAACCTATGAACGAGCAAGATATTACCGACAACGAAGAACCCAAAGAAGAAAGGGCTATTACTAAATTAGAACTCATTATAACAGTAACTGAAACTTCTTCAGAAAAGATGGTTGCCGTTGATATTTTGTTGACCACCAACGAAGAAACTTATTTTGACGGCGACGAACTTATTTTAGTTGACGGAACGGTAACTTATAAAGTTTATAAAGACGGTAACGGCGAAACTGAAAAAGTTCAAATTATCAGCGACTTCAATAGAATATTCGCAGGTATGTACGGAATTGCTAATGACGGAAGTTTAATGGGCGGAACAAGTGAACAGCACTTAAATTACGCTCAATATTATCTTGATATAATAGTTGACGTTAAAAACGATTTAGTTGCTGATGAAGAAGATTTTGACGGCATTAAAGATAGTCTTAACAAAATAAGCAAAATCGTTTACGACGACGGCGAAACCGTTCTCAATTACGTTAAAACTAGTGATACTGAATATTATGAATTAGTTAGAACTATGGAAAGTTTCTATAATCAATATGAAGAAAACGATTTGTATTACGGTGTTTTAGAAACTACAACCTATAACGCAGTTATCCCTGCTAAAAACGGAATTCCTACGGTTGGTATTTTCAACACTAAAAAGGACTGTGGCGACTGGGTTTACTTCTATTTTGCATCTTACGTAACCTTTGATATTGACGTAGAATATAAATACGGTTTGTTTAGTTATGAAGATGGAAAATATACAATCAGCGAATTAGATTACATTGAAAATAGTTCTAGAAAATACAGCGAACATACTGAATTGAAAGGATATTTCAATGAAAAAACAAACGGAACGGCAATAAGCAGTCAACACGATTATGAATACGATTGTGTAAGAAAAGGCGAATATTGTCACGAAGGTATTTATATCACGCGTACTTGCAGTACCTGTAACGATAAAGACGAGTTTTATAGAGATTCTTGTTATTACGTAAGAGAAGGTCAAGTTTTCAATACGCCTTGTGGAAGAAGTGAAATCGAAATTGAATATTGCGTGGGTTGTAATGAGTACTGGGGTAACGCAGGTGATATTTGTTGTGACTTCTATGACGATTATATTTATGACGGTTCAAGCCGTAGAGATATGACAACTGCAGACTTTATAGAGTTGGGCTTATCTTCTCAAGGTTTCTATTCTGGTACCGTTCACGCATACTCTTGCGAGTGGTGTGGCGCTCAAAAATTTGTATACGATTGGTATTCTTACGACGCTCAAAATGATAGATGTTATAAAAATTACTATAATTACTATGAATTTGCAGGTCAAGGCAGTTACAAAGCGTCTAGCGCTTATACCTATCATAAATACGAATCTTGTTATTCGCCAACTCACGGTTATTCGGGTGATGTTAACGAAACTGCAATTAAACAGGAATTAAGTGGTTACGTTGATGCAAAATATCTCAATGCTGCAATTTATGGTGATATTTCTATTAACAAGTGTTTGATGTGTGGTGAGAAAAACTGGATTCGTTTTGAATTGTTTGATGATAACGGCTATTTGTTACAAGGTGACATTGATTTTGTCGACGACGTTTACGCTGGTTCAAATTTAAGATATTACGATATGGACTACGTGATTTCTAAAATAGGTAATTATTATAACGGCGAAGTTCTTGGATATGAGCATGAAGAACAATTAAACAAAAACAAACAAGTTATTTTCGTTTGGATGAAATTAGACTATTCTGACGGAAGTTACGTTAATTATCATAATTCAGTTAATAGCAACACAGAAGTTGAAATTTACAATAGAAATACTTGTTTGTCTACTTACATTACTCTTAACGTAAACGGCGAAGAAATTTATCGTGAAACTAGAGAACACCATGACTATCAAACTTATATGGAAGGCGGAGTATGTTGCACGGAAAGTGACGCTTATTTTGTGAACAAATGTACCGTTTGTTCTAAAACTGACGGAGATAATGAATATGTAAATTATCATAGTTGGCATAGTTATGGGTGCTCTTTCAAGCATATATCTGAAAGTGAGTTAGATAACGTATTCTATATTCAAGAAGGTTGGTATTGCGACTATTGCAATAAGGCGCAACACGTTTCACTTGTTTTAACAAACGATTGGACGCTTACCGAAGACGTTTATATTTACGCAGAAGGTCTTGAAATCAACCTTAATGAGAACACGATTGACCTCAATGGATATAACTTAATAATTTACAGTCTTAACGGTGCGGGCGCGGTTATTTATAACGGTAATTTAATTGACAGCGCAACTGAAGATGCTGGATATTTAGTTATGTTTACCGACAGTTCAGAATGGGGCAGATACGACGACAAATATGGTGAAAAACAAACACTTGGTTTTGGCGAAAATTTTGTAATTGAATGTGATTTCTTTGTAAGCGAGTGTGATAATCGTAACACTATTGCTCAATCTTTCTATAATCAATATGAAGTTCAACTTGAAGGTTTGCACGATTTAACTTAATTAAAAAAAGGCTTTTACGCCCCGAAGAAAATCTTTGGGGCGTAACTTTTAATTATAGGTTTTATAGTTTATGACAAAAAAATTTACTGCGTTAAAGAAAATTTTATATGTTTCTTTTGTTTTGGCGTTATGTTTTGTTTTCATAGCGCCCTTATCTGCGTGCAAGAAAAATAAAAGCGTGGTAAAAGAAGGTATAAAAATAGAGCCAAACACGGCGGAAGAATATTCAAAAACTCTCACAGATTACGCCTATTCAACCGTCTACGGCTTTATGGAACAATATTATAAGGTTACCGTGGCGGAAAAAGTTCCTGATAAAACAAAGAGTGATTTTTCCGCTTATGCAACTGAAATACAACAAGTTACTGCAAAGCAAAATTTAACAAAAAATCAATATTACACCTTGTTTGAAACCTTAAATAATAATTTGCAAAACTGCGTAAGTGCATTGTCAAAAATTAGCAAGGGAACGCAAAGTTCACAAGATTTGCTGTCGCTAAAGGGCGTTTTTACTAAATTGACGGCTATTGTCGGTGCAGACGTTATGGGCGCAGTTCTTTACGATTTGAGCCTTTTTCATTACGATTTTAACGAAAACAAGTATAGGGCAGATTATGATAAATACGGGTTTCAATATTTGCTTGACGACGCAAATTTAATGGCGGAAAACAAAATAATTTTAAGTCAAGTCGTGGGCAAAAACAATTATGTGCCGGCAACCAAATTACTCTATTTTTTAGGGGGACTGTTTTTAGGTGGGACAGAAAACGGCACGTTGTCTAGTTTTTCTGCAAGTGAAATTGCTTTGCTCATTTCTTCGCCAGATTTTTCTAATATTCAAACTACTGCGGAAGGTTGGAATTTTTTGTTAGAACGTGCAGGGCAGTTTATACCTAACACAAGTTTTGAAAGTAAACTTTTTAATTTAGCAAATGAAAACGGTGATTTATTTAAACTAGCAGAGAAAATGCAAGTCTTGCTTTCTTTAATAAGTTCAATACAGTCAAACGTAGACGACTATCAATGCGAAAAATTAAAAAACGGTGATAGATTTTCTTTCATTTCCATTGCTATGCAAAAATTTTCTGATAAAGACTGGTTATCGTTTGAAAACGTTATGGCGTTACAATTAAAAAATGAAGAATATTCGCAAATTGCAACCCAGCAGTTTGGGCAAGAATATTTAGAATTTTTAGATAACACCGCCATTTACAGTTTACAGCAATTAAAATCGGCGGTTGGTAGCGAGCAGTTTTCTAGCGTATTAAAAGGTTATCTTGCGGGGATTTTTCCCGCACTATATTATGGGGTTACAAAATGATAAAAGCAGTTCAAATAGAAAAAAGTTATAATAATGAAAAGGTGCTTAAATCTATCGATTTGACGGTTGAAGAGGGAGAATTCCTTTCTATAATGGGCGAAAGCGGTAGTGGTAAAAGTACGCTTATTAGCATTTTAGGCGGGTTTTTACAGCCCGATTGCGGAAAGGTTTTTTGGAACGGTCAAGACATATCTAAATTCTCTCAAAATCAAATGGCAGAGATGAGATGTTCTAGAGTTGGGTTTGTTTTTCAATCTTTTAAGTTGATTTCTACCCTCACTGCTAAAGATAATATTTTGTTGCCCGTAACGCTAGGTAAAAAGTATAACGAGCAAACGCAAAAATATATTGACGAGTTAACTAAAGAACTAAACTTAACTGAACTTTTAGATAAATATCCCGACCAACTTTCGGGTGGTCAATGCCAACGCGTTGCTATTGTGCGCGCGCTTGCCTATAAGCCCAAATTAGTCATTTTAGACGAGCCTACGGGCGCGTTAGATAGCGTTATGGAACAAAAGGTTATGGGCGTTTTATCAAGGATAAATAGAGAATTAAAGACGACCATAATTCAGGTTACGCACAGCCAAAACGTCTCAAAAGTTGGCAGTAGAATTATAGTGTTAAAGGACGGGCAAATTCAGCAATGAAATTGTTTTTAAAACATCTTTTTGTTAGCATAAAAAAACGCCCGTTGCAACCGCTTATATTGCTGTTTACTTTTTTGTTGGCAATTACCGTATGCGTGTCGTCTTTAACGCTTGGCGAATGTCTTGATTATGAAGTTTCTAATGAGCAAACTGTTAAATATGGTAATGCAGATTTTACCATAGGTATTAGCGCGCACTCTCCGTCTAGATTTGCCTTTACTGAAGACGTGAAAAAAATTGTTGACCAAGAAGTTTTGGTTTCGGGTGTTTATGAACTTCCGCTCTTTTGGGGCAAAGATAAAAATTTAGTTTTAGGTGTTGCAACCGATTTTGCAGAAATTGGCAACGTGTTCAAGTTGCAGTTTTCTGAATATGGAATTATAACTTTAGCAACGCTTAACGAAAGCGCAATCGTTACCCGTAAATTTGCAACCGAAAAGGACTTGTCCGTTGGCGATTTGTTTGTGGTAAATGCGTTTGGGTATGAAAAAAGTTATACCGTTCAAGCAATTTCAGAGCAACCGCTTGTCGCAACTTACGACGTTATGGTCAATATTAGCGGTGTTATGCAACTTTTGGCAAACGATTCGCTTTTGGTATCTGCGCTTGGCGATTCGTTTAAGCCGTGCAGTGTTATTTACGTTGACGTTTTAGATGACGACAAAGTTGATGAAGTTATAAAAACTTTAAAAGAGAATTCAAAGTTTAGCCAAAGAAATTTTAATAAGGTTGCAGGCATTATTAAAACGTCTACAAGTCTAGAATCTTTAGAAGTCGTTATAGACGTTTTGATAATTTTAACGTGCGCGCTATGTTCTGCCGTAATTTTTTGTTGTTTTTACGTTTTATCTGCCGAGCGTAGTTGTGAAAACTTTGTGTTCAAAATAGTAGGGGCTAAACCTTGGCGATTAAATTTTATGCAATACGCAGAAATATTCCTTTATTGGTTGTTAGGTTTTGCGCTTTCTATACCTTGTATCTTTGCGTTAATGGACGCGGTTATAAATTTGGTGGGATTTAATTTTATAAGCAATGCTTTTAGCCTAGGTGCAACTATAAAAGGCGGTTTGATTTTACTATTAGTTGCTCTTGCAACGGCAACGCTTTTTATCGTGGCAGATAGATTTTCTATAAAACAAATAAAATTTAATTTTACACCTTATGTAGGCGTGGCGTTTATAATATTTTTTGTTTGCACGTTCGCTCTTTCCGTAAGTTGGCGTTTAACTTGTTCAATACTCGGGCTTATCTCTTTATGCTTATTTATGTTTGGCGCAATACCCACTTTGTTTAGTAAGTGTATGGTTAAAGTAGATAAGGTTCTACATAATAAAGCAAAACAGGGAAAGAAAATTAACGTATCTTTAAGATACGCCGTTAAAAATTTAAGCCAAGTTAGCATTTTAAAAAATACTTGCAGACTTTGGGCTTTGCTTATTACAATCGTTTTAACGGTGGTGCTGGCTGTAGTTAGCGCAACTTCAATAGTGGACGCAAACGTTAAATATTTGACCGGGCATTACACCGTTTCAAACGCAACCGAGCAATGCGCTAACAAGGTAGCCTCTGTTGAGGGTGTAGACAACGTTTATTCGATTTTTATGGGTGTTCTTGAGCACGAAAACGGTGAAAGTGTACACGCGCTATCTATTTCAGATATTGATGCCGTTGCCGACGTTTTAAGACTTTCTAACTTACCAAAAGGAAATCAAGTGGCAATTCCAGTTGGTTTTTCAGTAGTGTTTAACTTAAAAGAAGGGGACAGTTTAGTTTGTCGTTACGAGGATAAAACTATAGAGATGGTGGTTGCGGAAATTATGCCTACGCCTATAAATATAGTTGTTTTTGATTGTGAAAATTACGGCATACCTTATAATTTTTTAACGGTTGAGCGTTCTGCTGGCAGTTCAGACGGTGTGGTTAGAGAAAAAATTACAACGGCAGTGGCTTTGGAACTTGCAACGGTATTTCCTATGAAAGAATTTTTTAATGATAGAATTAGACCTGCAGAGATTTATATCCGTAGTGGAAAATTTATTGCGCCCTTTATCGTATTGTTTGCTCTAATAGGCATTGCAGATAATTTAATGGAAAGTTACCGTTCTAGAAAGGAAGAATTTGAATTATACAATCTTGCAGGGGCGTCGAAAAGTTGTGTCAAAAAGATTAAGTTTTACGAATTGTTGTTGATAGGCGTATTCGGTATAGTTATAGGTTTTATAGGGCTTGTATTTAGTATGTTGATTTTAGACAAGGGACTAAAATCTTTGATGTTTAACTTGTTGTTAGGGTTGCTTGGCTGGTAATAATTTGATATAATATATTAAAAATTGCAAAATTGTCAGGTAGAAAGGAAAATTTAGTTTGTGAAAGAATACGTTTTAAGTTATTATTCTGAATTTAAATGTATAGCGGATAAATGTAAACATACGTGTTGTGCAGGTTGGGAAGTAAATATTGACGAGCAAAGTTTACAATGTTATAAAACAGACAACACGGATTTTGCTAGTACACTTAAAAGCGGAATAAATTTTAAAAAATCTAAATTCAAGCGTGATAGGTT
The DNA here is from genome assembly GCA_017399035.1 of Clostridia bacterium. GTDB lineage: Bacteria > Bacillota > Clostridia > Christensenellales > Borkfalkiaceae > UBA1259. The sequence goes on along the minus strand of JAFQEM010000031.1, from coordinate 53,250 downwards.
GGGGCGTTGTGCATTTCTCAATCAAGATGGCTTATGTGAAATTATAAAAACTTTGGGGGAAGAACGTTTATGTCAAGTATGTCGCGACCACCCAAGATTTAGAAGTTTTTTTGATGACCGAACCGAAATGGGTTTGGGTTTTTGCTGTGAAGAGGCAACTAGTGTAATTTTATCTTACAAAAATAAAATTGAACCTATATTATTAAGTGATGACCAAAAAAATGAAAGTCTTTCGTTTAATCAAAAAAATATTTTAGAGTTTAGAAATAATGCTTTAAAAATTTTGCAAGATAGAAGGGTGCGTATAGCGGAAAGAATAAAAAACTTATTGACGCTTTGCAAGGCGGAAGTTTGCGAAAGTGATTTTTCTAAAATAGTAAAAACGTTTTTATCGTTTGAAAGATTAGATAAAAGTTGGACTAAACGATTAAAGAATATCAAAAATAAGCCTTTTAATGAAAATATTGACGATAAAATTGAGTTGTTTTGTGAACAGTTTTTAGTTAATGAAATATATCGGCATTTATCTAGCGCAGAAGATACAATGTGGGTTAGGGCAAGAACCATAGGTTGCATTTTTGCGTGGTGGATAATTAAAAATATATATCAAGAAGAAAGTTGTGGGCAAGATGATTTTAGTTTACTAGCAGACGTTGTAAGGGCTTATTCTGCTGAAGTAGAATATTCGAAAAAAAATCTTGATAAACTATTTTCATTTTCTTATAAATTTATTAAATTGTAACAAAATGAGTTAGGTGTTAAAATAAATAATTATTTGTGTTTAGAAAAACGGTTGGCTATAAAATTGCCAACCGTTTTAACTTTTTATTTAATTTAGTGGGTAATATTTGATGATTTAGTTCTAAAACTTAGCGGGGTTACTTTATAATATTTTTTAAAGCAACTTGTAAAATACGCAGGTGAAGAAAAAGATAACTCGTCAGAAATTGTTGCAATAGATAGGGTGGTGTCGTCTAAAAGAAACGCCGCCCTTTTTAATTTTTCTTTTATAATATAATTTTTTGGTGAAGTTTTAAAATGTTGCATAAAAATATTGCGGAAGTGATTTATAGAAAAAGAACAACGGTCTGCAAGGTCTTTAATTTGTAAATTAAGATGTATATTTTGATGAATATACCGTTCAAGGTTTTCCATACACTCGTAATAAGGTGATTTATTGTTTGTGTTTACACCGCCCGTATAAGACAAAACTTCTATTATAAGTTTTTGCAACAGAGTGTTCGCCTTGCAAATGTTGAGATAACTGTTTGCGTTTACGAGATAATGTATTTCTTTTATTGTTCCAGTTTCATTAGCAAAAGGTGGAAAGTTCCACATAACGTTTAGGGGAACAGAAAGATTGTTAAGTTTGAAATATATTACAAAAAAATTCCAGTTGGTATTGTCGTTAGTAAAGCCTTTATTAGTGTGGTGGTGAAAAAACATAGCGTCGTTTTTATGAAAGGTATAATCGCCGTCTGTTAGGTGTATAGTCCCTTCACCGTCGAGGGTGTGAATATAACCTATAAAATCGTTTTGAGGGGTAAGAGGTTCAGTATAAGACGCTCTCATATTACGATAAAACGGGTTAGTATGCGTCATATAGCAAGAAACTATATTCGTAGAAATATTTATTTCACGCGTGTTGAACGCTGCTTGATTAGAGATGTGTTTATACGCCATATTTATTACCTCTATATAGTGATTTTCCATAATTTTAACACGAAATCAAAAACTATGTAAACGTATTATGCAAACTGTGTGTTTTTATTATATTTTATTGTGCTTTTTTGATAGTGTAAAAATTATATTTTTAATACTTTAACAAAAAAACAAATAAAAAGGGCAATTTTTAAGCCTTATTTCACAAATTTTGTAAGAAATAAAGTTAAATCAAAATCAAGTTGTGTATTTTTTTAAAATTAAATTGTTGCAAAAATGTTAAGAATAAAATGCTTTTAAGGACTAAAAGATAGTGTTTTTTTGATAGTTTTAAGGATAAATCCATATTTACATTTACTATTTGCTGTGATAAAATTATTATAATGGCTAAATATATGATGTAAAAAGGCGTATTTTCAGTTTATTTAACGTTTCTTTTCAGATATAGGTGCTTTTCTAAAAAATTTTTTAAACGCTTTGGAAAAATTAAACGGGTCTGTGTAGCCCACCATAAATGCAGTATCTGAAACGCTGTAACCGTTTTGTAAAAAAGCCTTTGCTTTATTTAATCTTACCATCGTTAAATAATCTTTAACGCTTTTGCCAGTGTAATTTTTGAAAATGCGATAAAGGTAACTTCTATCAAAACCAAAATAATCGGAAATAGTGTTCACGCTTAGTTGTTGCATATAGTTTAAATCTACGTAGCGTTTAATTTTTAGCGCAGTGTTTTCTTCTATTTGCGGTTGAATATTAAGTTGATACATCAAGTTATAAAGCAAAGCCTTGTATGCATAAGAAGAATAAACTTCTCTTTGCGCGTAATCTAAAAGTGTTTCGCCAAGTCCTTTAGGAGAATTACATACCGAGTTTAGTGAATTGAATGCAGACGCCTCTTGCCCGTTGAATGCAATCCAAGCGTATTTCCAAGGATTTATAGGGTCGGCTGTATAGGTAGCAACTTCGTTTGGACGCAAGATAAAAAACTGACCTTCTTTTATTTGATGTGTACCGAATTTATCGTTTAGCGAGCCTTGCCCTTTAATGCAAAAGTGAATTAAATAATAGTCTCTTGAGTATGGTCCCCATTTTTGATTACTTACGCATTGTTCGAAACCGAAAAATATAGGTGTTAAACCAAAATCTTTTTGTTCATATAATAAAGTTTTTAGTGCTAGATGTTTATTAACGCGAATTTTATTTTCCATAATGACAACATTATAACATAAAATGCACGCAAAATGCAATGGACTACACAACATTTTATATGATAAAATTTATTATATGGCAGTTTTTTTAATTTATAACGTTTAAGAAAATTAAAAATTTTAAGGGTGCACCCTTTTCCGTTACTTGCATAACGGAAAATAGTGTTGATAGATTTGAAATAAACTATGTTTATTTAGAATAAAAAACCTTATACTAAAATGAAAAACTAATTTAAGGGAGAAAAGTATGGCAAAAAAATCTCGCAACTTGTTTTTAATGCTTTTAAGTATTATCCTTATTTTTTCCGTTGGTTCTGCTTGTGCAAATAAACAAGGACCAGCGGTTGTTGGCGTGCCACCCACAGTCGTAAGCGTTCCAACTGAAAAAACCGTGGAAGTGGGTACTTACACTGATTTTCAATCTGACTTGTCTGCAATAGTTATCACGGACGATAACGTTGAAAAATTGCCTTATGCTACTAAAAAGGTTGTGGCAATTTCTATAGGCGACCAAGTTGAAGAAAATGCTGACGGTATAGATAAATATTTTTTAGATAAAGTTGGCGAGTATAGCGTAAAAGTTGAAATTAAAGACGTTGACGGCAACAAAGTATACGCAGATTACAAAATCAACACTGTTGATACGGTTAGCCCTGTCGTAACGCTTGGCGATATGATTTACGTTTGGGAAAATAACGGCAAAGTCGTTTTACCTGTTCCTAGCGTAGATGATTTTTCTTCTTTCTCAACTGAAGTTATTGTTAAAAAAGATTTAAATAACGTAGAGGTTGCAAATAATTGCATCAATGCTCAAGTTGGCGACCTTTTTACTGCAAAATATTCAATAAAAGATGCGTTTGATAACGTTACCGAAAAAGAAACTATTTTGAAAGTTATACCTAACGGCAAATTAGTTGATATAAATGACGCCGACCTATTAAAAGCAATTACGGTCAAAGAGGGCGTAATTGAAACTGACGGCGCATTATCTTATTACTATGATGGCAGAACTGACGTTATTGAATGGCGCAACGGATATTATTCGTTAAGTCAAAGTCAATTTAACGCCTTATCTATAAGCGTTGAAAATAATAAATCTGCAAGCGTAGAAATTGCGGTTTTTGCAAAAGTTGACGGAGCAAAAGTTGCCGTTGGCAATATAGATTTGTTACCTGCAAACGAACAATCTCAAGTAGCGCAATATATTTTAGACATATCTGCATTGAAAAATCAAAAGATAGACGGTTGGTGTTTTGAACTAAATTCTTTAGCAAATATGCGTTTTGAAATAACCGATTTGTCTTTTGTTAATAAGTCTGATATAGACAATCAACCCGAACAGACTGACGGCTCTTTAATCGGTTTTGAACTTTCAAGCAACTTTGAATTTAAGAGTAAATATAACGGCGGAATAACTGAAAACACAAACACCGCTTTCGTTTCTAACGGAAATAAAAGTGCGCAAGTAAACTTAAAGGCAAACCAAAGTGCAGGCGTTTTGTTTAAAAACAAGGTCAACCTTGCTAATGATGCTAATTACGTTAGCCTAAACGCATATTCACTTTTAAACGGCGCTGTAAGAATAGGTTTTGTTATTGACGGCGTTGAATATATCAGTTCAGAAATTGAATTAGATTATAGCAAAGTTAATAAGATAGGCTTTTTCATTGACCCCGTTGCCCTCACAAATTTTAAGGATAAGTCAATAGAGGGAATATTCGTTTATAACCAAGAAAAATACGAAAATATTATCTATATAGATTGTATTTGCGTTGATAACAAACTTTCTATTGAAAGGGAAGAAGTTTTCCGTTTAGATACCGAAGATTACACGGTTGACAAGGCTGAAAAATTTATAGTTCCTGATATTGTAAACTGTGATATGAGAATTATAAAGAGCGTAAGCGTTATCAACACTCTCGGCATTGTAAATCTTGACGAATATACTTTGGGTGAAGAAGTTGACATATCTGGGTTTGATAGCGGTGATTACCTTTTAACTTACAACGTAACCGATATTTTTGACAAAACGCATACCTTTGCGCTAAACCTTCATATAAACGCAGGCTCATTAGTGAGCACCGTAACTTTTAGTAATTATTACACAAATCAACAAATAATATTCCCAAATCCCACGCTTTCAAGCGAAGTTTTTGGACAAACTGAATTAGACAATGCGTCAATTAAAAAATATTACAGAATAGAAGGTCAAAGCGAGTGGATTTTGATTGATGAATCAGTAGTTTTTGAACAACCCACTTATATAGACGTAAAATACGTTGTTACCGTTGGCGAATATAAGGTTAGCACGCTTAAAAATATGTATATCCACTCTGACGGCGTTGTGATGGATTATGAAAAACATATCAAGGGCAGTTATCTAGGTTTCCGTGGACATATGTATAACAGCGGAAGTAATAAACCAAAAATTTCAACTAGATGGTCTAAAGACGGAAAATATTCGCTCTACGTTCAACACTTTACTGGTTGGGATGATTATAACGGCGTTTGGGAAACAAGGTATACGCTTTCAGAATACGTTGACACGGTGGTTTTCTATGCGTATTCCGACTGGGATTTAAAGCCTGCTAAAATGTATTTTGACGACTATTCGGGCGTATCTGTATCTGGCGACGTAGAAATTATGCCTGGCGAACATAAATACGTTGTAAGGCTATCTAAACCCATTAAATGTTTTGACAGATGGTGGATAAACGTTGATAAAATGCACGGTTTTTATATAGATAATATATATATGTATAACAGTGCGAACTATGAATATCCCGAAATTGACGGAAAATATTATTCTGTTTCAGACGGCGGAATAACGTTTGAAAAACCCAAGGTAACCAACGTTAACACCAAAGTGTTTAGTGCGCAAGAAATAGCAAACGTAAAATATTATATCGACGTAACTAACTTAAGCACTACCATAAAGAAAACTTACGCCATTGACGGCGACAGCGTTCAACTTGCTCTTGCAAAGGGTGAATATTCAGTTAAGTTTAGGGTAGTTATAGGTCAAACGGAATATTTTGATATTCAACAAATAACTGTTGGTGATTTAACTTATTCGTTCTTCAAACCTTTAACGTCAATCTATGCAAACACCGAATATAAATTCAAAGCCCCCGAAGTTAACGGTCAAGCATCTGTTGAGGCTTTTATCAAGAGTGAAAACGGCAACTGGACTGCGGTTGAAATAGTTGAGAATTACGCAGTAATAAATCTTTCTGAAAGTGGTAAATATCAAATTAAGTTTACGGTTGATAACGACCTTGTTCAAAACGAACGCATTTATGATTTTACGGTTAGAGCCAACAATTTGATTGCGGACTTTGAATTAGACGAAGAGGGAAATTATCACGGAACTTACGGAAGAAATAGTGGAACGTATGGTTACGTTTCTGATGGTTGGGCAAAAAACGGCGATTATTCTTATTATTTTAATACGGGTAATCACGCAATGTACGAGTGGGTACCTGGTAAATCTATAGAACTTGGCGCAAGTTATAACGCTTTAGCGGTAAACGCAAAAGTGGTTAGAAATCCCGTATACGGTTGTACAAACCTCGGTCAAAAGATAAACGGTTTAGAAATAACTGTAAAAGCAAAAATCGACGGGGTAGAAAAATCGTTTACTAGCAAACAAGTTATAATGCCTAATGGTGAAGGCAGATATATTTTCGTGTTTGATTATAATTTCGATAATATAAGTTACTTTTCTTTCTGGGTTCATTATATTTGGGCGTCGTCTTTCTATTTTGACGATATAACGGCAGAAAGGGTTGATTTACCTGAACTTGATGCAGGTAGTTATATAAAAGTAGGTCAAAGCCTTACGATAGATGGCGCAACGTCAAGTGTTGACGGTGTAAAAACCCAAGTAAGTTACGGCGTAGAGCAAAGCGATAAATATACGGCAGTTCAAGAAAATAACGGCAAGTTTAACATCACGTTTAATCAAAACGGCGATTACGTAATTATAACTAAAGTTATAGTTGACGGAAACGTATTTATTACAAGAACAACAAAAATTGCGGTTAGAAACTTTGCAGTTGAATTTATTGAACCTATCGGCACGGTAAACTTAAATCAAAAATATACTTGGCAAGTTTATGACCAAGCAGAAAACGGCACAACCGTAGAAGTTTATCTAAAAAAGAAATCTCAAGAAGAGTGGACTAAAATAAATCTCAATGCAGACGGAAAAACGTTTGACTTTGAACTTGTTGATTTTGATGAATATCAACTTAAATATCAAGCCAAAAACGGCAATAATACCGAAACGGAAGTTTATACCTTGCAAGCAAGAAAAAACAACGTTTTAATGGACTTTGAACTTGACGAAAATGGCAATCATTACGGCGCTGGCAAAGGCGACTTGACAAAACTTAGTGGCAGTTGTTTTATAACAGACGAGTGGGCTAAAGACGGAAAATATTCTTATTTCTTTGGGTTTAAGGGTATAAGTTCAATCGCGTTTACCTATTATGACCCCGCAAAGTTTAATAAAGAAAACGGTTGGATAAAAGACGGCTATAAAGACCTTGGAACAAGTTATAATGCAATAACTTTGTCAATCAACGCAAAGAGAATTCTTTACGGACACGAACTTGCTTATGATGCAGACGGCAATCCTATATACGACGCAAACGGATATCAAGATTACGTTCGTGGTAACGGAATGAAAATGCGTGTGGAATTGCGAGAGGCAGACGGTTCTTCGAGAACGATATTTAGTAATGCAATAATAATCCCTGTGGGCGAAGGAACTTACACTTTTGTTTTTGAAGAAAGTTTCAAAGACGTTTACAGTATAGGTTTTGGCTTGCACTACTGGATGACAACGGATTTCTATGTTGACGGTTTAACGCTTGAAAAGGTTGAATATCCTGAATTGCCAAGCATGGCGGATATAGGCGACAAAATAACCGTTAGCGCAGTTGAATTTAATGAAAACACAACTACTAGCATCAAGTATAGAATGAACGGTGGAACTTATATCAATTTAGGCTTAATTAAAGGTAGTTACGACGTAGAAGTTTTAGAATACGGTGTTATGGAAATAGTGCTAGAAGTTAAAATTGACGGTAACTTGGTTGCTCTTAAAACTTTCACGGTTACGGTAATGAACGACCCGATAGCAGACGATATCGAGTGGTTATAAATAATTTGGATTTAACGTGGATAAACCACGAGTAAAAGGAGGATTTATATGAAAAAAAGTATCTATTCACCCCCCGAATGCGACATACGTTTTTTACCAAAAGTATGCGTATTAACAATTTCAAACGGCGATTCAGACCCGTTTGATAGCGATTTAGGTTGGGAATAAGGAGGACACCACAATGAAAAACACAAAAAGAAACGTTTTAACCTTAATCTTATCGTTTGCACTTATAATGTGCTTGGCATTATCCGTTGGGCTATCAGTTAAGCCTGTTAGCGCAGCAACAGGCACGCTTACAACTTTTGAAGTTGTTGAAGGCGCGGCAATCAGACGCGGAACAGTTGACCCTGAAACAGAGGAAGAAATCAACAATGGTATCCGTTTTGCATCAAAAGTTTCAATCACTGAATTTAACGCATTAGACGGAGAAAACACTCTTATTAAAGTTGGTATGTTCATTATGCCTTACGACTATATTGACCGTTTTGGCGAAATTAATGAAGATAACTGCTTTGGCGTAAGCGCAGGATACACTTGGACTGATAAAGAAACTGCAAGCAAAGACGGCGCAAAACAAATTATTCACTTAAAGTCAAGCGCATTTATCCCCACGTTAGAGAGTGGCGCACTTGCTGACTATTATTTAATTCAAGGTTCAGTTGTTAATATGAAAGAACAAAACCTTGATAGAGAATACGTTGGTTGCGCATATATCTCTGTTGAAAAAGAAGGCGCAACAACCTATTATTTTGCAAAAGGTTATGCACAAAACAAGCGTTCGCCCATTGACGTTTCTTATAACGCACTTTTGAAGAGCGACTTTGAAGACGTTCACGAAATTGCAGAAGAATACGTTACAGATTACATTGCATACTATAAATCGCAAAACGACGGCGCAAACCCCACTAGAACAATCAATGCAGACGTATATTTAAATTCTTCTACTGGTGAATACGTAAAGAGCGCATCAAAATCAACCGTAAAAACCGTTGAAATTGCAACCGTTGAAGATTTAACAAAAGATTACACCGTTGAAGATTTAGGTATTCAAGAAAGTGGTTACTATTATATCTCTCAAAAGAGTGCGTCAACTGCAACCACTAAATTAAAGTTAGATAACTCTGCAAGCGTTAGTTATTATTACGATTATCAGTCTGTAGACGTATTGTTTGACGGTGCAACAGGTGCACAAACTGTTGATGGTGGCACGGTTAGTGGCTTGAAATCTTCTTGGGGATTTACAAATATTAAACCTAAAAGTTATCACGGTATCAAAACAAATGCGTTGTGTGCTTATGACCACACTGCTTTAGGTGGTAACTATATTATCACTTTTGATTCTGCAATTCAACTTTCTGAAACGACTGCAGACTTCTCATTTATGACTAGAATGTTAGAAGCAAATAAATTTGTCGACGTACACGGTCAACACGTAACAAGTTCTACGTTACCTATCAAAATTTGGATTTATACTGACGATAATGCATATCAACTTGCAGATTTAACGTCTATAACCTATTCTAACACAAGTTATGATGAAAATGATAGATTGTGGGCAAGTGAATGGCAACAAGTAAACTTTAGTTTGCCTAACGCAATAAGCCAAGTAAAACAAATTTATATGACCTTTACTAACACCTTAAACGACGCGGGTTATGCGTTTGACTTCTTCTGCGCTGAACACAAAGGTTTTAACTTTGAAATAGGCGGAGAAAATACTACAGTTAATGGCAACGTTATTAAGGTTAGCGGAAATTCTCCAGTAACCTTTAATATAGTAAAATCTAATATGTCAACTGTTTACAATGAAGAAGAACTTGCAACGTTAAAAACCACAGTTGTTGCAAAAAAATACGTTCACGGTGATTATTATTCTGTTGGTGGCACGGGAGAAACCACAGATTTAACTGAAACTGAAAGCGGATATTCACTTTCTGCTATTGAAAATTACTATACGGTTGCTACTCAAGTTACTATCAACGGTGAAAATTTTGGTACTTCTAACAAATATACAGTTTTGGGTTATTTCCCAAATATGATTGAAGATTTTTCAACTGACGTTTTATCTACTTCAATGTGTACTTCTAAAGTTAATTATAGTTACTATGCTAAAGATGGTATCGCTGGCGAAGGTGGTGTATGGAGTCAAAACAACGCTCAAGGAAGAATGGTTGTTGATTATTCATTAGGAACTGGAACTTCTAAAACTTTAACTAAAGATTGCAACACCGTTAGTATGTGGTTTATGCCTTATTATTTTAGACAGGGTAATGAAAACCATCCTTCTGGACTTTATAAATGGCCTTAGGGTTTAGTTGGTGTATTTGGTTATGAAAATACAACCGGTGTTGAGTTCATTTCTGCTACTAATTACGATTACGTTTACATTGAATATCAACTTAACGGCACTATAAAAGCAGGTACGCCAGAAAATCAAGAATTGAAGTTATATGGACCTCCTACAGGTGTTCAAAGTGGTGGTACTTATACTGGTTCATTGTTCGGTTGCTACTACGACAACATTGCTCTTAAGTAATTTAATTTAGCAAAATTCTTACTGCCGACGATATAAAGTTGGCAGTAAGATAAAAATTTTCAACTATTTATAAAAGGACTTAAACTAATATGAAAAAAATTAAAATTTTGTCTATCGTTTTAGCATTGCTTGTTGGTGCGTCAGCGTTGACTGGTTGTGTAAATAACGGTGGACCTAACAATTACACGGGTGGTAACATTGCGGGTAAAAACGAATCTAACGCAACGGTTATAAAAGTTCATAACTACGATTGTGGTTACGGTAGGGGTTATATTGAACAAACCACTAAAGCGTTTGCGGAATTAGTTAAAGACGTTCCTTATGAAGAAGGTAAAACGGGCGTTTTCTTTGAATTTTTGCACACTCAAACCAACTCTACTGGAACTTGGCTTTTAGATTCACTTGAAAATAATGAATACGACGTATTCTTTACTAACACTTTAGACCCTAGTTTGGTTAAAACTACTTACAGCAATTACGTTAGAGACGTTAAAGACCTTGTTACTATGAAAAGTACGGACGAGGGCGCAAACAGGTTTGCTGAAGAAAAGTCTATAATGGAAAGAATGTATTCTGACTGGGCTAATTTCTATCAAGAACCCAACGGTTCGCTTTACGTTTTGCCCTTGTTCACTTCGGTTGCTATGCCTATTTACGACGTGGCGCTCTGTGAAGACAAAGGTTTATACATTGCAGAAGGCTCAACAGATACTAACCTTATTTTAACTAATGATAAGTCAGAGGGTTGTTTGGGTGTTGACGGCATAAAAGGTACTGAAGACGACGGACTTCCCGAAACTTACGCACAATTCTATTTATGGTGCGACTATATGTCTACTAACGGTGTAACGCCTATGATTTGGTCTGGTCAATTCCCTGGTATGAACAACAACGCTTGGCAACAACTTTGGGCAGACTTTGAGGGTTATGAACAAGCAAAAGCAACTTATACTTTTGACGGTAAAACGCCTCTTACAAACCTTATCAGCGTTACTGACGCAGGCGTAGTTACTGAACTTGACGACGTTGCTATTACCCCCGAAAACGGTTATATGGCTATGAAACAAAAGGGCAGATATCTCAACGCTCAATTCTTGCGTAAAATCAACGATAACAGAGGTAAGTGGGTTGATGACCGTTCTTATTCGCCTGCAGTTTCTCACACTATGGCTCAAGACTATTACATTTCAAGCACCTATACTAGAAAGCCTATAATGATGCTCGGCGAGTGGTGTTACTGGGAGGCAGAGGCAACCGGAACGTTTAACGATTACGCAGGTAGAAAGGGTGGCAAAACTGACCGCACTTTTGCAACGTTGCCTATCCCCAAAGCAGACCGTTCGCTTATCGGCACAGGCACAACTTTAAAAGTTGGCACAGGTGGAACTATGTTCCTTAAAAACGGTATCGACCAAAACAGACTTCAAGCGGTTGAAGATTTCTTTATGTATTTTAACTCTTCCGCTGCAATGGGCGTTCAAAACAAAGAAGGCGCGCAACCACGTCCGTTTGATTATGAAATTTCACAAGAAGTTTCTGACTCTATGTCTAACTTTGCTAAAGACGTTTATAGAATTTTGCACAGCGAAGAAATTGATTTGGTTTACGCTAACGACAGAAACGACTTTACCACCGCTAACTACGACTATATTTCAGGTGAGTGGGGTATTAGCAGTAAATACAGCAAGAGTAGCGACGTTACCGACCTTTATCCCTTAAAGGTTATGAAAGACTATAACGTAACGGCAGAGGCTTGGTTTAACGGTCTTTACGACAAGTGGACTTATAGAGCAGGCACGGCTAAATCTTTGTGGGAACAAATGGTTGCAAGAATTTCTTCTAATTAAAATATTTTCCTTTTATCGTTGCGGGGCTTTGCCTCGCAACGATAGGAAAATACTAGTTTTATAAAGGATAAATAAAATGAAAAGACAAAAAAACAGCGGAGACGTTCAAACTAAATTTGAACTCTTTTTAAGTAGAATTTCCGATTATTTTTACAACATAAGCGTTAAACTTCACTCTAAAAAGAAAAATAAGGGCGAAAAAACGGTTTCAATGGCAAGCAATAGAAAAAAACAGTTGGTTTTCTATTTTTCGCTTGTTGCGTTACCTATTATTCACTATCTAATTTTTTACGTTGGCGTAAACATAAACTCAATTCTTTTGGCGTTTAAAGAATACGTTGGCGTTAACGGTGTAGTTTATAGACCTGTGGGTTTTGCCAACTTTGAAAGATTTTTTCAAGAGTTTTTCCACGGACAAATGTTAAAGCAGATGCTAGTTAACTCTCTCACTTTCTATTTTGTGGGACTTATCGTGGGGCTACCACTTGCGCTGTTTTTTTCTTTTTACATTTATAAAAAATACTTTTTAAGTGAATTTTTTAGGGTTGTCCTTTTCTTTCCGTCAATAATTTCTTCAGTAGTTACCGCGTTTATGTATTTATTTATGGTAGACGTTGGTTTGGTTGAAATTATGGCAAAATTCGGGGTAGAGATGCTACCGCCTCTCGGCGAACCCGAAATGCGTATGCCCGCAGTTTTGTTCTATAACGTTATGATGAGTTTCGGCACTAATATCATTATGTATTCAAGCGCAATGACAAGAATTCCCGTTTCGGTTGTAGAATATGCCGCTATCGACGGTGTTAAGCCGTTTAAGGAATTTGTTTCTATAACTATACCGCTAATTTTTGACACAATGTCAACTTTCTTAATAGTTGGCGTAACTGGAATTTTTACAAACCAAGCGCACTTATACGCATTGTTTGCAAAGTCTGCTGGTATAGAAGTTCAAACTTTCGGTTATTACACTTTCTTACTTACTAACCTTGGCGTTACGGAAATAGAATTCCCTTACGCTGCAACACTAGGTATAATATTTACCTTAATTTTAGTTCCTCTCACTATGTTTGTAAGGTGGTTGCTTGCTAAAATTAACCCTGACGTTCAATACTAAAAAGGAGAACGATTATGAGAAGAAAAAAATTCAAAATTCAGTCTAAAAATTATTTGTTTATGGGCATTGTTCTCGCAGTTTTGATTGCATATACTATTTTTATGTTTTCAATTCTTTTCTTTACGGTTGCAACGTCTCTTAAATTTAACCCCGATTATCTTATCGACCCAATAGGGTTTAGCCCGTTATATTTTCAAAACTATAAAAACGCCTTTTCTGCTTTTTATCAAATAGTTAAAAATGGTAAACAAGTGGTTTATCTTGGCGATATGCTTTTATATTCTTTAATATACGCTCTCTCTTGTGCGTTGGGGCATATGATTGTTACGTCTGTTATGTCTTATTTGGTTGCTAAATATAAGGTATGGCTTAACAAATTTATATATACAACCGTTATTATTGCAATGGTTTTGCCGGTAGTTGGCGCACTTCCTTCACAAATTCAAATGGCAAAAGCGTTTGGACTTTATAACACGCTTTTTGGACCGTGCGTAATGCAATCAAGTTATTTAGGAATGTATTTCTTGGTATTCTATGCAACCTTTAAAGGTCTTTCAGACGAATATATAGAGGCGGCCACTATTGACGGTGCAGGGCAATTTACCGTAATGCTTAAAATAGTTTTCCCTTTGGTTAAAACTTCTATGTTTGCAGTTTTCGTATTGCTCTTTATCGGCTACTGGAACGACTATTCAACCCCACTTATTTATATGTTTGACTATCCTACTGCAGCCGTTGGTCTTTTTAACTTTGTTTATAATCCTTCACAGGCAGGCACGGCAACAATTCCACTTCGTATGGCTGGCTGTATGATTTTGTTCTTGCCGATATTTTTGTTGTTTATATTCTTTAAAGATATCTTTATGGGTAATTTAACGGTAGGAGGTCTTAAAGGATGAGAATTTTTAAAAAGATTGCCTTGCTTGCACTTATCGTTTGTCTAACTTGTTCGGCACTTTTGGTAGGTTGCGCAGATAAGAATAGCGGTGGTGGGGCGCCGTCGGAAGTTGTTAAAATAAGTGAAAGCAACCCCGTTATGCCCGTGGCTTTTCTTTCAGACGTAGAATATCAAATTCCCCAAGCAGTTTTCGTTGATGATAGCGGTAAAGAAATTTCTTATTCAGTTTATATGACTGATGAAACTGGGTTAGAAACTAAACTTAACGGAAACACGTTTACGCCAAGAGTTTTGGTCCACGGCAAAAATATAACGCTTAAATACGTTGCAGGCGAAAAAGTTAAACAATATTCCGTGCCTGTGTTAAAGGCAACAAGTATTCAAAATAATAAAACGTATTATTCTTTTGACAAAATGTTTGTAACTTCTAACGTAGAAAGTAGCGCGCTTACTGATGTGGGAACGGTCTTTTATGGTTCAAGAGATTTTAGCGCAACTTTTGCAAACCCACTTGAAGCGTCTTTCTCAATTCACGTTAAATCACTTGAGGGCTTTGCAAATTTTGAAAGTGTGTCTATAACCGTAACAGATTTTGTTGACAACAATGTAAAAGCAGTTTTGACAATTTCGCCCAACGAAGAGGGTAATTCACTTTTATCTGTAAACGGTGGCGACCCTATGGTTATGAAGGGTTCGTTAAAAGACTTTGAAGATGGTTTTAAGTTAAATTTTAACGCCAACACTCAAAAAATTTTTGATATTGAAAATACAGAAGTGGGTAAAATAACTTCCACCATTGACGGTAAGCCTTTTGACGGATTTAAATCACAACGTGTAAATCTTACCATTGGCATAACTTCGCCTAGGGCAACGTCGGCAGTTTCTATCGTGAACGTGAACAATCAAACTATGACAACTTCGGCATCTCGTGATAGAATTTCGCCGTTTGTAGTTTGTGGTGAAGATATAGTTATAATCAATAACTTAAAAGATAAAATAACCATACCTAAAGCGCTTGCGTTCGACGTTTTAGACCCAAGCGTAACTACAATGGTTTCGGTGTTCGCACCCGACGGCAATATTGCAAAAACTTCTGACGGTAAAGAGTTTTTTGAACTTGATGCGCAACAATCTTATCAATTTACCGCACAATCTTTGGGCGAATATGCTATTCAGTATACGGCTATAGATAGCAACGGAAATAAATATGGTAACGGTTGGTATTCTGTATTTATAGTAGATAACAAAGCACCGTCTTTAACCGTTAAATCACCTGTTAAAGATACGGTTACGATAGGTACGGAAATTACAATTTCGCAACTAGATTATTCAGACGATTGTTCAAAGAAAGAAGATATTGACGTTTTAATTACAGTTCATTTTGCTAACGGCGATTATAAGGTTGTCAACCCTGGCGATAAGTTTAAATTTGAAATGGTAGGCACTTATTACTTTAGATATACCGTAATTGACGAATTTTATAATATGAACACCGTATCTCAAACGGTTGAGTGTAAATAAAGGAAAAAATTATGAAAAGAAAATTTTCGTTTTTAACAAAAATAATATCCGTTTTTTTAGCGGTTACGTTATGTCTTCCGCTTTTTGCTTGTACTGAAAAAAATAATTCCAGCGGAATATCCACACGAGAGCCTTTAGGTCAAATTCCACTACCCGTGGTTGGCGAAGGTTTGGTTGACACTGGAAAATATATCGTAAAAGCAGATGGAACTTCAGAATATAAAATTTTGATACCTGAACTTTATAATAGAGATATAGAAATTGCAGTTTCTGAACTTCAATATGCAATTAAACTTACCACTGGTTACGATATGGCGGTTACCGACGTTTATCAAACGGGTGAAAAGTATTTGTCTATCGGTGACACACCGTTATATCAAGCAAACAAAACGGTAGTTGACGGCAACGGAATTTCTGAAATTGAATCACGCGTTGTTACCGTGGGTGATAACGTAATTATGAAAGGATACGACAGCGAGTATAGCCTTTACGCTACTTATGAGTTTATGGAACTTTCTATGGGCTTTAAGTGGTACACTTATAACGTTCCGCGTGTGGTAAAAGCCGACGGCGTTAAACTTTTTCAGTTTGATTATAGCCACGAGGCAAGCGTGCCTATCCGTAGCATTTTCGCATCTAAATTTTCTGGTAATGAAGACGAAATTCTAAACAAAAGAAGAATGAAGTTCGGTATGTCTGAAGACGACTATTATGCGTCTGCGCATAACTTGGTTGGTCAACTTATTTATAAACCTAAATATCTTGAATCACACCCCGAGTGGTTTACCGTACCAACCGAGGCTATGGACGCTTACGACGGTATAGGTCAACTTTGTTTAACAAATGAAGAGATGATTGAAGAGTTGATTAAAGTAGTTAAACAAATAATCGTGGAAAAAAACTTTGATTGCAAATATTTTATGCTCGGTATGGAAGATAATTTTAACCGTTGTATGGGTTCTCAATACGCGGGCACGGGAAAAACGTGTAATTGCGTTGAACTTGCAAAACAAACTTCACCCACTGGGGAAGAGAGCATAAGAACGGGCGTGTTTATTGACTTTGCAAATAAAATTGTAAGAGCAGTAAACGGGTGGATAGAAGAAGAGCATCCTGATAAAAATAAAGTTAAGTTTATGATGTATGCTTACTATCACAACGTAGAACCGCCTGTAAAAGAAGTAAACGGTCAATACGTTGTTACCGACCAAAGATGTATTCCTGACGAAAATCTTTATATTTCTTATGCACCGCTTAAAAACGATTATACTTATTCTTTTGGCGACCCAAGAAATACGGGCATAAACACAATGGTTAGAAAGTGGGGTGCAATAACCAAAAACTTAATTTTCCGTACTTACGGAATTGCTTTTGGCGCACCTGAATATCCATTTAACGACCTTTTAAATATGGGTGGAACTTATCAAATAATGTTTGATTACGAATACCCTGGCGTTATTGACGAAAAGAGCGATAACTTAAGTCTTGCAAGACTCAAAGAGTACGTAAGTTCTCAAATATGGTGGGGCAAAGGTAGAAACGTAGACCAAATTGCTTTTGAGTTTATAGATTTTTATTATGCGCCCGTTGCAAAAGAATTTAAGCAATTTTATATTGACTTAAAGCAGTTCCAAACGTATCAAATAACGCATTTGCGTCTATCGGTAGGTTTACAAACTTCAACTTACGCTTATTCTGATTACTGGCCGTTTGATGCAATAAATCGCTTTAATACGCAACTTGACGCTATTATAGATAGGTTAGAACCTTTAAAGTATAGCGACCCTGATGCTTATAAAACGTATTTCGACAGAGTTAATCACGAAAAACTTTGGGTTTATTATATAATGTGTAGCCATTATAAGAGTTATTTTAATAACACAGACTTTATTTATATGGTAGACTATTTAGAAAAATATATTACCGAATATCAAGTTCAATATTCAGATGCTCATTTACAACAATTTGAGTCTTGGAGAGCAAATTAAAAGGAAAAATATGATACCCGAAAAATATGAATATTCTCTACGTTTTGCATTGCTTGACGGAACGGATATAGATGATAGAATAAATAAACTTGAAGATTTTTGTAAAAAAGCCAAAATTGACGACGTTATGTTTTTTATCGACGCTGAAGACGTAAATCACGGTCATTGTACGGTTGAAGAAGTTGCCCCACATATTAAGGCAATAAAAAAGGCTGGTAAGCGTATTAGAAATTTGGGCATAACGTTATCTCTCAATCCGTGGGTTTCGCTTATTCACGGTGAGCGTGGCAGAAAACTTAAACCTGGGCAGAATTTTACTACAATGGTTACTTACGACGGTTATAAAAGCACCGTTATAGCGTGTCCTTTGTGTGAAAACTGGCGCAAATATTACGTTGATATGTATAAATATTATTGTACGGAATTAAAGCCAGATACAATTTGGATTGAAGACGATTTCCGTTTACATAATCATATATACGACGTGGGTTGTTTTTGTGAATTACATATGCAAAAATATTCCGAGGCGTTAGGTAAAGAAGTTAGTCGTGAGCAGTTTGTTAAAGGTTTAGTAGACAACGTTGAGGGGTATAGAAAGGCCTATTTATCCGTAAACCGTGAGGCTATGGAAAGCGCAATGAGTTACATTATAGACGGACTTAAAGGCGTTCAAGACGGGTTTGGACTTATGACTAGTGGCGCAAATTCTTATTTTGCAGAAGGTCGCGACCAACAGGCAATGTTTAAAATAATGTCTAAAAGAAGAACTGCCCTTAATAGATTATCGTTGGCAATGTATCGTCAAGATTCTTCAATAAAATACGGTTGGACTTTGCATACGAGTACGATGCTTGCAAGAAAAACGTGTGGTGATAATCAGTTGTGCGTTGGCGAAATAGAAAACTTTCCTATGACGCTTACCTGTAAAAGCACTAAATTTACGGCTTTTCAAATGGAAATGACTTTACCTTTGTGTCTAAAAGGTCAAACGCTAGATATTTTTGAATTTAACGGTAACGGTGTAACTAACGGTGATGCTTTTGCAAAGCAGTTGGTTTCTAGAAAAGATTTTTTTCAAGAATTTTTAGATGGTGGTTGCAATTACGGTAATTTACGTGGCGTAAAATGTTTGATAAGCAAAAACGTTCCCTTATATAAGGTAAATAAAAATGGTAAGCCGTCGGGTATTACCCCAAACGACACTTTCCTTGCGGGTATACTTGGTTGTATGGGAATATCTATTGAATATATAGAAAATTTTGGTTTTGGGGAAACCGTTGCCGTAAGTGGCGAGGTGTTGCGCGCATTTAAAAAGGTTGAAATTGAAAGGCTGTTTAGAGATAATACGGTTATTCTTTCTGGCAACTCAATTAGCGTGCTTTACGAATTAGGTCTTGCTAATTTAATAGGCGTAAAAGACTTTACGGTCATTCCCGAAAGAAACGGCGTTGCTTGTTTTGAAGAGGGTGTTGACCAAAAAGTTATGGTAATGCCTAACGAAAGAAGTTCTTGTCAGTATTTTTCAGGTGATTATATAAATTTGCATTTTGACGAAAATGCAAAAGTACACGATTATACTCAAATGCGCAATTTTGACAACGTAACCATAGGGCACGGAATATGTTCTGTAAACGGTAAAGTTATTATTTTACCGTATATGGAAAGTAGTCAAAATTCGCCGTTGATGTTGGGGGAATATCCTTTAGGGTTAATAACGCCCTTGCGCTCACGCTCAATGTATCATGCGATTTTAACTGCTGGAAACGGCAACGACGTAGTTCGTGTTTCACTTGAGAACGTTACGCCTTATTACTTTAAAGATAACAACGTTTTAGTGTTCAATAATTTTTCTGACGACGATTATGATTATATAAGTTTTGCTTGCGAACAAGAATTTAAGTGTGCAGACGTAATCAATAGAAATGAAAAATTAGAGAAAATACCGCTTAAAAAAATAAATGGTGAATACAAAGTTGACGTTACGCTATTAGGCTGTTCTTCAACTTACTTAAAATTATATTAAAAAACAGATATAAAAACTACATATTATTTTTACTAAAAAAGTCTGTTTAAGATTTTAATAATAAAAACGGACGCATAGAGCGTTCTTTTTTATATACGGAGATAAATTTATGAAAATAACATTTTTAGGAACGGGGGCATCAGAAGGAATCCCCAGTATGTTTTGTTCTTGTAGAGTTTGCGAAAATGCACGCAGAGTTGGTGGAAAAGAAGTTCGCAGTCGTTCTGGTGTGCTTATAAACGACGATTTAATGATAGATTTTTCATCTGACGCATTGCTTAACGCAGTTCGCCACGGCGTTAGATATACTAACGTAAAAAACGTTCTCATCACTCACAGTCATAGCGACCACTTAAGTTTAGAGGACGTGTTACCTAAAAGAGCACCGCAATACGCTGGTGAATATAAACCGCTTAATATTTATTCAAATAGCGTTGCGCTTTCTCAAATCGAGGCAACGCACCCACGTGCGGTTATGGATGGAAAACTAATATTGAACGAACTCGTTATAGGCTCAACGGTAGACGTAGGGGATTATAAAGTTACGCCTTTTAGGTCTATACATATAGAAAAAGAAGAAAGCATGGTCTTTTTAATTGAAAAAGATGATAAAAGATATTTGCATTTATATGATACTGGTAGAGTAATATTAGATGTTTTTTTATATTTAAAAGCCAACGAAATTACAATTGATTGTGCTGTTTTAGATTGCACTTATGCGTTAAGTAAAGAAGAATATTTTGGGCATATGAACTTAAATCAAATAGCGCAAGCGTGTAAAGAATTCCGTGAAAAGGGAATTTTTAACGACCAAACTCAAATTTATGCATCACATATTTGCCACTGGAACGCTACTCACGAAGAACTTTGTGAAGAGGCTAAAAAATACGGCATAAAAGTTGCTTACGACGGTTTGCAAATAGTCATTTAAGGGGGCGAAAATGTTTAGCGTATCTATAATAGGTTTTGGTAATAGGGGTTCTCTTTATACCAAATATCTTGCTAAAAGCAAAGAAGTTGAAATAGTTGCCGTGTGCGACCTTTCTCAAGAAGTTTTAGACTTTGCTAAAAAAGAATACTCGATAAAAGAAGAAAATCTTTTCAAGTCTGAAGAAGAGTTTTTTGAAAAAAAACGTTCAGACGTTTTAATTATCGCTACGCTTGATAGATTGCACAGAAGACAAGCGGAAAGGGCAATGAAGTTGGGTTATGATATTTTGCTTGAAAAACCTGTTGCCGATAATTTTGAAGATACCGTTGCCGTTAAAGAACTTGCAGAAAAGTACGGTAGAGACGCTGTTATTTGCCATAATTTACGTTATACGCCTTTTTATCAAAAGTTTAAAACTCTAATAAGCGAAGGCGTTATAGGCGACGTTTTGAGTGTAGAGCAGTCAGAAAACGTGGCGTATCATCATTATATGTTAAGTTTTGTGCGTGGTAACTGGAGAAAAGAATCGGAAACAAGCCCTATAATTTTGCAAAAGTGTTGCCACGACCTTGACATAATTTACTGGTTAATAGGTAAAAAATGCACGAAAATTTCTTCTTTCGGTTCGCTTGATTTTTATAATAAACAAAATAGACCAGATTATGCAACTGATACTTGTGTAGATTGCAAAAAGGTTGACTGCGCCTATAATTCCGTAGAGTTTCATACAAAATATCCAGGTGGTATAATTCCTGAAGGGCAAGAAAAGAGTAGAGAAAACGTTATAAATGTTTTAAGGTCGGGGCATAGAAACGCACGCTGTGTGTTTAATTGTGATAATGACGTTTGTGATAGGCAAATTGTTAATATGACCTTTGAAGGTGGTATAACTGCAAACCTAATTATGCACGGTTTTGCCGCACCGTTTACTCACAGAATAACTAAAGTATACGGCACTAAAGGTGCTATTGAGGGCAATATAAACGAAGGCACGGTTAAAGTTTCTATATTCGGTCAAGAACCTTACGTTATTGACGTGAAAAAAGAAATGGCTGATAATTCTCATTTGGGCGGAGATTCTAAACTTGTTTCTGATTATATTGAATATAAAAACAATAACAGCAAACCTTTGGGTATCAGTTATATAGCAGACTCTGTTTATAGCCATAAACTCGCTTTTAAGGCGGAAGAATCAAGGTTGAACGGCGGAAAAGAGATGGAGGTTGAATAATGAATAATCAAAATCAAACGGCTTATGCAAAAATAGTTCAACTGGTTGAAAGAAACATTATAGGCAAGCCACAAATCATAATAGTTTCAGTAAATACTTTAAATAAAGGTCAAACGTTGATTGATAAAATTTGCTCTGAACTTACTTTATGCGACGGCATAATTAACGGACAAATAAAAAATCAAAGCGTAAAATTATCTAACCAAGGCTACGCCCATGGGTTTATTGCTCGTCAATATTCTAGTGGACAAATTTTAAGGTATACTTACACTTGCGCGCCCGTTCAAGAAAGCACGCAAATAACCGTTTACGGCAACGACGGAGAAATACGTTTCTATTCTGAAACGGATAAAATATTTACTCTAAAACAAATTCCCGACTACGTTGGCGACGAGGTAACCGAAAATATTCCCACCGATGGCGTGATAGATTTTGAAAGGGGTAAGGTTGGCAAAACTTTGGTTAGCCAAAATAATTTGAAAGAAAATCAAAAAATCGCTTGCGAATTTGCAAAATAATAATATTATAAAATGTAAGTTATAAAATGTAATAAAGGAAAGCCCTTATGAATATAATAAGCGAATATTTAAATAAGTTTCAAGAGTTAGACGGCGAAAAATTTCCTCAAATTGAAAAGTTTTTGCTAGATAATTTGCCCGAATTTTCTTGTAACGATAAAGATTTAGAAGAGATATATTATTTTAGAGCGTATACTTTTTCTAAACATATTAAAAAAGATAATAATGGAAAATACGTTATTACCGAGTGGTTAAACGTTCCTTGGGAAAATTTGCCTATAAGTTGCGCAGTGGGGCATCACTTGGCAGAACTTAAATGGTTTAGAAATGCAAGCAATATTGCAAAAGATTATATAGATTACTGGTGTGAAAACCAAGAGAGCCTTTTGGTTTATAATAACTGGTTTGTATATGCAGTTTGGGATTATTGTTTAGCAACTGATAATATGGATTTTGCTCTTTCAAGGGTGGATAAACTTGAACAATATTTTATTCAGTTTGAAAGCAGGCATAAGTCAAAGTTAGGCATCTACAAGGGCGTTGATAACTACGACGGTATGGAACTGTCAATAAGCGGTTTTGGTTTGCGCCCTACTATAAATTCTTACGTTTACGCAAACGCATACGGGCTTTATAAAATTTACGAATACGGCAACAATCGACAAAAAGCAGAAGAATATAAACTTTTTGCTCAAAACCTTAAAAATAAAATTAACACGGATTTGTTTAAGGATGATTTTTATTATAATCAACCTATTGCTATGTGGGAAGAAATGCCAAGGTTATTGCCACGCTTTAGCAATCCACGCCAAGATTACGGCGTTAAAGAATTGATAGGTTACGTTCCCTTTTATTTTGGTATTGCTCAAAAAGAACATACGATAGCGTGGAAATATTTTACAGATAAAATGGTGTTTTCTGCGCCTTATGGTTTAACAACGGCAGATATGTCGCACGAAAAATTTAATTTTGAATTTCCGCATATGTGCTTGTGGAACGGCCCCGTTTGGCCTTATGCAACAAGCCAAACTCTGACGGCTCTCGCAAAAACCTTAAAAACATTTGGCGAACAGGAGTTGCCCGTTGATAAAAAAGATTTTTGCTCTGCGTTAAAAACTTATGCTAAATCACAGCACTTAACTGACGAAAACGGAACTAGACCGTGGATTGATGAAAATCTTGACGGCAATAGTGGAGAGTGGATTGCAAGAAAGTGGATGTATAATCGTGGCAGAAACGATAAAGATAGGGGCAAAGATTATAATCACTCTACCTTTATAGATTTAATTTTAGGCGGACTTTGCGGAATTGAAAAACAAGGCAAGGCTACAATTTGCAATTCCTTGGCAGATGAAAGTATCGTTTGCAGTGTAAAAAACGTTTAATATGTTAAAAAGAGAATACGATATAGTTTACGATAAAAGCATTTTGCAGTGGGACAAGGCTTTGCCTTTAGGCAATGGCAAAATAGGTTGTCTTGTTTATGGTGGCGGTCCTTTGCGGTTTGCTTTAGATAGCGTAGATTTGTGGGATAAAAGACCTAACCCCGTAACCAAAGAGAATGGTTTTAACTATAAAAATTTGGTTTCGCTTGTAAAAAGCAATGATGAAAAATCGTGGAAAGAACACAACCGCCTGTTTGATAATATTTATGCGCAAACCCCTTATCCTACGAAATTGACGGCGGGAAGATTAGAACTTGATTTTGGTTTTAAAACGGATAGCGTTCTTTCAAAAATATCTTTAAAAACCGCAGTTGCCACCGTTAAATTTGGCGATATTAGCATAGAGATTTTTTTAAGCGCAAAACGCTTTATCGGCGTTGCAAAAATTTACGGTGATTTTAATTTAAGTATAGTTGCGCCTGAATACGTTAATAAAGCGGAAAGTGAAAAAGGGCTTAATTATCCGCAAGGCGAGTTTTTAGGTGACGGGCAGTTTTTAAGTTATATTCAACCAACTAAAACTGATTTTGTTTATGGTATCGTTGCGCTAAAAAAACAGTTTAACGACCATTGTGAACTGTATTTTACGGTTGAAAATAACGCAGTTGACGGTAGTTTTATTGAAAATGTCAAACGCCGTTTACAAAGTTTATGTAACTTGGGCTATGAAAAGTTGAAAGAAGAACACCTTGCTTGGTGGAAAAATTACTGGAAAAAATCTTCGATTGATATTTGTGATAAACAGATAGAAAAAGTTTATTACCGCTCGTATTATCTTTTTGCGTCGTGTAGCAGAGAAGGGTTTTACCCTATGCCACTTCAAGGTGTGTGGACTGCTGATGACGATAATTTGCCACCTTGGAAAGGTGATTATCATCACGACACAAACACTCAACTCTCATATCAGTCTTATTTAAAAGCGAATAGGCTTAAAGAGGGTAAAGTATTTATAGATTATTTATGGCAACAAAAAGATAATTTTAAGAAATTTGCTAAAGATTTTTACGGCGTTGACGGAATATTATTGCCAGGTGTATCTACTATCGACGGTAAGCCTTTAGGCGGTTGGCCACAATATGCTCTTTCGCCAACTATGACTATCTGGTCGGCGCAAAGTTTTGACGAATATTATCTATACACGGGAGATAAAAAGTTTTTAAGCACGCAAGCGTATCCATTTTTTAAGGGTGTAGGGCAAGCATTTTTGGAACTTTTAGAAGAGAAAAATGGAAAATTATATCTACCCTTATCTACTTCGCCTGAAATATTTGATTCAACAAAAGAGTCGTATTTAATTCCCAACACTAATTTTGATTTAGCGTTGCTTAAATATTTGTTCAAAACACTTGTTAGTTACTCGCAAATTTTAGATAAAGACGGCTCTGTTTGGCAAAACGCATACGATAAACTTGACGATTTTGCGATAATTGACGGCGTGCTTGCGCTTGATAAACAAAAAAAGTTACCCCAAACGCATAGGCATTTTTCACACGTGCAGGCAATGTATCCTTTGCACCTTATAAATTACGATAACGATATCAACAAAAAACTGTATAAAAAAACGATAGAGCAGATTGAATATTTAGGTACGGGTATGTGGGCAGGTTTTTCTTTTGCTATGTCTGCGCAACTTTACGCTATGGAATACGAGGGAAATTCTGCGTATGAACGGCTTAAACAGTTTGCCAACGGGTTTGTTGAAGAAAATGGTTTTCACTTGAACGGAGATTTTAAGAATTTTGGTTATACCACGTTAAAATACCGACCGTTTACGCTAGAAAGTTTGTTTGGTTTTTGCGACGCATTGCAAGAAACACTTTTGCAAGAACACCTTGGATATTTACATCTTTTTTCCGCAATACCCGTGGGTTGGAAAGACAACGTTGTCAAGTTTAATAATTTCCGTTCTTACAACGGAGTTATAGTTTCGGCAAAGTATAAAAACGGAAAAACCCAAACTTTAACCCTAAAAAGAAAGGGTACGGCTTTAGTCAATGTACTTAACAACTTTGGCAAAGAACAACTTACACTTTCAGACGGAAGAAAAATTTACGCTAAACGTGGTGAAATTTTTAGCGTAAAATTTGAAGATAAAATACTTATAAATTAGGAGTAATGATGAAAATACTTGATTTTGGACTAGAAAAAAAGACGGGGAATATAACTTTAGATATTTTATACGCTCTACGCAAATGTAAAAAAGAAAGTTACGATAAAATAGTTTTCCCTAAAGACATTTACGATATAGACACAACCTTTTGCGAGCAGAGAAACTTAAACATTAGTAATCACGGACTAAACGGTCCAAAGAGAATAGCCGTTTTAGTTGACGGTATGCAAAATTTTGAAATAGATTTTAACGGTAGCACTTTACTCACTCACGGCATAATTACGCCTATAGCAATTATAAATAGTAAAAACGTAAAGATGTCTAACGTCAACCTTGACAATCCGCAAACACTCACAATGCAAGCAAGGATAGTCAGCGCTGATGAAACTCAAATAAAAGTAAAAATTGAAAACGGTACTGAAAATTTTGTATTTAGAGATGGCAGAATATATGCGCTTAACGGCAAAGAAAGTATGTTTTTAAGACAAAATACAATTATTGAATTTAACGGCAAGACTGGCGAAATTGAGCACGGCACGGGCGACGGAGTGTTAGGACCTGCCGATAATTTAAGTTATGAAAAACTTGATGATGACTACCTTATAATCCGTGGCGCAAACAGAGTTCCAAGGGTTGGTAACGTTCTCATTTTATGCACTTATTTTAGAGCGGGCGTTGGTATATTTGCGGGCGACAGTAAAGATTTATTTTTTAATAATATAAATATACACGCTTGCTACGGTATGGGTATGCTTGTGCAATTTTGTAAAAACGTTACTCTTGACGCTGTTGGAACAAAAAGATTAAACGGCAGACTTTTCACTGCAAATGCAGACGCAACGCATTTCGTTGGCTGTTCTGGATTAGTTAAAGTTGAAAATTGTGAATTTGAAGGGCAGTATGACGACGCGTTGAATATTCACGGCGTATTTTTGCGAGTTATAGAAAAATTAAACGATAAAGAATTGTTGATAAAACTTATGCACTTTCAAGCAACTGGTCTGCCTGTTTTACATAAGGGTGATAGGGTTCAAGCGTTAGAGCCGTCTTCTTTAATTCCCTTTACGGAAAATAAGGTTTCGCGTGTTGAAATAATAAACGACGAAGTTGTGCGTGTTGAGTTTGAAAACAGTGTTGCAGATATTAAAGTGGGTGATGACCTTGAAAATCTTGACACAAGCCCTGATTTAACGTTTAGAAAAAATATCGTTAGAGATAACCGCGCGCGTGGAATTTTAATAGGTGCAAAGGGCAAAGTTATCATTGAAGAAAATTATTTTCATACCGCGGGCGCGTCTATTTTGTTTGAATCTGACGGAAAGTGGTGGTTTGAATCTGGTGGAACGACAAACGTAACCATACGCAACAACCACTTTGACAACTGTAAACACGGCACTTGGGGAAAGGCAGTAATTCAATTTGTAGGAAGAGAGAAAGTTCTGCCAAACAAATATTATCATCAAAACGTAATAGTTGAAAATAATAAATTCGATATGTATAACGACAAGGCGATTATTTTTGACAATATTGCTAGCGTTAAGGTTTTAAATAATCAAGTTGCCGGCAAAAACGCAAATATAGACGTAATTCATTGTGGTAAAACGGATTTTCAAACAGATAAGTTTAGTTACAACGTAGAATAATTAAATTAGGTATTAAAAAAGCACTTTCTTTAGTAAGAGAGTGCTTTTAACTTTTTAATAAAACTATTCCGTTTTGATGTTATCGGTAGTTGAATTTTTAGCATCTGTCGGGTTTGTTTTTGTTGAGTCATTTGTTTTGTTTGTTTTATTTTTTATTACGGTAAATAAGCGTTTAACGTCGGTGCAAAAGTTTTTATTTTCAAAAAACATACATAAACCGAAAGAAAGAGGGGTAATATAGATAAACACCGGAAAAATCATCCAAAACCACGGCCAGTATTTTTCTTGCCCTACATACTCGCCTATAGGTACGGTTTTAAAAAACTTAGGGCAAACTGCAGTAAAAACTTTAGCAAGAGAATTGTCGCCAGGTCCCCAAATGAATGAAGAGTTTTTATAATTTGGGTCAAAAAAATCTTTATCGCGGATATCAACGTAACCTAATTCGCTTTGTAAAACTTGGCAAACCATAATAAATAGCATCACTACTAATAGAATAACGGGCGCACTCCAAACACGCTTATAATCTAATTTATGATGACCTAGCATAACCATAAGAGTTGGTGCAACGCCTATAATTATATGATGAACATAAAAACGAATAACGTCAAGATATTCGGCGTATTGATTTGCTTTTTCTAGCGCCTCAACGGGGTAAAGAATAGCAATAATGCTTGAAAGAATCCCTAGATAAAACATATAATCTTTTGCAATTTTGCTTTTGCTCAAATATAAAAAGGGATATAAAAATATATTTGCAGTGCAAATATTTATAGGCCACGATTCAGTCAACCACCTTTCTTTATCGGTAGAAAACGGTGGAATTAAAACTTTTAGAAAGTGAAGAACTAACGCAAAGGCTAACAGTGAAAATATAACTATCTTTTGAGTTTTTATAGAAAACCTTTTCAAAAGGTAATATAAACCTATATAAGAACCTACCGCTATTGCAACCCAAAAGAAGTAGGCAAAATTAAACATTTGAACTTCCATACTTTTTCCTCATAAGCATTTTTATCCATTGTAACATAAAAACAAAATAATTACAACAATCTTTCATTTGAAATTTTTTTAAGTGTTTTTTTGGGGTATACTCAATTTACTATGGACAAATTAAAAAAAATGGTATATAATAAACGAGATAAGTTCGGGGAATCGAACAAAAGGAGAAATATTTATGCAAGAAGCAGTTTACAAAAGAGTTATCATTAAACTTTCAGGCGAAGCGCTTGCCGGCGAAAAAGGCAACGGAATTGACGAAAAGGTGCTTGACCGAATTACCGACCAAATTATTGCAGTTAAAAATCTTGGCGTTGAAATAGGTATAATCGTCGGTGGCGGAAACTTTTGGCGTGGCCGTCAGGGCAAAGAAATGGATAGAACCACTGCAGACCATATGGGTATGCTTGCTACCGTTATAAACGCTTTGGGCTTACAAGACGCTCTAGAAAGAAAAGGCGTGCCTACAAGGGTTCAAACTGCTTTAACTATTACGCGCGTTGCAGAACCTTATATTTTAAGAAAGGCAATGTCGCATTTAAGTAAAGGTAGAGTGGTAATTTTTGCTTGTGGAACGGGCAACCCCTATTTTACCACAGATACGGGTGCGGCTCTTCGTGCAGCGGAAATAGGCGCAGAAGTTTTGCTTTTGGCTAAAAACGTTGACGGAATTTATGATTCAGACCCCAAAATTAACCCCAACGCTAAAAAACTTGACACGGTAACTTATAAAGAATATATTGCAAAAGAACTTCACGCAATGGATATAACTGCAATAACCATTTGTATGGAAAATAATATTCACGTTCTTGCGTTTGGTTTATTTGAAGACAATGCGCTCGTTCGTGCGGTTACCGGCGAAACTATAGGAACTTTGATTAAGTAGTCTTTTTTTAAGTTCACGGTTAAAACCGTTTGGTTAAACCCGTCGTAATACTTTGTTAAACCCCTTGGCAATATGTAAACTATTGCCTGCGGGATTTGCCTTGTCTTACTTGTGTTTGACCAACCGTTTTATTTAACCGCTCACTACAAAAAGCCTACAAGTTATATAGTGGTAAAAACAACAGGTGAAACTCGTCGTAAAACTTCGTTAAACCCCTTGGCAATACGTAAACTATATGTAAACTTTTGATTAAAGGATTTAAAAGGTAAAATTATTTAAACTAAATTATAAAAACACCATTTAATAAAGGAGAAAATATTATGGCAATTCAAAATGAACAATTTGAAATGATAATGATGGAAACAATGGAAAGAACGGAAAAAACTATATCCGTATTGAACGGCGAATATATTACTATTCGTGCAGGTAGAGCAAATCCGCATATTTTAGATAAGGTGCTTGTTGATTATTATGGTTCACCCACGCCTATCAACCAAGTGGGCAACCTTTCGGTTACCGAGGGTAGATGTTTAGTAATTGCACCGTGGGATGCAAGTATGCTTAAAGTTATTGAAAAGCAGTTGCTTGCTGAAAATCTTGGAATTACCCCTGTGAACGACGGTAAAGTTATAAGATTAGTTTTCCCTGCTCTCACCGAAGAGAGAAGAAAAGAACTTGTTAAACAAATCAAAAAAATGGCAGAAGATAGCAAGGTTGCAGTAAGAAATATCCGTCGCGACGGTATGGACGCGTTAAAGAAAATGAAAAATAACAAAGAACTTTCTGAAGACGAACACGCAGTTTGCGAAAAAGATATTGACAAAGTTATCGCAGAATCAATAGAAAAAATTGAAAAACTTTGCGCTGATAAAGAAAAGGACGTATTATCCGTATAATGGAAAATGGTAGAATACCCCGCCACGTGGGGATAATTATGGATGGCAACGGAAGATGGGCAACCGCACGCGGAAAAGAGCGTTCTTACGGTCATAGGTTCGGCTCAGAAAACGTTAGCAGAATTGTTGAACACGCTTTTAATAGCGGTGTTTATGCGCTTACTCTTTACGCATTTTCGTCAGAAAACTGGGCTCGCCCTCAAAAAGAAGTAGACGAACTTATGAAACTTCTTAAAACGTACATAAGAAAATTTGCTAAAAAGTTTCAAAAAAGTGGGGTTAGGCTTTGTGTCGCAGGCGACAAGCAAGGTTTATCTGATGAACTTATTCAAGAGATAAATAAAGTGGAAGAGCAAACTAGTTCTCACGGTGAACACGTTTTAAATATTGCGCTTAATTATGGTGGCAGACAAGAGATTGTCTATGCGGTAAACAAACTGCTTGAGCAAGGAAAAAACGTAACCGTTGACGGAATTTTAAGCAATTTGTATACTGCAAATTGTGGCGAACCTGACCTTATTGTGAGAACTGGCGGTGAGTTAAGGTTGTCTAATTTCTTGTTATATCAAGGCGCTTATAGCGAACTTTATTTTACCGACGTTTTATGGCCAGACTTTGATGAAAACGAATTTGATAAGGCGTTAGAAGAATTTGGAAAGAGAAAACGCCGTTTTGGAAAGGTGCAATAATGCTTAAAAGAATTATAACGGGCGCGTGTTACGCCACGGCTATAACTGCAATGTTCTTATTGAGAGAATTTGTAGATTACCGCATTTTTCCTTTATTATTAGTTGTTTTTGCAAGCGTTGGCACGTTTGAACTTGCACGCGCGCTAAAAGGTTGGCTAGTAAAAGGCAACTATTATTGTTTAATAATTTACGGAATTGTTTTAGTTCCGCTTTACTGGGTATTGCAATACCTTGCGGGTGGGTTTGGTTTTTTAACGGCAATTCTTTCGTGTGTTTGCGCTCTCGTTTTTGTAATTTATTCCGCCGTTTGCAAAAAAGACGTTAAGTTGGCTTTAGCAAACGCTTTAGGATATCTATATCCTGCCGTATTTATATTATCTATGTTGCTTGCAAACGACTTGGGGCAAAATAAAGGGTTTATAGCATTGTTGTTACCCTTCGTTGTTTCTGCGCTTTCAGATACGTTTGCTTTCTTTACGGGCAGTTTAATCGGTGGAAAAAAACTTTGTCCTAAATTAAGCCCTAAAAAAACTTGGTCGGGGGCAATCGGTGGCACTGTTGGTGGTGCGGTTGGCTCTTTGATTATTTATTTCGTATTTAACAATAAAATTGCAGTTAATTTTTTCAGCCCGATAGTTTTGTTTATAGCGTTTGGCGTTATCGCTAGCGTACTAACGATTATCGGCGACCTGTTTGAAAGCTTTATTAAGCGTAAGGTCGGCATAAAAGATATGGGCAATATTCTGCCTGGGCACGGCGGTGTTTTAGATAGAATAGACGGAACGTCTTTCGTGGCGTTGTTCTCATATCTCGTATTTTTAATCGTATAGGAGAATCGTATGAAAAAAATCGCGTTGATAGGTAGCACGGGGTCAATCGGTAAGCAAACTTTGTCGGTTGTTCGCCGTCACCCCGATAAATTTCAAATAGTTTCACTCGCCGCCGGTAATAACGTCGGCGATTTTTTGTCGCAAGTGAACGAGTTTAAGCCAAAGGTTGCAACCTTGGCAGTCGAACCAAGCGGAATAAAAGAAAGTATTCCTAAAGGCGTAGAATTTTTTAGTGGCGAAAACTCTTTCAAAAACGCCGTTATAGACGAGGCAGACGTGGTTTTGGTTGCTCTCGTTGGGTTTAAGGGTATTTTAGCCGTACTTGAGGCTATAGATAAAGGTAAAGACATTGCGCTAGCAAACAAAGAAAGTTTGGTTGTTGGTGGCGAACTTGTAATGAGCAAGGCTAAAGAAAAGGGTGTAAAAATTATGCCCGTAGATAGCGAACATTCGGCAATTTGGCAAGCGCTTGGGTTTGATTATAATAAACCTTTTGAAAAACTTATATTGACTTGTAGTGGTGGGGCGTTTAGAGATTACAGCAAAGAAAAACTTTTAACAGCCACCGCAAAAGATGCGCTTGCGCACCCCAACTGGAGTATGGGAGCAAAGATAACCGTAGATTGCGCAACGCTTGTGAACAAGGCTTTTGAAGTTATTGAGGCAAAATGGCTTTATAATACAACATTTGACAAAATAGACGTTATAATTCACCGTGAAAGTATCATACACTCTATGGTAGAGTTTTTCGACGGTTCGGTGATGGCGCAAATGAGTTATCCTACGATGGAATTACCAATAACGCTTGCGCTAACAGGTGGGGAAAGAATAGACGCAGGGCTAAAGAGTATAAATTTTGCGCAGTTGAAAAACCTATCTTTCGAGGCTGTTGATAATTGTCGTTTTCCCTGTTTTAAGTTGGTGTGCGACACCGCTAAATTCGGTGGAACCTATCCTGCAGTTATAAACGGCGCAAACGAAATGGCAGTTAAACTTTTCCTTGACGGAAAAATTGCATACGGCGATATTTATAAATCACTTTACGGCACGGCTCAAGCCTTTTACGGTGGTCATCATACCGATATTGAAGAACTTGAAGAGGCTGATAAATTTGGGCGCAGATACGTAAAGGAACTTTTTGGAGTATAATGGATATTTTATTGTTGGCATCTTTTAAGGAAGTTGCAGGGTATATAGGCTATATTTTACTTGCAATTTTGGTGCTGTTAGTTATGATAACCGTGCACGAGTTCGGGCATTATATAGCAGGTAAAATTTTTGGGTTTGGAATTGACGAGTTTGCAGTTGGTTTTGGACCAAAACTTTTTTCTAAAAAAAGAAAGAGCGGAGAAATTTTTTCCGTTCGTCTTTTGCCTATAGGTGGATTTTGTGCTTTTAAGGGTGAAGACGCTGACAGCGACGACCCAACGGCTTTTAACAACAAAAAATGGTGGCAAAGACTTATCGTATTAGTTTCAGGCGCATTTATGAATTATCTGCTTGCGCTGTTTATCATAATTTTAATGTTTTCTGTCTACGGACATACGGCGCTAGTTACTTATTATACGGCAGAAAATACTGACCCTATCTATACTGCGGAAAATAGTTTTCAAGAAAAAGACGTTATAATTAAGGCGGGTGGCAAAAACGTCTATTTGATAACCGACCTTATGAGCGCAGTTGAAAATAAAAACGCAGGGGATAGCGTAGAATTTTTGGTGCGCCGTGGTGGAACTGAACGCAAATTACAACTTTTACTGCGTGAAAATACAGATTTTACAAGTGTTGAAGATACTGTAAAGTTGTTTAACGCTTTAGGTATAATGGTTGAAACTGATTCTGAAAGCGGAGAGATAACTAGCAGTGGATTGTATGCAACTGGTGTAAAATTTGGTTTTTTCCGTACGCTAGGTAGAAGTTTTGAATATTCTTTCCGTATTGCAGGCACAATTTTTACCGTATTCGGGCAGTTGTTCACCGGTGCGCTTGGTATAAAATCTTTGGGCGGAACTGTTACTACAATTTCCGTAACTGCCGACGCAATAAAGATAGGCGGGTTTAGAAATTTGCTTAATATCTCTTCGTTTATAGGTGTAAACCTTGCCGTCTTTAATTTGTTGCCTATTCCGTCGCTTGACGGTTCAAGGGTGGTGTTTACGGCGATAGAAGGCATACGCAAAAAACCATTAAATCGCAGGGTAGAGGCAATTATTCACACCGTAGGTTTATTTTTAATTTTAACGTTTGCTGTGTTTATAGATTTGCAACAATGCTTTTAAACGGCTTATAAATAATTTATAGGTTTTGCTAAAACCTAGGGGTAAAGGCAGATATATTTAATATTTTAATAAGGGGAACACTCTTTTCCGAAGTCGTTTCCCCCTTAACTCCCTTTACAAACTCCTCAAAACCCCTAACCCCTTATTCTTTAAGGGGAGGATTAGTCAAATTTTTAGATATTTTGATTTATATAAATTAAAACTAAACCGCATTTAATTTGCGGTTTTTTTATGCTTTTGTCGATATTTTTAACAATATATAAGTTATAATTATAGAATTATCACAATATTTATACATTATATAAAAAATTGTTATAAAAAAACCGTTGACATTGTTATAGTAAATGCTGTATAATCCTAAAAAACAGTTGATATTTATTCGGAGGATAAAATAAATGGCTATCAAAAATGCATATCTTCTTGACCTTTTGGCAAGAACGGAAAAAAGAAATCCAGGCGAACCCGAGTTTATTCAAGCGGTAACTGAAGTTTTTTCAACTTTAGAACCCGTTATTGAAAAGAGGCAAGACCTTGTTGACGCGGGCGTTTTGGAAAGAATAGTTGAACCTGAAAGACAAATTATATTTAGAGTTCCTTGGACTGACGATAACGGCAAATGCCACGTGAACCGTGGTTTTAGAGTTCAATATAACTCTGCAATAGGACCTTATAAGGGCGGTATTAGACTTCACCCGTCAGTAAACATTGGTATCATTAAGTTCTTGGGCTTTGAACAAGTGTTTAAGAACAGTCTTACCACACTTCCTATGGGCGGTGGTAAAGGTGGTTCAGACTTTGACCCCAAAGGTAAATCTGATAACGAAATTATGAATTTCTGCCAAAGTTTTATGACTGAACTTTGTCGTCATATCGGTGCTGACGTTGACGTTCCTGCAGGGGATATCGGTACTGGTGCAAGAGAAATAGGCTATATGTTTGGTCAATATAAGAGAATTAGAAACGAATGGGTGGGCGTGCTTACTGGTAAAGGTCTTAACTACGGCGGTTCTCTTGCAAGAAAAGAGGCAACTGGTTACGGACTTTGCTACTTTACTAACGAAATGCTACGCGCAAACGGAACTTCTTTCGAAGGCAAAACCGTTCTTGTTTCTGGTTCTGGCAACGTTGCAATTTACGCTTGTGAAAAGGCAACCGAATACGGTGCAAAGGTAGTTGCAATGTCAGACAGCAACGGTTATATTTATGATAAAGACGGCATTGACCTTAAAGCAGTTAAGCAAATTAAAGAAGTTGAAAGAAAGAGAATTAAAGAATATCTTAACTATCGCCCCAACGCAGAATATCACGAAGGTTGCAAAGGTATTTGGACTATTCCTTGTGATATCGCTCTTCCTTGCGCAACTCAAAACGAAATCGACGGCGAAAGCGCAAGAATTTTAGCGCAAAACGGCTGTAAGGTTGTTTCTGAAGGTGCAAATATGCCTTCTACCCCCGAAGCAATTAGCGTATACTTTGAAAAAGGTCTTCTCTATGGACCTGCAAAGGCTGCAAACGCAGGCGGTGTTGCAACCAGTGGTTTAGAAATGAGCCAAAACTCAATCAGACTTTCTTGGTCATTTGAAGAAGTTGACGAAAAATTGCACGGCATTATGAAGAGCATTTTCAAAGCGTGCGACGAATCTTCTAAAGAATACGGTATGCCCGGCAACTATATGGCAGGCGCAAACATTGCAGGTTTCTTAAAAGTTGCAGAGGCTATGAAGGCTCAAGGAAACGTATAATTAAACGGCTTATCTGCTACGCAATACAGCGTTACTGCTTTAAGTTTTGACTTCGATAACCAAAAAGGTTAATCTCATCCAAAACTTTGCGCGAGCCTTGTCTTGCTTGCATCTAAACCGTTTAACGGTGTGATACGGGCAGAAGAATTAAAATGTTTAATTCCTAAAAATAGGTTTGATAATTTTACACAAAAAAGCGACGGAATTTTTTCCGTCGCTTTTTTGTATGTTTACTAAACAAATAAAGTCAAGTTTTCGTTTTGTTTGTTGCCCGTTGCAAGGTTATAAAGGTCGTTTGCAAGAACGTCTAATTCAAAGCATTTAAGCGCAGTTTTTTTAAGCGAAGAAACGTCGCTTTTCCTTGTTAAAACTGGCACGGAACTATAAGAATTTACAATAGAAATAAGGTCTTTTGCATTTTCGTCAACGGCAAGAATTTTTGTATAAAGTTTACATTCTAAACAATCTTCTATCATATATTTATCAATACCTAAAAAGTTTGCCGTTAAAATTCTTCTCACTCGTGCTTGTGTATATCTTTTTGTAGAAACTTTTTCAACCAAAGTTTCCACGTCGTTATTATCTTTAGAAAAAGCCTTTATTCTGTTTTCTAACCCCTCTGTGCAATCTATAATTTTAGCCATATAGTCAGCAGAATTTTTTAATACGCTAGCCATTATTAGTTTATTAAAAGCGTAAGGGTACTCTTTTATATCTGTGTAAACGAACGGGGGAACGCTTTTTTTAATTTTCTTCTTTTCGCCACTTTTTAACACTTCTCTTATGCTTGTTGCGCTTGTAATTCCTTTCTTTAGCGTTTTATCGTTGTGGTCGCCCTCTCTTATCATAGGGTAAATTTCAATTCCGCACTTGTTTTTAAGTATGGCTTTGGTATATTCTAACCCCAAAATATTGTTTGGTGAAGAAATTAAGTTTTGGTCAAGGTCTTCACGCCCCAAAGATTTTAACGCCTCAAATTTTGCTTTTGCTAAAGAAATTCCGCCGTCAAGTTTTTCTTTCAACGCCTTTTTAAATTCTTTACTTTCGTCGTTCATAGCCTCTGCAAGCGATAAATAAGCCTCTTTATCACCGCTTTCAACACCAAAACACAATCCGTCTACACAACCAAGTGCGCTCAAAACGTTAATTGCGCCTTTTGCAAAAATTTCGGCGTTAGCAGTTGCAAAAACCGCGGGCAATTCTATAACCATATCCGCGCCAGACAAAACAGCCCAACGCGCCCGTGTAAACTTGTCGCAAACGGCGGGTTCGCCCCGTTGAGTAAAGTTTCCGCTCATTATAACGATAATTTTATCTGCCCCCAAAACGGTTTTCATATAGTCAATGTGTTTCAAATGCCCCAAATGAAAGGGGTTATATTCTGCAACGCACGCGCAAATTTTCATAAAATCTCTAAAATCCCCGAATATTTATTTACTTTTTTGTTTAAATGGTGTAAAATAGTTAGGTCAATAATATTTTACAATATTTTGTAAATTTTTCAAAACAAATTAAAAGAAAAATAAAAAGGAGCGCAAATATTATTATGTCCAACGTTTTAGAAAATATTAAAATGAAAGCCGCATCTATGAATAAACACGTAGTTCTTCCCGAAGGTGAAGACGCTAGAGTTGTTAAAGCGGCTGCTGAAGTTGTTAAGCAAGGTCTTGCAAAAATTACACTTCTCGGTAACCCCGAAGAAATTGCAAAAAACAATCCCGACGTTGACCTTACTGGTGTAAACGTTATCGACCCCGTAACTTATGACAATACAAGGGCTTACGCTGAATTGCTTTACAAGGCAAGAGAAGGCAAAATTAACAAAAAAACAGGTCTTCCCGAATATGCAGACGTTGATGCTGCAATTAAGGGTGTGCTTAAAGATTATACTATGTACGCTGCTTTGATGCTCAAGGCAGGCGACGTTGACGGTCTTGTTTCGGGTGCTTGCCACTCTACGGCTAACACTCTCCGCCCCGGTTTGCAAGTTATTAAAACCGCTCCAGGAATCAACACCGTTTCAAGCAGTTTCATAATGGTTGCTGACCGTGAAAATAAATATAATCCTGACGGCGTTGCTGTGTTTGCAGACTGCGCTATCAATATTGAACCCGACGCTCAACAACTTGCAGATATTGCAATTTCTTCTGCAGAAACTGCAAAGAATATCGCAGGTATCGAACCTAGAGTTGCAATGCTTTCTTTCTCAACCAAAGGTTCTGGTAACGACGATAAGTTCTTTAAGTCTGTTCCCAAAATGCAAGAGGCAACCGCTATTGCAAAGGCCGCTGCACCCGACCTTAAACTTGACGGTGAATTCCAGTTTGACGCTGCAGTTGCACCCGAAGTTGGAAAGTTAAAAGCACCAGATTCAAGCGTTGCAGGCAATGCAAACGTTTTCGTGTTCCCCAACATTAACGCAGGTAATATCGGTTACAAAATTGCTCAACGTTTCGGTGGTTATATGGCTCTTGGCCCTATTTGCCAAGGCTTTGCTAAACCTATCAACGACTTATCTCGTGGATGTAACGTTGACGATATTATAGCGGTGGTTGCTATAACTGCTCTCCAAGCCTAAACGGCTTATAAACGTCGTTATGCGTCGTTACTGAAAAGCGTTTGGACTTCAATGACCAGACGGTCAATTTCATCCCAAACACTTTTCGAGCCTAGCCTAACTTGTTTCTAAACCGATTAGTGGGTAGTAAACTTGCATTTGAACCGTTTTAGAATAGATGACGTAGTTTGTTTCTAAACCGATTAGTGGGTAGTAAACTTGCATTTGAACCGTTTTAGAAAATTAAAAGGTTATCTCGTTTAGTAGAAAGGCTTGATTAAATAAAAAAACATTATTAAGGAAATATATAAAAATGAAAATTTTAGTTATTAACGCAGGGAGTTCATCTCTTAAATATCAACTTATCAATATGGAAGACGAAAGTGTTGTTTTGAAAGGCGTTTGTGAACGTATCACGTTTAACGGCGGTATTCTTACTCAAAAAACTTTCGACGATAGAAAAGTAGTTATTGAACAAGATATGCCCACACACAAAGAGGCAATGGAACTTGTTCTTAAAGCAATGCTTGACAAAGAAAACGGCGCGCTAAAGAGTATTGATGAAATCGGCGCAGTAGGACACAGAGTTCTTCACTCTGCAGAAGATTTCCACTCTTCAGTTGTAATCGACGACGAAGTTATTGCAATTTGCGAAAAGAACGCAGTTTTCGGACCTTTGCATATGCCTGGTAACATTGCTTGCATCAAGAGTTGCCGTGAAGTTATGCCTGGTGTACCTATGGTTGCAGTGTTTGACACTACTTTCCACTCTACAATGCCTCAAAAAGCGTATATGTACGGTATTCCGTATGAAGTATACGAAGAACATAAAATTAGAAAATACGGTTTCCACGGGACTTCACACAAGTTCGTAAGTGAAGAAACTGGTAAACTTCTTGGCGACAAAAACGCAAAGATGGTAATTTGCCACTTGGGTAACGGTTCTTCAATATCTGCCGTTAAAGACGGAAAGTGCCAAGATACGTCAATGGGCTTTACACCGTTAGAAGGCTTGGTTATGGGAACGCGTAGCGGTGATATTGACCCCGCTGCAGTTGATTATTTGAGAGAAAAACTTAACTTAAAACCCGAAGAAGTTGTAAACTATCTTAACAAAAAGTGCGGTGTTTTGGGTATTAGCGGAATTTCTAGCGACCTTCGTGACCTAGAGGCAGCGGTTGCTCAAGGTAACAAAAAGGCTTTGCTTGCTCTTGAAATGCTTGCATATAGAGTAAGAAAATACGTTGGTAGTTATATCGCAGTTTTAGGTGGCGTTGACGCAGTTGTATTCACTGGTGGTATCGGTGAACACTCACCCAGAATCCGTAAGTTAGTTATGGAAAATATGGAATTCTGTGGCGCAAAGTTTGACACGGCAAAGAACGAAGAATATTCTTCTGGTATAGGCTATATCAACGCAGAAGATAGCAAAGTTAAAATTATAGTTTTACCCACCAACGAAGAACTTTCTATCGCAAGAGAAACCAAAACTCTTACCGCAAACAACTAAAATACCATTTAAGAATAAAAAACACGCTTAAAAATCGTTGACAATCGGCGATAAATAGTATATACTTGTATGGCTTGTTAAAGTTAGGTATATTATGATTTTAGACCTTAGAAAACTAAAAAGAAGCGGTAAAGACCAAACTGATTTTTTCTTCAGTTACGCGCCGTCAAGTGAATTAGTTGATATTCCCAACGCAAACTTGAGTGGGGAAGTTAAAGTTCACGGAAGTGTTTCACTCACGGGTGAGCATTCTTGCTACGTTGAGGGCGAAGTTGAGTTTTCAATCAAGGGTGAATGCACTAGATGTTTGAAAGAAACTGAAAATCAATACTTTGCAACGTTTGCAGAGGCGTTAGAAGAAAATAATCAAGACGGTTATTCTGTCAAAAACGATACGGTTGATTTAACTGAAATCGTTGAAGATTTGATAATGATGAATATTCCCGTAAGTTTCTTGTGTAGTGAAAATTGCAAGGGCTTGTGTATAGGTTGCGGAACAAACCTTAACGACGGTGAATGTAAATGTAATAAACAATAGGGAAGGTATATAAAAATGGCAGTACAAAAAAGTAAAACGTCAAAACAAAGAACTAATACGAGATTTGCTAACTGGAAGTTGGAAACCCCGAATCTTTCGGAATGCCCCCAATGCCACGAACTCAAGGCTTCTCACAAAGTTTGCCCCAAATGTGGTTACTATAATGGAAAGCAAGTAATTGACGTTTCGGCAAAGGAAAAGAAAGATAACTAATTAAAGAGAAAAATCTCGCAAATATTTTTTGATGCTTTAAGCACTATGAAATTCATAGTGCTTTTTGTCATTTAAAAAAATAATTAAATTTACAAAAAGTGGCTAATTTTACAAAAGGAATAACCAAACGCTTGACATTTTTAGGGGAGGGGGTATAATGTTTTTTGTAATAAAATAAAAAGGAGAATTTTATGAAAAAAAGACTGTTAAGCATTATTTTAGCAATTTTTATCATTATTCCGTGTGCTATCTCTCTTATGGCTTGCAATAAGCCCGCTGACGATAATGGTGGAAAAGAGGCTACGTTAGATTTAGATTTTTATCTAAATAATAACTTGTATCACACGTTAAAGATGGACGGTAGTTCTACAGTAGAATTACCCACACCGCCCTCTATACCAAACTATGAATTTAAAGGTTGGTATTTTAAGAATTATAGCGGAATGATGGTAACTCAATTTACCGAAGATTATTTTGTTGAAAACAATACGGAAACAAACAAAAAAGTTTATGCAAAAATGTCTTTAGTTACAACGGATAATTCTGCTAGTGGCGCTTATAGAATAAGCGGAAACTACTTATATATGGGCGAATATCCTGCTACGTATAAAAAAGACGTTAGTTTAAAGACCACTACCCCTGATGCAGACGGATACTATTTAGGTTATGACGGTAATCGTTATGCAAAGGTTGCAAATGCGCATTTTAACAAACAATGGAGCGCTACAAACTTTTTCCAAAACGGCAATGACCTTATTAAAGAAGGCGAAACGTATTATTTTAAAGTAGAAGAAATTAAGTGGCGTATTTTAGAAAATGACGGCGATACCGCTTTGGTTATGCCCACGCAAATTTTGTTTAGACATAAGTTCCAAGATAGCAAAACTGCTGTAAACGGCATAGATGTACGTGATTACAAAAATAGCGACGTTCGTGCATATATGAACGACGAATTAATTAAAAAGATTTTCACGGCAGAGCAACGCGCAGTTATTTTAACTTCGTGGGTAAATAATCATAAAGACGTTATCGGTTGGAGTGGTTCTGATTCCCCTTGGCAAGACACTTATGATAAGTTATATTTGCCCGCTTGGTCAGAAATAAAAGATATAAACTATACGTATAGACAACTTTTAGTAAGTGATTATCAACGTGCATCGGGTATGCCCGTATTCTCTACCGAACTTTATGGCGGATATAGTGGCTACGCTTACTGGTGGTTGCGTACAAGATATTCTTCCGCAGATTCGCCCGTAGCCGTTGGTTGCGCAAGTCCTAATGGTCTAAGCGCTCAAGCAAACGTTTATGAAGCTGAATATGGTGTAGTGCCAATTTTTAGGGTAGACTTATAATAATTAAATAACATAAAAAAAGACGGCTTTTGCCGTCTTTTTTTATGTTAATATTCTTCTATTCCTAAAAGGTAGTCTGCCGAAACGTGATAAAGATTGCACAAAAATGCAAGTTGCTCATAATTTAGTTCAAATATTCCGTTTTCAAAACGGCTATATTGTTGTTGTGTCATCAATAATTTTTCCGCTACTTGTTTTTGCGTGTAACCTGCTATAATTCTTGCCTCTTTTAATCTTTTACCTAAAGCAACTTTTAAACTCATTTTTCGCTTGTCCCTTTTTGTGCCAATATTAGTATTGTATTTATAATTTTAATAATACATCACAAAATGGCTTGACATACATCACTAAATGATGTATAATTAAATAAAATTTTTTACAAAAGGAGAAAATTTATGTCAGGATATAATGATTATGATGAAAATCAATCGGGTGGCAGGCGTTTGGGAATGAAATGGTATAAGTTTCTTGTCGGTTGGGAACTTTGGATAGAAATTATCAGGTATTTTATAACGGCGTTTCTTTATGGCGTTGGGACAAAATTGCTTACTGGGGCGACCATTGTTGATTATCAAGGTATAGCATTAAAAATAAGACTTGTGAATATATTATATGCTTTTGGTTGTGCTGGAATTGCATTATTGTTGTTTATTTCAAGGCAAGGACTTAAAAAGTATAAAAGTTATTCTATATCTTTACTTCATTTATCGTATATTGCTATTTGTGGAATGAAAATTTTGTGTGCAATTCTTTATTGTATTATAGGAGGAACTATAAAAATGATTGATGGCGACCTTTTAGCAAAAATAACATTTGACGGCATTTTGCTATTATATAATATCAATTATTTTAGAAAAAGAGAGCACTTATTTGTCAATTAGTTAAAGAAAAAAAGACGGCTTTTGCCGTCTTTTTTTCTTTATTACTTATTTGATTTTTCGTTACTTTTGAATTACAGTTGCGGTGGCGTGTACGCAAATGCCTTCTTCACGGCCAACAAAACCTAAACCTTCTAAAGTGGTTGCGCCTATGCCAACACTATCTATAGGCAAAGACAATGCTTGTGCAAGATTTTCGGTAACGGTTGGTATTATTTTTAACAATTTTGGTTTTTCTGCCATAATAGTTGCCGAAATATTATGTGGTTTATAGCCCTTTTGGTCAATCATTTTTAAAACCTTTTGCAAAAGGTCCATACTGTTTGCATCTTTATACGCAGGGTCTTTGTCGCTAAAATGATATCCGATATCACGCATAGCAAGTGAAGATAAAAGCGCATCCATTATTGCGTGTGCTAAAACGTCTGCATCAGAATGCCCTAAAAGTCCTTTATCGTGCGGAATTTCAACACCGCCTAAAATAAGTTTTCTACCCTCAACTAATTTGTGGCAGTCAAACCCCGTGCCAAAACGATATTCTGGGGTGGGGGACTTAAAGTCTTGGGGGAAAGTTAGTTTAACGTTTTGTTGGTCGCCGTCAAAAGTTGCAAGTTTGCCAACGAATTCTTTATAAACTTCTCCGTCGTCGTTAAAAACTCTATCGCCCGCGCACGTATACGCGTATCTAATTGATTGTGTAAAAAAACCTTGGGGGGTTTGCACGGAATAAAGCCCGCTTTTGCCCAAATATTCCGTTACGGTTTGGTCGTCTGCTTTAACGGTTGTATCTCTGCAGGGCACAACGGGTATTGCGCCACCGTGGTTTTTAACTGCGTTTATGCAATCTTCAATAACCCTTTTGCTTACGAACGGTCTTGCACCGTCGTGAATAAGCACAATAGTTCCCGTAACTTTTTTAAGTGCGTTTTTAACCGAATCGGTTCTAGTTAAACCGCCCTTAACTACTGTTGCCTTTCCGTCAACTTTTTCTTTAATAAAATTCAAGTCTTCTTCACTTGCGGTAAGTATAATTTGATTAACTAGTCCGCTTTCTAAAAAAGCGTTTAGCGTATGTACGAAACAGGGCATACCGTCCCACTCGTAAAAAAGTTTGTTTTTACCAAGTCCTGCGCGCTCGCCTTTACCTGCGCACGCAATTATAACAGATACGTTCATAATTTACTCCATAATTATTTCATAAAGATTTTCCGCGTCTTCTTTACGCACGGTCTCTTTAATATCTTTTATTTTTAATTTAACTGCACCGCTGTTAAAACCTATTTCTACAACGTCGCCTATTTTAACGTTGTAAGAGGGCTTAACCGAGCGCCCGTTTACGCTAACTCTACCGCCGTCGCACGCCTCACACGCTAAAGTACGGCGTTTAAGTAGTCTTGAAACTTTCAAAAATTTATCAATTCTCATAAAAAAATAACCCTTAAAAAATAAAAAAATTGTAAAAAAACGGTAAAAAATAAATTTATTTTAAAATAACTGATTTTTCGCTTGACAATCTTGACCGATTAAGATATTATTGTATAATGCATTATGATAGGTTATTATCGAATTTTATCGCC
Organism: Clostridia bacterium; assembly: GCA_017399035.1. Lineage (GTDB taxonomy): Bacteria > Bacillota > Clostridia > Christensenellales > Borkfalkiaceae > UBA1259. Next base: position 8,456 of record JAFQEM010000031.1, on the reverse strand, counting down.
ATTTTTTGTTTTTTTAACTTAAAAAATTAAGCTTTACTATAAGTAAAAGCGTAGAGCGGTAAAAGACTTTCTAACCTTTCCCGACGAAGTTTATTATACAACAATTTTGGTTATTTGTAAACCGAGTCGGCAAACAATTTAAAATTTTTTTAAGGAGTGTGTTTTGATGACACGTATTCTACCCGAAATCGTATGTGGCAAGGTTAAGAGAAAAACTTTCAGCAAAATTAAAGAAGCCATTGAACTTCCGTACCTTGTCAAAATCCAGAAGGACTCCTACGACGCTTTCATTAAAGAGGGCATCGGCGAAGTGCTTGAAGACTTTTCACCCATCACGGACTATTCCGACCATTTTGAAATGTACTTTTTGGATTACAGCCTTGACGGCAAACCCAAGTATGACGAAAAAGAATGTAGAGATAGAGACGCTACGTTCGCTCTTCCCTTGCGCGTTAAGGTTAGGCTTGTAAACAAAGTTACCGACGAAGTTATCGACCAAGAAGTATTTATGGGTGATTTCCCGCTTATGACTGATAACGGTTCGTTTATTATCAACGGCGCGGAAAGAGTTATAGTTTCCCAACTCGTTCGTTCTCCAGGCGTTTATAACGGTTCGGAAATGGACAAGTCTGGTAAAAAACTTTTCAACACTACAGTTATCCCTTCAAGGGGCGCTTGGCTTGAATTTGAACAAGATTCACAAAACGTTCTTTGGGTTCGCGTTGACAGAACAAGAAAACTTACCGCTACCGTTCTTCTTCGTGCGCTCGGTTTTGGTAGTGATGAAGAACTTACCAAAAACCTCTTTACTGATAATAAGATGATTTTGGATACTGCAGATAAGGATACCAGCAAATCTGAAAGCGATAGCCTTATCGAACTTTATCGTCGTCTTCGTCCTGGTGAAATTCCTACTGACGACGCAGTTAAACAACATCTTAAAAACTTATTCTTTGACGCTCGTCGTTACGACCTTGCAAGAGTTGGTAGATATAAATTCAACAAAAGACTTCGCCTTGGCGTGAGAATCGTTGGTTTGAAATCTGCTGAAACGGTTATCAGCCCCGACGGTGAAATTCTCGTTGAAGAGGGCGCAATCGTAAACAAGACTCAAGCAGAGGCTATTCAAAACGCAGGTATCAACTACTTTATCGCTGATATCGAAGGTCAAAAACATAAAATTATCGCAAACAACGTGGTAAGTTTTGAAGAATTGACTAACGTAAACCCCAGAGTTTTTGGACTTTTAGATTACGTTTATTATCCCACGCTTGCTTTCTCTAAAACCGTTTGCGAAACCGCTAAAGAAAAGGGCGTTGAAGAAACTGCTGAAATATTAAAGAAAGAAATCAACTCTTTCTTCTACATTGAAGAAAAGATTATCAAGGCAGGGGAAGAAAAACCCGAAGATAAGAAGAACGAAGAAAAGGCGCGTGAAACTAGAATTAAGTTTATCAACGCTTGCGTTAAGTTCTACGACATTATCGGTGGCGAAATTCCTACCTCTATCAATGCAGAAGATAGAAAGATTCTTCGTCCTCTTATGGAAAAACTTAACCATAAGCATATCACCGTTGACGATATCGTTGCGTCTGTTTCTGTAAACCTAGACCTTGCTTTCGGTATCAATACGGTTGACAATATCGACCACTTGGGTAACCGTCGCGTTCGCTCGGTTGGCGAACTTTTACAAAATCAATTCCGTATCGGTATTGCAAGACTTGAACGCGTTATCCGTGAAAGAATGGGTACGCAAGACCCCAAAGACGTTTCGCCTCAAGGTCTTATCAACGTGCGCCCCGTAAGTTCGGCTATTAAAGAATTCTTTGGTTCTTCACAACTTTCACAATTTATGGACCAAACAAACCCGATTGCAGAACTTACTCACAAGAGAAAACTTTCTGCGTTAGGACCTGGCGGTCTTAACCGTGATAGAGCAACTTTTGAAGTGCGTGACGTTCACCACTCTCACTACGGCAGAATGTGTCCGATAGAAACGCCTGAAGGTCAAAATATCGGTCTTATATCTTCACTTGCTGCTTATGCAAAAGTAAACGAATTTGGATTTATCGAATCACCTTATAGAAAGGTTGAACATAAAATCGGCGAAGACGGTAAGATGATTACCGAAGTAACAGAACACGTTGACTATCTCACCGCTGATGAAGAAGATAATTATATTGTTGCACAGGCAAACGAACCCCTAGTTGACAATAAATATTTTGTAAACGAACGTGTTTCTTGCAGACATAGGGATGAAATTACAGAAGACGTTAAAGAGAAAATGGACTATATGGACGTTTCTCCTAAACAACTTATCTCGGTTGCAACCGCGCTTATTCCGTTCTTGGAAAACGACGATACCAACCGTGCGCTAATGGGTTCTAACATGCAACGTCAAGCAGTTCCGCTTCTTTGCCCTGAAAACGCAATAGTTGCTACGGGTATAGAAAGAAGAATCGCTTACGACTCTGGCGTTATGGTAAACGCTGTTGAGGCGGGCGTTGTTAAATCTGTTGCTAGCGACCTAATAGTTATTAAAGAAGACGACGGCAACGAAAGAGAGTATATCTTAAAGAAATTTGAACGTAGTAACCAAGGCACTTGCCTTAACCAAAGACCTATCGTCGATAAAGGCGAAAGAATTGAAAAAGGTCAAACCATTGCAGACGGCCCTTCAACTAAGAACGGCGAACTTGCGCTCGGACGCAACATTTTAGTCGGATTTATGAGTTGGGAAGGTTATAACTACGAAGACGCTATACTTTTATCTGAAAAACTCGTTAGAGAAGACGTGTTCACTACTATCCATATTGAAGAACACGAAATCGAAGCAAGGGATACCAGACTTGGCGAAGAAGAAATTACCCGTGATATCCCCAACGTTGGTGAAGACGCGCTTAAAGACCTTGACGAAGACGGTATCGTTAGAATCGGTGCTGAAGTAAACAGCGGTGATATCCTCGTAGGTAAGGTTACGCCAAAGGGTGAAACTGAACTTACCCCCGAAGAAAGATTGCTCCGTGCAATTTTCGGCGAAAAGTCAAGGGAAGTTAGAGATACGTCTCTTAAAGTTCCCCACGGTGAAGGCGGTATAGTAGTAGACGTTAAAATCTTTACTAGAGCAAATAAAGACGAACTTTCACCTGGCGTAAACAAACTCGTTAGAGTTTATATCGCTCAAAAACGTAAAATCTCTATCGGCGATAAGATGGCAGGTCGCCACGGTAATAAGGGTGTTATTTCAAGAATTTTACCCGAATCGGATATGCCGTTTATGGCAGACGGTACGCCGTTGCAAATCGTTCTTAACCCGCTCGGCGTTCCTTCACGTATGAATATCGGTCAGGTTTTAGAAGTTCACTTGGGTCTTGTATGTAAGCAACTCGGCTGGAAGATTGCAACGCCTGTATTCGACGGTGCAACCGAGGGCGATATTAAAGAACTCTTGCGCGAAAACAATATAGTAAATCCCGACGGCGAAGTTGACGGTAAAATTCAACTTTACGATGGAAGAACGGGCGAACCGTTTGAAAACAGAGTTACAGTCGGTCAAATGTATATGATTAAACTTATCCACTTGGTTGACGATAAGATTCACGCACGTTCTACTGGTCCTTACAGTTTGGTTACACAACAACCGCTCGGTGGTAAGGCACAGTTTGGTGGACAACGTTTCGGTGAAATGGAAATTTGGGCGCTCGAGGCTTACGGCGCGGCTCACATTTTGCAAGAAATTCTTACCGTTAAATCAGACGATATCGTTGGTAGAGTAAAGACTTACGAATCTATCGTTAAAGGCACTAACATTAGTGAACCTGGTATTCCAGAAGCGTTCAAAGTGTTGCTTAAAGAATTGCAATCGCTTGCTCTTGATATGAAAGTTCTTACGGAAAATAAAGAAGAACTTGCAATTAAAGACCTTATCGAAAGCGATATCGACGATATGCCCTTTGTTCGTGAAAAGAATATTCAAGACGAAGTTGACATTGACGAGAGCGACGTTGGCGAAATGGTATTTGAAGACACTGATGATGACGACCTTGGCGACGAACTTAACTTTAGCAATATGTTTGATGATGAAGACGACGATATAGACACGACTATCCCCGACGAAGACGGTTTGGATATTGACGATTACGACGACGAAATCGAACTCGACGACGAAGAATAATAGGGAGGTATATATAATATGTTTGAACTTAACAACTTTGATTCTATACAGATAGGAGTAGCCTCTCCCGAAAAAATTAGAGAATGGTCTTACGGCGAAGTTACAAAGCCTGAAACCATCAACTACAGAACTCAAAAACCTGAAATGGGCGGTCTTTTCTGCGAAAGAATTTTTGGACCTACCAAGGACTGGGAGTGCCATTGCGGTAAGTATAAACGTATCCGTTATAAAGGCGTAATTTGTGATAAGTGTGGTGTTGAAATCACAAAATCTAAAGTGCGTCGTGATAGAATGGGTCATATTGAACTTGCTGCGCCCGTTTCACACATTTGGTATTTTAAGGGTGTTCCTTCAAGAATAGGCTTGATGCTCGATATGAGCCCCAAGTCTTTGGAACACGTGTTGTATTTTGCCAGCCACGTAGTTCTCGACCCAGGTACTACTAACCTTCAATATAAGCAGGTTATTACCGATAGAGAAAAGATTGAGGCTGAAGAGACTTACGGTGTAGGCTCTTTCAAAACGGGTATCGGCGCAGAAGCAATTAAAGAACTTCTTATGGCGATTGACCTAGATAAAGAAAGTGAAGAAACCAAGAAAATTATTGCGGAAAACGGCTCGGGTCAAAGAAGAATCCGCGCGGTTAAGAGAATTGAAATTATAGAATCTTTCAGAAAGAGTGGTAACCGCCCTGAATGGATGATTTTAGACGTTCTTCCCGTAATTCCGCCTGAACTCCGCCCGATGGTTCAACTTGACGGTGGTAGATTTGCTACTAGTGACCTCAACGACCTTTACAGACGTGTTATCAACAGAAACAACCGTTTGAAAAAATTGATGGAACTCGGCGCGCCTGAAATTATTATCAGAAACGAAAAGAGAATGTTGCAAGAAGCCGTTGACGCTCTTATCGATAACGGTAGACACGGCAAGGCTATTACCGGTGCAGGTAACCGTGAACTTAAATCTCTTTCTGGTATGCTTCGTGGTAAGCAAGGTCGTTTCCGTCAAAACCTTCTCGGTAAACGTGTTGACTATTCAGGTCGTTCGGTTATCGTCGTAGGCCCAGAACTTAAACTTTATCAATGCGGTTTGCCTAAAGAAATGGCAATCGAATTGTTTAAGCCGTTTGTAATGAAAAAACTTGTGGAAAATAATATTTGCCACAATATCAAAAATGCAAAGCGTACCGTAGAACGCGCAAAAACCGTTGTTTGGGACGTTCTTGAAGAAGTTATTAAAGACCACCCCGTTATGCTCAACCGTGCGCCTACTCTTCACAGATTGTCAATTCAAGCGTTTGAACCCGTGCTTATTGAAGGCCGTGCAATCAAACTTCATCCGTTAGTTTGTGGTGCGTTCAACGCCGACTTCGACGGAGACCAAATGGCAGTTCACGTACCCCTTTCAGTAGAGGCACAAGCAGAAGCAAGATTCTTGATGCTTGCATCAAACAACATCTTGAAACTTTCTGACGGTAAGCCTGTTATGTCGCCTACTCAAGATATGGTCATGGGTTCTTATTACCTTACCATTATTAAGAAAAAGATAGGTGAAAAATATAACGAAAAGGGCAAAAAAGATGAAAACGGTACAGTTTATGGTGTACCTGAATATACCGTATCTTATACTCACCCCGAAGAGGCTATTATGGCTTATCAAACGGGCGAAATCGGTTTGCAAGACGAAATTATAGTTCGTCGTACCGTTGAAGTTGACGGCGAAAAAGTTACCGGTAGAGTAAAGACTTCGGTTGGTAAGATTATCTTCAACGAAGCAATTCCTCAAAACCTTGGTTTTGTTGAAAGAAAAGAAAAAGAAGATTATCTTAAGTATGAAATAGATAAATTAGTTGGTAAAAAAGACTTGCAAAAAATCGTTGGCGCTTGCTTTAAACGCCACGGCGCAAGTTCTGCAGCCGACGTTCTTGACAAGATTAAGGCTCTTGGGTTTAAATATTCAACCGTTGGCGCAATAACCACTAGCGTGTTCGATATGCATATGCCTAAAGATAAGAGCGTTATTCTTAAAGAGGCAGAGGCTCACGTTCTTAAAGTTGAAAATCTTTATAAGAAAGGTTATATAACCGACGACGAAAGATATAAGAAAGTAGTTAGCATTTGGAAAAAAGCAACCGACGACGTTACCGATAAGTTGATGCAAACTCTTGACGAGTTTAACCCGATACTTATGATGGCTAACTCTGGTGCGCGTGGTTCAAAAGACCAAATTAAGCAACTTGCTGGTATGCGTGGTCTTATGACCGACCCGAATGGTAAAACTATTGAAATTCCGGTTAAGTCTTGTTTCCGTGAAGGACTTTCAGTTCTTGAATACTTTATTTCTTCACACGGTGGTCGTAAAGGTCTTGCCGATACGGCTCTTAAAACGGCTGACTCTGGTTATCTAACGCGTCGTTTGGTTGACGTTTCTCAAGAAGTTATTATCAAAGACGAAGACTGTTTCGCAACTACGGGTGATGCCGTTAAGGGTGTTAAAGTTTCCGCAATCAAGGGTAGCAAGGGCGAAGTTATTGAAGGCTTGCGCGACCGTATTGCAGGTAGATTTACCGTTGGCGATATAGTAAATCCGTTGACTGGCGAAATTATGGTTAAGGCTAACGAAATGATAACCGAAGATATGGCAGACGAAATCTGCAAGGTTGGCATTGAAGAAGTTGAAATCAGAAGCGTATTTACCTGTAAGTCTAAAAACGGCGTTTGCGCTAAATGTTACGGTAAAAATATGTCAAACAACAACCCCGTTCAAATCGGTGAGGCTGTTGGTATTATCGCTGCACAGTCAATCGGTGAACCTGGTACTCAACTTACCATGCGTACCTTCCACACCGGTGGTATCGCATCAACTGGAGATATTACGCAAGGTCTTCCTAGAGTTGAAGAACTCTTTGAAGCGCGTAGACCAAAACACGCAGCAATCGTTTGTGAACACAGCGGAACTGTTACTATTGAAGAAAAAGATAAAATTATTCACGTTCTCGTTACGCCTCACGACGGTGGCAAGGCAGAAGATTATACCATACCTTTCGGTACGGGCGTAATCGTTAAAGACGGCGACGTTGTTGAACCTGGTTCAGTTCTTACTAACGGTTCAGTTTATCCGCAAGACATCTTAAAGACCAAGGGTATTAAGGGTGTTCAAGATTACATCTTGCGTGAAATTCAAAGCGTTTACCGTTCACAAGGCGTTGACATCAACGATAAACACGTTGAAATTATCGTTCGTCAAATGATGAAGAAAGTTCAGGTTGAAAACCCTGGTGGAACGGATATTCTTCCCGGTGAAAAACTTGATGTTTATAAGTTTGAAGAAGAAACTATCAACGCTCTCGAAAACGGTTTAGTTCCGCCTCAAGGTAAGAGAATTCTTCTCGGTATCACAAAGGCTGCGCTCGCAAAAGAAAGTTTCTTGTCAGCAGCATCTTTCCAAGAGACTGCAAGAGTTCTTACAGAGGCTGCTATTAAGAATAAAATTGACCCGCTTATCGGTCTTAAAGAAAACGTTATTATCGGTAAACTTATTCCTGCAGGTACGGGTATTAAGAACTATAAGAACGTTGCCCCCCAAACTGTTCTTCAAAGAACGATAGAACCGCAGGAATAATAACAAAAACCAACAAAAATCCTGTATATATACGCTTTTCATTTGACTAAAAAAGCGATAAATGGTAAAATAATAACTCGGTGGGTTTAAGTTTTAACTCACCGAGAAAATTACTAAAGTTTCTAAAGACGGAAATTTCCGAGTCCGTTTTCTGAATATCCGAAATAAGTAAAGGAGGTGCGATATGCCAACAATTCAACAGTTAATTAGACAAGGCAGAGCAAAAATTACTTACAAGTCGAAATCACCCGCTTTGGACGAATGTCCTCAAAAGCGTGGCGTTTGTTTGTCAGTTACAACAACAACGCCTAAAAAACCTAACTCGGCTCTTCGTAAAATTGCCCGCGTTCGTTTAACCAACAAAGCAGAAGGTATCGTTTACATCCCCGGTGAAGGTCACAACCTTCAAGAACACAGTTCTGTTCTTATCCGTGGTGGTAGGGTAAAAGACTTACCTGGTGTAAGATATCACATTATTCGTGGCGCGCTCGATACTGCAGGCGTTGCAAAACGTAGACAGGCTCGTTCTAAATACGGCGCTAAGAGACCTAAATAAGTAAAAACTTTTTTATAACTTATTTAACTAAAGACACCTACTTATAATCGGAATTCGGAAAATTAACCCGATTTGGTAGGCAGTATGTCGAAAGACAGAAGG
>JAFQEM010000030.1 GCA_017399035.1 Clostridia bacterium | reverse complement strand
TACATACCCACACTTCATATACTTATAAACAGGTTAGAACGTTAGGTTACGTTATTCAAGAAAACTACCTAAAGAAAAATCTTCCAGAAGATATGGCTTACCTTTCAAAGACGAGTGGCGAAAATGCGATGGACCCCGAAGACGCACTCAATTTCCTTGTCGAAAAGATAACTGAAGCAGTTTTACTTGCTTGGGAAAATAGAACGGAAGGATATTATCAATGCGCGTTTGGTCGCGCGCCCGTAGGTATGTGCCGTAGAGCGGTTTATGACGATGGCTCCGCAAGAATGTGGGGCGAAACTAATATGGCAAACTTTAGCCATTTAGAAAGCGGAAACGATAGCGGTATAGAACTTATCTACACCTTTGATAAAGATAAACAAGTAAACGGCGTAATAGCAAATATCGCTTGCCCAGCGCAAGTTGTTGAACAAAGATACTTTATATCTTCAGATTACTGGGGAAAGGTTAAAGAAAATCTCGAAAAGCAATTCGGTAGAAGAATTTTTGTTTTAGGTCTTTGCTCTGCAGCAGGCGACCAATGCCCAAGAGATTTAATACGTTGGGTAGAGCCTGAAACACCAGTAGAAGACCCCAACATTAACCACGTTTATCCAGTTGAGAGAAGACAAGACCCGTCCATGTATGATATTTCTGGTCTTAAACTCGTGGGGAAGAGAATTTCTAACGAAATAGTTAGCGTATTTGAAGAACTAGATTTATCTAAAATGAAAGACGAGGGTGTTTTAATTCACGAAACGGTCAATATGTCATTCCCACTTCGTAGAGTAACTATTGAAGAATATGAAGATGCAAAGAATAGGATAGATACGTTTATAGCAAACAATCGTGGAAAGAGAGTAACTTATGAAGAAAATGCAAGGCTCTATATCTATTCAGGGATAGTTGATAGATACGTAGCGCAACAAACCATAAATACGTTCAAAGAAGAAATACACGTAATTCGTTTTGACGATATAGCGATAGCAACCAATCCTTATGAACTATTCCTTGATTACGGTAACCAAATAAGGGCAAGAAGTAAGGCGAAACAAACTTTCCTTATCCAACTTGCTTGTGGTTGCGGTGGATATTTACCCACGGAAACAGCAGAAAAAGGCAGTCACTATTCAGCATACGTTTCTTCAGGAACAACGGGACACGTTGGTGGGGAAATATTAGTTCGCGAAACATTAGAAAAAATAAACGCTAAATTTTAACAAATTTAATAAAAAAAGTCACAAACTCAAATTTTTGAGTTATAATACAAGAAGATTTATCTGGGTGCTTGCACACAAGGAAATCTTCGCAGTATTTCACGATAACGGCAAACTTTTGAGTTTTTAACGAAAAAGTTTTGATACGTTAGTATCTTTGCGACAACGTCGTGCCGTTTAGAGTATAATACAAGGAAATATGTGCTTGCACACAAGGAAATCTTCGCAGTATTTCATAATAACGGCAAACTTTTGAATTTTAATGAAAAAGTTTTAGGGGCGATAGCGCCTTTACGACATAGTCGTGCCGTTTAGAATATAATACAAAAAGTTTGCGTTTTGTTTGCACACAAGGAAATCTTCGCCGTATTTCAATTTAGAAATCGCAAAACGCCAGTTTTGCAGTAAAGGCAAAGCCTTTATTAAATCATTTAATTGCAAGCAAAACATTAAATTCTATTAGTTGATAATATTAAAAATTAAGAATTAGTAATTAAGAAAAGGAGAAATAATTATGTCAAAAATTAAAATCGGCTGGTCAGAAGTTGATATGACCCCGAAAAAAGGAACAAAAATTAGCCTTGCAGGTCAATTCTTTGAAAGAATTACCGACGAAGTTGAATCACCCATTACGGTAACTGCTTTCGCTTTAGAGAGTGGTGACGACCAAATGGTTATCGCTGCTTGCGATATAGTTGCAATCGGTTCTAACGTAATGGATGCAGTTAGAGAAAAACTTGCAGGAACAATAGATTTGCCGTTAGATAAAATTATCGTTAGCGCAATTCACAGCCATACTTCAATGGTTTATGAAAGAAAAAGTTACGTTGCAGGCGGTAAAAACGGTCAAGCATCAAGAAATACTTTGCAATATTTAAAAGAAATTATTCCTGAAGATATGGCTTATAAACCTTTGGTTAGCAATGAAGAATGTCTTTCACCCAAACAATGTTTAGAAGTTTTGGTAAACGCTATTTGCAAAGCCGTTACCGAAGCGTGGAACAACAGAAAACCTGCTTACTATCAAAACGCTTTCGGACGTGCAGTAGTTGGTATGAACCGCCGTGCCGTTTATGATGACGGTTCTGCTAAAATGTGGGGCGAAACCAACAAGGCAAACTTCGTTGAACTTGAGGCTGGTAACGACTCCGGTATAGAACTTATCTACACTTACGACGAAAATAAGCAACTCTCTGGCGTTATCGCAAACATTGCTTGCCCTGCGCAAGTTGTTGAACACAGAAGTTACATATCTTCAGACTACTGGGGAAAGGTTAAGGCAAACTTGCGCGCTAAATACGGCGACCATATTCAAGTTTTAGGTCTTTGCTCTGCGGCAGGCGACCAATGCCCAAGAGATATTATCCGTTGGGTAGAGCCAGAAACACCTATCGACGACCCCAACATCAAGAGAGATTATATTGTTGAAAGAAGAGCAGACCCCTCTATGTTCGACGTGTCTGGTCTTAAACTCGTTGGTAAGAGAATTTCTAACGAAATTATCAGCGTGTTTGAAGAACTTGGTGATGACCTTAAAGACGAAGGCTTGCTAGTTCACGAAACCTTTGATATAACCTTACCTTTACGTAGGGTAACTATTGCAGACTATGAAAACGCCATTGAAAAGTTAGAAAAATTCATTGAAAAGAATCGTGGCAGAAGAATATCTTTCGCAGATAACGCTGCAATGCACGTTTACGCTGGTACGGTTGTTCGTTATGAATTACAACAAAAAGTAAACACTTTCAAAGAAGAAATTCATATCATTCGTTTTGGTGATATTGCTATTGCAACTAACCCGTTTGAACTCTTCCTTGACTACGGCAACCAAATTAGAGCAAGAAGTAAAGCAAAACAAACTTTCCTTATCCAACTTGCTTGCGGTGCAGACGGATATCTTCCTACCAAAAAGGCAGAACAAGGCAGTCACTATTCTGCTTACGTAAGTAGCGGATATACTGGTCACGTTGGTGGCGATATTCTCGTTCGCGAAACGTTAGAACGCATCAATAAAAAGTTTTAATTTGGAGAACTGACTACTATGGGTAAAAATCTACTTGGCGTAGACTTTGGAACAACTGCGTTAAAGGCTTGCCTTTTTGATGAAAAAGGCAACCTTCTCGCATCAGAGTCCGCACAGTATAAACTTATAACCGAAGGGGAATTTATAGAGTTTCCCGCAGAAGAATTTTTTAAGGTTTTTTCTGATACGGTTGCAAAAATTACTTGCAAATATAAGGTTGACGCTCTTGCTCTTGACACGCAAGGCGAAACAATGATTGTGCTTGATAAAAACGGAAACGCTCTTATGAACGCCATTATTTGGCTTGACAACAGGGCAGAAGTTCAAGCAAAGCGTATGGAAGAAAAGTTTGGGCTTGAAAAAATTTATAATCTTACTGGTCAAGCGGAAATTCCTGCCGGATATCCTGCGCCTAAAATTGAGTGGATTAAAGATAACAAACCCGAAATTTTTGCTAAAGCAGATAAGTTTTTGCTTTTAGAAGACTATATAATTTATCGTTTGACAGGCAAGTTTGCCGCATCACGTTCACTCTACTCTTCTTCACTTCTTATGGATATAAGAACGGGCGAATATATCCCCGAAATGCTTGAATATTTAGGCATAACGACAGCGCAACTTCCCGAACTTAAAGAGAGTGGCGAAGTGGTTGGTGAATATAACGGAATAACGGTTGTTACTAGCGCGCTTGACCAAATTGCAGGCGCAACGGGTGCAGGCGTTGTTAAAGAAGGCGTTATGAGTGAAACCACAGGCACGGCTTTGGCTGTTTGCGCAATTACCGAAAAATTTCCACCTTATTACGAGGGGCTTAAAGTTTCTATCTATTACGTAAGGCACGGCGTTTATTGTCTTTTGATGTGGGCACCAACTGCCGGCGCGGTTTTAGAGTGGTTTAAGCGTAACCTTTGCGAAGGTTTAGGCTATAAAGAACTAAACGAAATAGCAGAAAAAGTTCCCGCTGGTTGTGAGGGGCTTATTGCTCTTCCGCACCTTTGCGGAACGGTTATGCCTGAAAATCAACCTAACGCAAAAGGCGTTTTCTTTGGCGTGGAATTAAAGCACGAAAGGGGACACTTCGTTCGCGCTATTATGGAATCTGTTGCGTATATGATTAAAGAATACGTTGAGTTTATGGGCGTATCTTTAGACCAAATTCGTTCAATGGGCGGTGGCGCAAACTCAAAACTTTGGTGCGAAATTAAGTCGGGCGTTTTAGGTAAAGAGATAGTTACCTTAAAGCAAAACGAAACGGCTTGTTTAGGTAGCGCAATTTTTGCAGGCGTAGGCATCGGTGTTTTTGAAAACGAACAAAAAGCCACCCAAAGCATAGTTGCCACCGATAAATCTTATAAAGTGGATAACCCTGCGTATGAAAAAGTTTACGCAGATTATAAAGAAAAAGAAAAAAAATTGATGGAGATATTTAAATGATTAAAATTGCATTTGCTGGATTCGGCGAAGTAAACACGCCGATAGAAGTTATTGAAAGAAAGTGTAAAGCCGCTTGCGAAAGCCTTAAAACTAACGAAACCGAAGTTTATCCTTTCTATCCTATTCGTGACGATTACGAAGAAACTTATATCAACAACGCTGTAAAATATTTTTCAGATAAAGAATTTGACGTTATGGTTCTTTGCGTTGCTGGTTGGATACCTTCTCACGCAGTAGTTAAAGTTTTAGACAAGTTCAAAGATAAACCTATGGTTCTTTGGGGGCTTTGCGGTTGGTATGAAGACGGGCATTTGGTTACCACTGCTGACCAAGCAGGTACTTCTGCATTGAGAAAGGCTCTTTCAGATATGGGAATAAAGTTCAAATACGTTTATGATATCGTTAAAAAACCATCTAACGTTGACAAGGTTTTAACTTTTGCTAAAGCAGCAAGCGCATATTCTGCAATGCGTACCGCAAGGGTTGGTCAAGTTGGTTATAGAGATATGCAACTTTATGGAACTATGTTCGACGGCCTTTCATTAAAGAAAGCGGTTGGCACGGAAATTGAATGTTTTGATATGCTTGAAGTTGTTCAAAGAGCAGACAAAATTGCTAAAGCAGACGTTCAAAAGGTAATTGATGAAAGAATTAAGAAGTGGAACTTCTTAAAAACCCCTGACGAAGAGGCTATGCAAAACGCTGCTAAATATTATCTTGCAGTTAAAGAAATTTGCAATGAGAGGGGATTGAACGCAATCTCTCTTAAAGACGTTGACGGATTTAAGAAACTTTTAGGTTTCCCACCCGCACCTATCTTTACTCTTCTTGCTGAAGACGGACTTTGCACTATCCCTGAAAACGATTGCTTGGGCAACGTAACTCAAATTATGGTAAATAAATTGACTGGTCAAATAGGCGCATATCTTGAGTTCTATGAATATTTTGAAGACGGCGTTTTGGCTGGCGTACCTGACTACGTTCCCGTAGAAGTCGTTGACGGAAAAACCACAGTTTATCCTGCAGCGTTTGGCGAATTATCACAAAGTTTGCTTAACGTTTCAAAGGTTAAAACGGGACTTCTCACAATGTGCAGATTGACCTTTACCGATGGCAAATATTATTTGCATATGGTAACTGGCGAAGGCACTACCCCCGAAACTTGGGAAGAATGCGGTTGGGATAAACCCGCTCCGCAACTTGCAGGTCTTAAAGTGTTGCTTGCCGACACCGAACACTTTGCTCAAAACGTTATGGGTCAACACTATATAATTTCTTATGGCGACAACACGGCAATCATCAAAGATTTCTGCGCTCTCACAGGTATTGAAATTATTTAATCACTATTAAATTTATAAACACCGTTCATTGTTTGGGCGGTGTTTTTATTTTTGTTGACGCAATAAAAGAGTGCAAAAAGTTTGCATAATATTTAAAATAAATGTATAATAAAAAAGGTTGGATAAAATTATGGAAAAAATTAAAAGAGCATTAGCATTATTTTTAGCCTTTTTTAAAATAGGTCTGTTCACTTTCGGTGGTGGTTACGCTATGATTGCCATTATGGAAAGAGAGTTCGTTGAGAAAAAAAAGTGGATAGGGCACGAAGAATTTATTGACGTTATTGCCATTGCAGAATCTACCCCAGGACCTATTGCAATAAACAGCGCTACCTATATAGGTTATAAAAACGCGGGCGTTTTAGGTTCACTTTTTGCAACGCTTGGCGTAGTGTTGCCGTCATTTATCATTATATTTTGCATTTCACTTGTCTTTGATAAATTTTTGCAATTCGTTTGGGTGCAATATGCTTTCCGTGGAATACAGGCGTGCGTAGTGTTTTTAATATTATCTGCAGGCTTAAAAATGGTAAAAGGCGTAAAAAAAACACCCGTAAATCTAATAATGCTTATACTTACTATATTATGTTTAGTGGGTTTTTCTGCGTTTGCAATAGATTTTTCTAGCATTTTCTATATTCTTATAGGCGGTGTGGTTGGTCTTACCGTTTATTTAATAGGTTATATTAAAAACCGCAATAAGAAAAAAATTGAAGATAAAGACGACGCTAAACAAGGGGGTAGAGAATAATGCTTTTACTCCTAGAAGTGTTTTTAACTTTTCTTAAAATAGGCGCGGTGTCTTTCGGCGGTGGTTACGCAATGATTCCACTTGTTACCGACGAAGTGATTTCTCACGGTTGGATGACTTATGAAGAAGTTATGAACTTTATTGCCGTTGCAGAATCTACCCCAGGACCTATTGCAATAAATATGGCAACATTTATCGGCGCAACTCAAGGCGCAACCTTGGGGGGGATAGGGTTTAGTTTACTTGGCGCATTTTGCGCAACTCTTGGCGTGGTGTTGCCGTCGTTCGTTATTATTTTAGTAGTGGCATCAGTTATAAAGGGGCTTTTGCATTTTGCAGGTGTAAAGGCTTTTTTAGAAGGTTTGCGCCCCGTTGTAGTCGGCTTAATTTTAGGCACGGCAGTAACAATGTTTTTGAGCGTTATGTTTTCACTTTCTACCGTTTACGACGCATTTAGTTTTGACTGGAAAGCGCTTATAATATTTGCAATAGTTGCAACTACGCATTTGGTTTATAAAAAAATAACAAAAAAGAAAATTTCACCTATATTGCTAATAATCATATCTGCATTGTTTGGCTTGCTATTATATGGTGTAATTGTATAATTTTTTAAGGAGAATAAAATGAAAAAGTTAGAAGTTGGTTTTTCACGCATAGTAATAAATCCACCTATGGGCATACGCATAGCAGGGTATTACGTAGACCGTTTTGCAAAAGGCGTTTTAGATGATTTAGAGGCAAACGCCGTTGCTATTTCTTGTGGGGATAAAAAGGTTTTGCTTATTGCCGTAGACCACTGCGGTTTGGTTAAGCCTATTTTAGACGTTTATAGAAGTGAAATAAGCAAAAACACAAACGTGCCTATGGATGCAATTTATATACATTCTACGCACACTCACACAGGACCTATGCTCTTGCCAGAAACTGACGACGTGCTTATAAACGAATACAAACAAACGCTATGTGAAAAACTTATTGAAGTTTCTAAATGCGCGCTTGCAGATTTAAAACCCGCCGTTCTTGGTTACGGAATAGGCAATGCGCCAAACATTGCTTTTATCCGTCGTTTTAGAATGAAAGACGGTTCAATTCGCACTAACCCTGGAGTTAATAATCCCGACATAAAAGAACCTATAGGCGAAGTTGACGAAAGGGTAAACGTTCTTCGTTTTGATAGAGAAAATGCGTCTTCGGTAGTTGTGGTAAACTTTGCTAATCACCCCGATACCGTTGGTGGCGAACTTATATCAGGCGACTGGCCAACTCTTACTAGACATACTGTTGAAAAAGTGCTAGACGACGTAAAATGTATATTCTTTAACGGCGCGCAAGGTGACGTAAACCACGTTAAAGTTTTTCCAACTTCTGGCGACTTTAACGGAATGTTTAACGATTTTGACGGTTGTTCTCGTGGATATGCTCATACAAAATATATGGCAAGGGTAGTAACGGGCGCCGTTCTTCAAGTTTTTGATAAAGTAAACTACATACCTGTAAATTCTATTGATTACGTGCAAAAAATCGTGCAAATTCCTTCAAATAAGCCCACTGCTGAAGAAATGCCACTTGCTC
Organism: Clostridia bacterium; assembly: GCA_017399035.1. Taxonomy (GTDB): domain Bacteria; phylum Bacillota; class Clostridia; order Christensenellales; family Borkfalkiaceae; genus UBA1259. The sequence continues at coordinate 27,613 of JAFQEM010000030.1, read as the reverse complement.
ATAAATATAACGATTTGCACAACGCTGGGCGAGATGATGAAATACCTTTCAAGGCAATGATGCTAACAACCGTTGTTGCTGATTCCGCAAGAAAGGTTAGGCTAGAAAATGCGCCCGACACTTTCCCTATGCTTTTTTCTGCGGTTAGAATAGGTTCGGTTGCTATGTTCGGTATTCCAGGGGAACCGTTTACCGGCGTGGGTAGAGGGCTTAAAGAAACTAGTGGATACGACCTTATTTTGCCCACTTGCAATACTAATGCAAAAGAAGGCTATTTCCCTATGAAAGACGCTTATAAAGAGGGTGGTTACGAGGCAAAGGCATCTAATTTTAAAGAGGGCGTTGCCGAAAAAATTATCGAAGAAGGTCAAAAAATTCTTAAAGAATTGCTAGAAAAATAATATGAACACTTTTTTCCCTATGCTTAAAAACGTAATAATTTTTATTCTACTTGCAGTTCCAGGTTACGTTTTAGTTAAATGTAAATGTCTAAAATCCGAACACTCTGGCGTATTTTCAAAACTTTTGACGCTTGTTGGCATGCCGTTTCTTATCCTTTCGGGTACGCTTGGCGTTGATTTAAACGGCAAAACTGCATTAAATCTTTTGTGGTCGGCGCTTATATCTACCGTGCTTACTTTATTCTTTTTCTTTTTGTCTGGCGCGCTTGCAACTGACAATAAAAGTAACGACGCGCTTTGGAACAAAAAAGTAAAGGGAATGGAACGTTTTTGCGCAATATTTTCTAATAACGGTTTTTTAGGTTTGCCCCTTGCCGCCGCAGTTTTTGGTGCGTCAAGTAAAGTGGTAACGTATTTAGTAGTGGCAAATATCGTTAATAACACTCTCATATATACGCTTGGCACTTATTTGGTTTCGGGGGATAAGCAGACTATAGATATAAAAAAGGTTTTTCTTAACCCCGTGCTTATTTCTTTCGTGTTGGGTATAATATTAAATCTAGTCGGCGTAAAGAAATATCTACCTGAAATTCAAAGTTATTCAGATTATTTTAAGGGAATAGTTACACCGCTCTCTATGACAATACTTGGCATTAAGATGGCGGGAATAAAGTTAAGCGCGCTGTTTGCGTCGTGGAAGAATTATTACGTTGCGTTTATAAAACTCGTTTTAATCCCCGTGTTTTCAGTTGCGGTAACCTTAATTTTTTACCGATTTGCTGGGCTTGACGAAAATATGGTTATGACAATGTTTATTGCGTTTGCAATGCCCACCGCTGCTTTATCGACTGCGCTTGCAGATGCGTATAACGGCGACACAGATAACGGAACGGTTTATACGCTTTTTAACACAGTTTTATCCGTTGTTACAATTCCGCTCTTATATTTACTTTTGTGTTTAATAATTTAGGTTAATAAAAAACGCTCTTTCACGTTACGTTGAAAGAGCGTTTTAAACTATTTTGAATTTTTATTGTTTTGCGCCACACTCGGGGCAAAATTTACCCGAACCGCCAAGTTCTGCGCCACATTCAGAACAGAACTTTTTTGAAGGTGCTTTTGCACCGCATTCGGGGCAGAACTTTGCTTTTGCGCTAATTTTTGCACCACATTGCGAACAAGTTTTTTCTGCTTGCGGTTTTTCTTTTTCGGGGGTGGGGGTAGAAGAACTTGCACCCTTAAAAGCGTCGGCAAAAATGCTACCCATACCTGCGCCTGCGCCAAGCCCAACGCCTGCGCCCATAAACGCACCGCCCATACCTTCGTTTTTAGCAGCGTCTTTCATTGCCTCTGCCGCCGCAACTTTCATCATAACGTCAGTTTTATCACCCAAAATTCCAAGTTTACTGCGTTCGTCAATAGCCTTTTCAACTTCTTGTGGAACGGACATATTTTCAATGAAAAGGTTAGTGAGTAGCAAACCTATTTCTTTAAACTTGTTTTGTATAGTTGCCTTTACTATTTGGTTAAATTCTAAAGTATTACCTGCAAGGTCAAGCGCAGAGATTTTGCTTTCGCCTATAGCGTCGGTAAGCGCAGAGATAAGCATAGTTTTTAACCAGTCGGTAATATCTTCGGTTAAGAAAGTGGAATTTGTGCCAAAAAGTTCTTTCATAAACACGCCTGCGTCGTCAACCTTAAAAGCGTAAGAGCCAAAACCTTTAACTCTAATCGCACCAAATTCGGGGTCGCGCATCATAATGGGGTTAGCAGTTCCCCATTTGTTACCAGTAAATTGTTTAGTGTTTACAAAATAAACGTCTACTGAAATAGGTGTTTGAAAACCATATTTCCAACCAGCAAGTTTAGATAGTATAGGGAAGATATCTGTGTTAAGGTCGTAAGTACCTGCGGGGAATATGTCGCAAATTTGCCCTTTGTGAACAAATATTGCCTGTTGAGATTCTCTAACAATAAGTTTACTTTTGTGGTTGATTTCTCTACCGCCTTTTTTAAGTGGTAATTTATAAACTAAAGTGTCGTTAGAATTATCAGACCATTCAAGAATTCTTAAAAATAAAGCCATAATACGGTTCTCCAAACATAATTTTTTAAAATTATAACACATAAATTAAAATTTATCAATATTTTGCTTAAATTTGCGTTTACTTTTTACAATTTTTTGTGTATAATAATTAAGTAATTCAGTTAGTACTTTAGAATAATTTAGATAAATAGCAACGTAGCGAAGTTTGAGTTTACGCGCTAGCATAAATACATTAGAGCGGAATTTGCATAAAGAAAAGAAAAGGGCTCCCTAAAAGATTTTGGGACAAAAGATTTTAGGGAAAAAGGAAGAGCAATGTAGCGAAGTTTGTGTTTATGCGTTAGCATAAATACATTAGAGCGGAATTTGCATAAAGAAAAGAATAGGGCTCCCTAAAAGATTTTGGGACAAAAGATTTTAGGGAAAAAGGAAGAGCAATGTAGCGAAGTTTGTGTTTATGCGCTAGCATAAATACATTAGAGCGGAATTTGCTCTGACGTGCAGGTGTAGTTTAGTGGCAAAACAACAGCTTCCCAAGCTGTGGTTGTGAGTTCGATTCTCATCACCTGCTCCATAACAAAAGTGGATGGCAAAAAGGCCATCCACTTGTGTTATGGAATGGTTTAGTTAGAACGCTCAAAGTTCGGTCGTCAAATGACGGACAAACAAAGACGGGCGAGACCACCGTAGCGCAAGCGTAGGTGCTTCTCATCACCCTAGTTAAGCGTTGCAGATAAAAAACAATGGCAAAAAGCCGTCCACTTTTGTTATGGAATGGTTTAGTTAGAACGCTCAACGTTCGGTCGTCAAGTGATGATTAAGACTACTATACCATCATTATTTATACATTTTATATTAACGCGTTGACAAATTTGTATTTGCGATATATAATGTAAAAAGGAGATTTAATTATGAAGAAAATAGTTTTAAGAATTTTATCGTTGGTTTTAGTTGTTGTTTCTCTGTTTACGGTTACGGGCTGTAACGAACAAAAATCTCAATTTAGCAACAAAGTAGAGTGCGCACCTTGTACTTTACAAGATATTTGGGGATATAACGAATTGTTGTGGACAACCTTTTTCCCGATACATTTGTCTGCAAAATTCAACAATAGTACGCCCAAAGTTGTTGTCAACGGCGAAGAATGGACTAGACTACAATACATAATGAACGAACTTACCGAAGGTCAATACACCATTAAATTTTATACCGATTCAAATTATACTGTTTCAACAATGAAAGACGGTCAAAGGGTAGAAATTCCTTTCGTTAGAGAAGTTACACTTTACGTAACAATATCTTCAAACTATGCCGATATTTACGATATGGAATATAGAAGACAAAACGGATTATGGTTAAACCCCGAAACGCAAGACTGGTATGCACAGGGTATAAAGGATATGGAAAAATTATGACGTATAAGCAAAATTTACATACGCACACCGTTTATTGCGACGGCAAAGATAAGCCGGAAGATATGATATTAAAGGCAATAGAGTTAGGCTTTGACGCAATAGGCTTTTCAGGACACTCACCCACTAACTATTCAAACTTAACAATATTAGACAGAACGGAAGAATACAAAAGAGAAATATATAGTTTAAAAGAAAAATATAGTGAAAAGATTGAAGTTTATTGCGGACTAGAAATAGATATGTATTCACACGTTTCTCAAGCGGGTTACGAATACCTTATCGGTTCTATGCATTATCTTAAAATGAACGATAGATACGTTGGTTTTGACTGTTCTGCAGACGTCGTTCAAAAAGTTATTGACGAGTATTTTAATTCAAACGGATTGCTTTTTGCAAAAGAATATTATAATCAACTTGCATTGTTGCCTAAATACGGTAATTTTGACATAGTTGGGCATTTTGATATTATTACAAAGAATATAGAAAAAGCGTTTTTGTTCGACACCGAAAGCAAAGAGTATCAAAAATACGCTTTAGAAACTTTGGAATATTTGACTGATAAAATAGGTATTTTTGAAGTTAACACCGGCGCAATAGCCCGTGGATATAGAACAACGCCGTATCCTCAAAGATTTATTTTAGAAAAGATGAAAGAGTTTGGCGGAAAAATAATAATAACGTCTGATTGCCACGATAAAAACTTATTAGACTGCAATTACAATCAAACCATTGAATACGTTAAAAGTTGTGGGTTTAGCGAAGTTCAAATTATCCGAAAGGGAAAATTCGCTGGTGTAAAACTTTAACTAAATTTTTTTAGCGGTCAATTATAAAACTTTGGTTACATTGCGTAACGCCTAGTTTTAGCATAATATCAAAGATAAAAATTTATCGGTTTACAAAAAAGAATTGACTTAAACCTAAAATAATTATATAATAAAACGGTAGAAAGATATTTCTGCCGTTTATTTTTTGGCGGAAATAAATATTAAAAGCAAAGGAGTTTTATTATGGAAAAGAAAATTACGGAAAATACCACTATTTTTGAGGCAATTCAACTTAACCCCAAGGCAGGCGATATTCTTATGTCGCACGGTATGCATTGTTTAGGTTGCGCTCTTGCTCACGGTGAAACTGTTGGTGAAGCGGCTGACGTTCACGGCGCAGACCTTGAAAAAATGCTAGAAGAACTTAACGAATTTTAATAAAAAAGTTTATGTCGGAAAAAGAGAGAGTGCAGGGCGTTACGGCTGAAACAGAGGTGGAAACCGAAACGGTTAAATGTGACGGTTGTGGGTCAAATATGGTGTTTGACCCTGAATCTCAAACGCTTTTGTGTCCGCATTGCGGAACTAAAAAGAGTTTTGGCTCTAATAAAATTGCAGAAGAAAACGATTTAAGAGAGGGGCTTTTTAATTCCCCACAATGGACTGCTGAAGAAGCGGTTGTTTTCGGCTGTGATAATTGTGGCGCAAAAGTGGTGTTAAAACAAGGTGAAACGGCAGGATTTTGTCCGTTTTGCGGAACTTCGCACGTTCGCTTAACAGAAGAGTTAGCAGGCATAAAACCGCACGGGCTTATACCTTTTTCGATAGGGGAAAACAATGCGGTTGAATTGAGCAAAACTTGGGCAAAGCGTCGTTTTTACGCCCCTAGAAAATTCAAAAAGAACATAAAGACGGACAACGTGAAAGGCGTTTACGCACCCTGTTTTACTTTTGATAGCAAAACCACTTCTTATTACGAAGGCAGAATAGGCAAAACGCATACTAGAACGGTTGGTTCGGGCAAAAATAGGCGCACGCAAACTTACGTCGTTTGGCGCAATATACGTGGCACGTTTAATCATAATTACGACGATTTGTTGGTAACTGCGGGCTCTAGATTTGGGCAGAAAGAACTTGACAAAGTTTCGCCGTTCGACACGAATAACGGCAAGGTGTATGAAGAAGAATACCTTTTAGGGTTTATGGCGTATCATTACGATAGCAAGTTAAGTGAGTGTTGGGATAACGCAAAAAAAATAATCGATAGCGACTTACGTTCGGAAATATTGTCGCAATATTCTTACGATAAGGTTGATTATCTAAACGTTTCAACAACGCACTCTAACGTAACTTATAAATACGTTATGTTGCCTATCTACGTTGGCAATTACCAGTTTAACAAAAAGAACTATAACTTTTTCGTCAACGGAAGTACCGGCAAGGTGTATGGCAAAACGCCTATATCTCCGTTGAAAGTTATACTTACCGTTTTGTTGGGCATTGCGCTTGTAGTTGGTCTGGTTTTGTTGATAGCGAACGGTGGTTAATTTGCGCAATTAAAAAAACTTTTCAAACAAAAAAATTCAAGGAACGTAACAGTCGCTCCTTGATTTTAATTTATAACGCAAATCAAAAAACAACTGCAAATGAGCGTGCCTTGGGTTAAAACTGTAAAAAAATGTAAAAAAACAATATAAAAAATTAACAAAACTTGTTTTTTTATTGACCAAACGCCGTTCAATGTAGTATAATTTCTAGGATAGGCTTGTTAAAATAAGCGGAAGGTTTTTCTTCCGTATCGGAGGCAGAGATGAGCAAAGGTAAATCAATAACTTTATTGTCTATATTAAGCGTTATCGTGGCGTTCGTGCTTGTGATGACGTTTATTCGCTTTCCTGTAGGGGTTAAAAATTATAATTCTCTATTAGGCGCTATAGACTTAGATTACGACTTGGCTGGTGGAACGGCGTATACTTATAAACTTGCGTCGGACAATGAAGACGAAGTTGACGATAATATAAACACCGTGTTAGACGTTTTGGAATATAGACTTGGCGAACTCGGTTATGGTGCGTATTCGGTTAAAGCAATAAGAAGCACTCAAGCGGGCGTAGAAGACTATAAAATTAGAATAGAAACCAAAACTACCGACACGCTTGAATCGGATATGAAAGTCGTTATGGCGCACGGCGAACTTAAGTTTTTCGGTGGCACTAGTGAAGACAATATTTTTACGGAAATTTTGCAAGATATGCAGGTTATAAAGTCTGCAAAGTATAAGGGCGAAGTTACAACTGGTAGTTACGAAATTGATATCGAGTTTACTAAACAGGCTTACGACGAACTTGTTAAGTTGATAGAGGCCGACGCAACTTATTTCTTAAAGATAACTCTTGGCGAAACTGAAGAGGGCGAAGAAAACGTAATATTTAAAGACCAAATCAGCAAAGATTATTTTACTAAAAAGCGTGTTATGCCTTTGTATTCTGAAGTTGCATCTGCAGCAAAGCAAATGGCTCTTCAAATGCAAAGTGGCGGACTTAAATATAAATACGAAGTTGAAGACGTGGCTAAAGTTACTTCACCTTACGGTAAAGACGTTGCGTTAAAATGCGCAGTTGCAATCATCACGCTAGTATTAGTTTTGATGATAATTGAAGTTTTATATTACAAAGGTTTTGGCGTTATAGTTGCTCTTTCAACCTTGCTCTTTATTCTTGGTGAAGGTTGGCTTTTAATAGGCGTACCAAATATTGTTCTCAATATGGGTGGCGTAGTTGGTATTTGCTTTGCAACCGTGCTTTGTGGTATCGGTATGGTTATACTTGCAAAACGTGTTAAAGAAGAATTTGTAAATAGCAAAAAAACCGTTAAAGCAGCAGTAAACAAGGGCTTTAAGCAAGCAATCGTTCCCACCATCAACATCAACGTAATTGCAGGTTTGTTTGCGTTAGCGCTCTTCGCTTTCACAAAAGGCGTTGTTCAATGTTTTGCAATTACTTTTGGTATCGGCGCAGTAGTTTCACTAATCTCAACTTTAGTGTTTACAAGAATGTATAACGCATTGATTATGCCACTTGTTAAAAACAAAGAAAAGTTTTTGAGTTTTAAGCGTGAACCCGAAACTGCTAAAAAGGAGGCGTAATTATGAACTTGCTCAATAAGAAAAATAAACTTTTTATAGTAATAACGCTTGCGGTTCTAGTTGTGGGTATGACCCTTTTAGGTATTTTTCAATTTAACCAAACTATTGATTATAAAAACGGATATGAACTTCGCGTTGCAATAGAACAAAACGCAGGTGATGCAAAATCAGTTCTTCTTTCTTCTACTGAAGACTACTTTGAAAAGAACGGTGTTAAATCTGCTAAATACGCTTTTCAAGATTTAGACGAGGGTAAAATTCTTGTTTATAAATTTAGCAAAGACGTAAAGATTGACACGGTAAAACTTGCAAAACATATTCAAGATAAACTTGACGCAAACACAACTTGCGCAGGGGTGAAGGCAACGGCAGAATATTCAACCGTTATCGGCAATGATAAATTTGATGCAGGTTGGTTGATTTTGGCGCTTTCAATAGGCGTCGTTGCAACTTTCGTTTACGCACTCATTATGGAAAAACTTTCGGGCGCTACGGCTATGATAGGTTCTTCAATACTTTCGGCGCTTGCGTTCGTTGCTATTATGGCAATAACCAGAATACCCGCTTATCCTTTGTTGGGCGCATCCATTGCGCTTGCAACCGTAACGGCAAGCGTTTTATCGGTGGCAACTAGTGCAAGGTTTAGAGAAGAATATAAAAATTCTGCAGAAAGCAAACCCGACGCAGTTGTGATTACCGAAAAGGTTATGGCAACCGAGATTAAAAAATATTTGTTCACTGCTATTGCTTTTGCAGTTATCGCAGTTGCAATTTCGGTGTTCTTCGTGCCGTATATGATTATAGTTGGCGGTCAAGTTTTGCTTGCAGGTCTATGCGCTTGCGCATCTAGTTATTTCGTAACGCCACTTATATGGTCGTTGATAAAGAACTGCAAAAAGAATAAAAAATAATCACTTTTAATTAAATCTAAAGCACGTTAAGGCGGAATATCTTTCCGCCTTATTCGATTTAAAAGGGTAGTAAAATGAAAATAGTTTACGGCAAATTACCGAGCGAAAGCGAGTCGCTCGTCATAAGCACAATTTCAGCCGAATGTGGTATTTTATACGATACCGCAAGGCTTTTGTTTTGCCGTGGAATAGACACCGTTCAAAAGGCAAAATCTTTTTTAAATGCAGGTAAAAACGGCTTTAATAACCCTTATTTATTCGACGGAATGAAAGAGGCTGTTGAAAGAATTACGCGCGCTAAAGATTTTAAAGAAAACGTTTTTATTTTCGGCGACTATGATGCAGACGGGATTTGCGCTACCGCCGTGCTTTATAACGCCTTAAGAGATTTTGGAATTAACGCAAGAAAATTCGTTCCAGAAAGAGAAGATAACTACGGCTTGAATTTAGACACGGTTTCTAATTTTAATCAAATTGAAAAAATAGATTTGCTAATTACCGTTGACTGTGGAATTAGTGATGGCGATAAGATTGAAGAACTTAAAAAGTGGGGTATTGACGTTATAGTTACAGACCATCACGAACCCCCGCAAAATTTGCCAAATTGCATAAAAATCAACCCCAAAATTTCTGGGCAAAAATATCCGTTTGCTAGCCTTTGCGGTGCTGGTGTTGCTTATAAACTCGGTTACGCCTTGGTTGGTAAAAAAGCGGATACGTATTTAGATTTTGTTGCTCTTGCCACCGTTGCCGACAGTATGGATTTGGTCGAAGAGAATAGAGATATTGTGGTTGAAGGGTTAAAACTTTTTAACAACAAAAAGACCTTGCGTTCGTGTTTTAAATATTTAATAGGCGACTTAAATAAACAAGTTACCGCTCAAACGCTTGCGTATAACGTTGCGCCTAGAGTAAATGCGGGTGGCAGAATGGGTGATGCTGAAACCGCCCTAAAACTTTTTACCGAAGAAGACGAAAATAAAATTTTCGACTTGGCAACTCGTCTTGGCGCGTATAACGTTGCAAGACAGGCAGAATGCGATAAAATTTACAGAGAGGCAAAGGCTAAAATTGAAAATAATTGTCTGCAAAAAGACCAAATTATTTTGGTTGCAGACGAGGGTTGGCGCACGGGTTTTATAGGTATAGTTGCCGCTAAACTCGTAGAAGATTACGCTAAACCCGTGATTGTTTTTGCTGGTTGCGACGGATATTATAAAGGGTCGGCAAGAAGTGTTGAAGGGTTTAATATTTACGACGCAATAAATTCCGTTCAAGACCTTTTAATCACCTTTGGCGGACACTCGCAGGCGGCAGGTGTATCCGTAAGCAAAGACAATTTCAACGCTCTTAAAATTGCGTTAAACGATTACGTTTTGCAGTCGAAAATAAATATAAACGGCGAACAAAAGGTTTACGTTGAGTGGGAAATTGAAGGGGCTTTTTCAATAAGATTTGCAAAAGAAATAGAATTGCTTGAACCGTGTGGCGTGGGTAACCGTAGACCGCTGTTTAGTTGCAGAGAAAACGCAATAGAATCAATGCCCTTAAAAATAGGTTCACCGCACTATTCTTTCACAACTAAAACTATAGAAATTCTTGATTTTAACGGCGAGAAAAACGTTTACGCCCTTTCTCAAAACGTACAGAAGAGCATTATTTTCGAGGCTAATTTGTCCTCTTATAAAAATAGAGAGTCGCTTAAAGGTTACCTTAAAAACGTAGTTGCGCATTTTGACGACAGCGAAGATTATCTGCCGTATAAATTAGACGTAGAGATGCTAAAATATCTTGACGGTAAAGAGGTAGATTTTAAGCCTTTTTATGACAAAATTAGTATAGATAGAGAAGATTTTAAGCGAATTTACGCTATACTTATAAGTCTTAACGGAAAATATTTTAATAACGCCGTAGATTTTTGTAAAAAATATATACCCTTTGAAAACACTCTGCAATCAACGTTTGTAGTTAGAGTATTTTTAGAACTTGGCATTTTTTCGGTTGACGGCAAAAGATTCCTTTTTAATGAAAAAGTGAAAAACGCGTTGACAAATTCTCAACTATATAGTAAAATTTATTCGTTAAAGGTAAACGTATGATAGAACTTCTTACAAGACTTGAAAACACCTATAACGGTAAAGATTACGCTCTGCTTAAACGTGCCTATGAGTATGCACGCAGGGCGCACGCTAACCAAAAACGCGCATCGGGTGAAGAATATTTTATTCACCCTTGTACTGTTGCGAGTATTCTTACCGACCTTGGGCTTGACGCAGCAACCGTTGCGGCAGCCTTTTTGCACGACGTTATTGAAGATACTGCCGTTTCGGAAGGGGATATTCGTAAAGAATTTGGTGAAGAAGTTTTAGAATTAGTTGTGGGCGTTACCAAACTAGATAAAATTCAATTCCACTCAAAAGAAGAAGAACAGGCAGAAAACTTCCGTAAAATTTTCGTTGCAATGGCGAAAGATATAAGGGTTATAATAATCAAGTTGGCAGACAGACTTCATAATATGCGTTCGCTCAACTTTTTATCTAAAGAGCGTCAACAAAGAATGGCGCGTGAAACGCTAGAGATTTTTGCACCGCTTGCTCATAGACTTGGCATATCGCAAATCAAGTGTGAGTTAGAAGACCTTTGCTTAAAATATCTTGAGCCTGATTTTTATGAATATCTGTCTACTAGTATAGAAGAAAGCCTTAAAGCCAACGTAGAAATGGTTGACCAAGTGGTTTTAGAAGTAAAAGATATTTTATCTGAATCTAAAATTAGTGGAGACGTTTTCGGCAGAAGAAAGCACCTTTACAGCATTTATAGAAAAATGAAAGAGCGCAATAAAACGCTCGACCAAATTTACGACCTTGTTGCAATTAGAATTATAGTAAACACGGTTGACGAGTGTTACGAAGTTTTTGGCAAAATTCACCACCGTTGGAAACCAGTTCCAGGTAGAATTAAAGACTATATAGCAACGCCAAAACCAAATATGTACCGTTCACTTCACACAACGGTAGCAACCAACTTCGGTAAGGTTTTTGAAATTCAAATTAGAACTTACGAAATGAACCACGCGGCTGAATACGGTATCGCTGCGCACTGGAAATATAAAGAGAAAAAGAATATTGCAGACGACCTTGATACAAGACTTACTTGGATAAGAGAAGTTATGGAATGGCAGGGCGGTCTTAAAGATAGCAAAGAGTTTTTAAATTCTTTGAAAGGCGATATTTACAGTTCGGAAGTTTTGGTGTTTACGCCAAAGGGCGACGTTATAAGTTTGCCTAAAGACGCAACGCCACTTGATTTTGCTTATAGCATTCACTCTGCAGTCGGCAATAAGTGCGTAGGCGCAAAAGTGAACGGCAAAATGGTCCCCTTAAACACGGTTTTAAGCGTTGGCGACGTTGTAGATATAGTAACTTCACAAAGTTCAAAAGGTCCTTCGTGGGACTGGCTTAAAATAGTAAAAAGTTCTAGCGCGCGCGTAAAGATTAAGCAGTTCTTTAAGCGTGAAATGAAAGAAGAAAACGTTAGAACGGGTAAGGTTATGCTCGACGCGGAAATCAAGCGCCGAGGGTACTCAATGTCTGAATTATTGACTGAAGACGCTTTTATGGCAATATCCGCCAAAATGTCTTTTAATGGTCAAGACGAAATGTTTGCGTCTGTTGGTTACGGTGCAGTTTCGGTCAATCAAGTGGTGGTTAAACTTATAGACTATCACAGAAAGAGCCAACCCCAACAAGAAGTTACCAAATTCTTTAAGACTGGCAAAAAGGGCGACGGTAGTGTAAAAGTTAAAGGAATGGCGGGGCTTTTGGTTAGATTTGCAGGTTGTTGCAACCCCGTTCCGGGCGACGAAATAGTTGGGTTTATCTCTCGTGGACACGGCGTAACCGTGCACAGAAAAGATTGCCCAAACTTAAAGCATACTGAAGACGATAGAATTATTGAAGTTTCTTGGGCAGAAACCGCTGACAGCGTTTATAACGCAGGTATTAAAGTTACCGGCAATACGCAGACTGAAGTTCTTACTACCGTTGCGTCGGTTGTTGCGCAACTTAAACTTGACATTGTGTCAACAAACGGTAGAATTGACCCTAAAACGAATCAAGCAATCGTCGATTTCCATATAAGGCTTAACGGAAAAGACGAACTTAATAACCTTATAAAGAAGTTGAGTCAAGAACCCAAAATTATTGACGTGTTTAGGACGGCTAATTGATGAAATTATACCATTTAAGTTCAGGACCTCTGCGTGTAAATACCTATTTTTTAGTGAACGAACAAACTAAACAAGCGGTTGTTATCGACGGCGGAGAGAATTATAAAAAGGTAAAGCAAGTTGAAGAGCAGTTGGGCATAAAAATAGAATACCTTTTGCTCACACACTCGCATTTTGACCACGCAGGTAACGCCAAAAAATTACAAGACGACGGCGCAAAGGTTTACGTTAGCGCAGTTGACGAGAATAAGTTGCGTGGTGATGGAAATTTGAGCTGTCGCTTTGGCAGAAAGTTTGACGAGTTGACGGCTGACGGCACTTTTACCGACGGCGAAAAACTTAACCTTGCAGGCATAACTTTTGAAGTGATTGCAACCCCTGGGCATACCGACGGGTCGGTTTGCTTTTTAGTTGGCGATATGCTCTTTACTGGGGATACTTTGTTTTTAGGTTCGGTGGGAAGAACGGATTTTCCCACGGGCAACAGGGCAGACCTTATAAATTCGGTTAAAAAACTTTTTGCTCTTGAGGGTGATTATACCGTTTACCCTGGGCACGAAGAATTTACAACGCTCTCTCACGAGAGAAAATATAACGTATTTGCTGATTATGATTGATACTAATTTAGAATTTTTACAAAGTGAATTACAAGAGGTAGTAAATTTATTTGACGGCGCAGACGACATCAAAATCCGCCACCGTTTCAGTGAAAATGAAAACAAATTCGTCAACACGGTAACGCTTAACGGCAAGGTTTACGCCTACGGTAATTTAGTTGACGTTAAGGGTGGGGAAATAGAGAAGAAACGCCTTGTTAAAAGGTTTGCAAAACTTTCTCTATATAAAGGGCTTTCACGCCTAACTGGTCAACAATTACCTTGGGGTGCTTTAACGGGCATACGCCCCACAAAACTTGCTTATCAACAGATAGAAAAAGTCGGGGAATTTACCGAGTTTTTTACTGACGTTATGAAAGTTAGTGAAGAAAAAACTGCCCTAACTAAAAGGGTTATTGATACACAAAAAGGAATTTACGAGCGAAACGACCAAAACACCGATTTTTTCGTTTTTATTCCCTTTTGTCCGTCTAGATGTAAATATTGTTCGTTCATAAGTGCAGATATAAAGAGCGCGCAAAAGCACGTTGACGCTTACGTTGATGCGCTTGTTGATGAAATAAATTTTAGCGCAAAATTTATAAAAAAATTACGTAGTATCTATATCGGCGGTGGAACGCCCGTCGCTCTATCTGACGAAAGATTAGAAAAAATTCTATGCGCTATTGACAAAATAAACACTGGCGTAGAATATACCGTAGAGGCGGGTAGACCAGACGTTATTACTAAAAGTAATCTTAAAATGTTAAAGGCGCACGGCGTAACAAGAATTTGCATAAACCCACAAACTTTTTCTAACGTAACTTTGCAAAAACTTGGCAGAAATCACACGGCTGAACAACTTGTGGAAAAATATAATCTTGCAAAAGATATGTTTTCTGTCAATATGGATTTAATCGCAGGGCTTGAGGGCGAAGATTTTAACGTGTTTAAGCAAAGCGTTGATAAAGCCATTGAACTTTCCCCAGATAACGTAACCGTGCATACGTTGTGCATCAAAAGGGGTTCTTATCTTGCGGAAACTGAAAACAGGCTTTCGGGTAAAGAAGTTTCAGATATGGTTGACTACGCTTTTGGCGCGCTTACTGATAACGGATATTCACCCTATTATCTTTATAGACAAAAATATATGGCAGGCAACCTTGAAAACGTTGGGTATACTAAACCAAACAAAGCGTGCGTTTATAATATCGACGTTATGGAAGAAATTGCACAAAACGTTGCTTGCGGTGCAAACGCAATAAGCAAGCGTGTGTTCTCTGGCGGTGAGAGAATTGAAAGAGTTGCCTCACCAAAAGACGTTTTAACTTATTTAAATAAGTTAGAAGAAATAAAAAATAAAAAGGAAAAACTTTTTTGCTCTTTAGTTTAGAGTGAGTAAATAAAGGTAAAAATTAAAATGGAAAATAAAAAACTTATATCTTTTGCAGTACCTTGTTATAACTCGTCCGCTTATATGGATAAGTGCATAAATTCCTTGCTTAAAGCGGGTGAAGAGGCGGAAATTTTAATCGTAAACGACGGTTCTACAAAGGACAATACGGCGGAAATTGCAGACCGTTACGCATCTGAATATCCTTCGATTATAAAGGCAATTCACAAAGAAAACGGTGGGCACGGCGACGCCGTTACCGTAGGGATTAAAAATGCTACGGGTAAATATTTTAAGGTGGTTGATTCAGACGACTGGGCAGACGAAGACGCGCTTTTTAAACTTATGTCGCTCATTCGTTCGTTTGACGACCAAACTGCGCCCGACGCAATTATAGGTAATTACGTTTATGAACACGTTGAAGATAATACTCAAAAGTTTGTAAATTACCGCAAAGAATTTCCCGTTGGCAGAATTTTTAACTTTGAAGAAAGTAAATCTTTTGAAGTGGGTAAATTTATTGCAATGCACTCACTTTTCTATAAGACGGAAATTCTAAAAGAAATGAATTTTGAACTTCCCAAACACACTTTTTACGTGGATAACGTTTTTATTTGTAAACCGCTGATGAAAGTAAAAACTTTCTATTATTTAGACGTAGATTTTTATAGATATTTTATCGGTAGAGCAGACCAGTCGGTTGCAGAAGACGTTATTATGAAGAGAATTGACCAGCATATAAGGGTAACCAAAATTCTTATAGACGAGTGCGACATCAATTCAATAATGAAAACTTCGCCTAAACTCTATAAATATTTACTGTCGCACATCTCGATTTTGATGACGATAAACAGCATATATCTTATAAAAATAAACACTAAAGAAAGTTTTGAAAAAAAGAAGGCTTTGTGGGCGGATTTTAAACAAAAAGACATAGTTTCTTATAAAAAATGTCGCCGTAAGTTCGTTGGGCTTGCAGGTTCAAACAATAAACTCGTTTGCAAATTCTGTATGTTTGTTTACGTTATCGTAAGAAAAATTTTCAAATTTAACTAATTTACGAATAAAAAGTAAATAAACGGCGCACAAAACAGTTTACAAAACCGATTAAATTTGGTATACTAAATAGGCTTGATACTTTAAGCAAGGTTTAGCGGTTCTCCACCCTTAACTTTGTTTAGAGCGAATTATTCCATAAATTATAGGAGGTAAAAAGAATATGGAAAAGGCAAAAAAGGCAGAAATTATAGCAAAATTTGGTCGTCATGAGGGCGACACTGGTTCAGCAGAAGTTCAAATTGCACTTCTCACTGAAAGAATCAACCATTTGAATGAGCATCTTCAAATCAACAAGCACGACAATCATTCTAGACGCGGTCTTATGAAGATGGTTGGTGAAAGACGCAGTCTTTTAAAGTATTTGCAAGAAATTGATATCGAAAGATATAGAAAGATTATTGCAGATTTAAATTTGAGAAAGTAGGAAAAAACGTATCTGGGCGACATAAATTTTTTTGTCGCCCGATTTTTCTTATAATGAAAAGGTAATTAAGTGCGGTTACGTGAGTTGCGTGCCGTTCCTAAAAATAAGAGTTGTAACAGGAGAGAACAATGACAGAAACTTACAGAGAATTTAAAACTACCGTAGGTGGCAAAGAAGTTATCGTTGAAACGGGCAAATACGCTGAACAAACTAACGGTTCTTGCATTGTCAGATGCGGTGAAACTGCGGTTATGGTAAACGTTACTATGGCTGCATCCCCTCGTGACGGAATGGATTATTTCCCCTTGGGTGTTGACTTTGAAGAAAAAATGTATTCTATCGGTAGAATCCCCGGCGGATTTAAAAAGAGAGAAGGCAGAGCGTCAGATAAGGCAATTCTTACTTCAAGGCTTATTGACAGACCTATCCGTCCGCTTTTCCCCAAAGGGCTTTTTAACGACGTAATAGTTATCGCAACCGCTCTTTCGGTTGAACCCGATATCCAACCTGAACCTTTAGCAATGCTTGGCAGTTCTATCGCAATCAGCATTTCAGATATTCCGTTTGCTGGTCCTACTGGTAGCGTTGTTGTTGGTATGGTTGACGGCGAATACGTTATTAACCCCGACGAAGCGCAACGTGCAAAGAGTGTTTTAACGCTTAACCTTGCAGGTACTAAAGACGCTATTATGATGGTTGAGGCTGGTGCAAACGAAATTTCTGACGACGAAATGGTTGGCGCAATCCTTTTCGGTCATGAAGAAATTAAAAAACTTTGCGCTTTCCAAGAAGAAATCGTTAAAGAAATCGGCAAACCCAAAAAGGAAATGGAACTTTATCATATTCCTGAAGAAATTGACAGCGCAGTTAGAGAATACGCAGATAAAATGCTTGACGACGCTTTAGATACTTTTGACCGCCACGAAAGACAAGCGGGTCAAGACAAGGTTGAAAAAGACTGTCTTGAACACTTTGCAGAAATTTTCCCCGACAAGGCAAGAGAAATTAAAGACGCTCTTTACTATATGACCAAAGAAAAGGTAAGAGCAAAAATTACCAACACAGGTATTCGTCCTGACGGTAGAAAACTTGATGAAGTTAGAAAAATTTGGTGTGAAGCAGGCGTTCTTCCTAGAGTTCACGGTTCAGGCGTATTTACCAGAGGTATGACTCAAGTTCTTTCAACTTGTACTTTGGGTATGCTTTCAGAAGCGCAAAAACTTGAAGGTCTTGACGGCGAATCTGAAAAGAGATATATGCATCAATACAATATGCCCGGTTACGCATCAGGCGAGGCTAAACCTTTAAGAAGCCCTGGCCGTCGTGAAATCGGTCACGGCGCACTTGCAGAACGTGCTTTAGAACCCGTTATTCCTAGTGAAGACGAATTCCCTTACGCAATCAGAATCGTTTCTGAAGTTATGAGTTCAAACGGTTCAACCTCACAAGGTAGCGTTTGCGGTTCAACTTTGGCACTTATGGATGCAGGCGTACCTATCAAAGCACCTGTAGCAGGTATCGCAATGGGTCTTATCAAAGACACCGAAACTGGCAAAGTTTCAATCCTTTCAGATATTCAAGGTTTAGAAGACTTCCTTGGCGATATGGACTTTAAGGTTGCAGGTACTGAAAAGGGTATAACTGCAATCCAAATGGATATCAAAATCAAGGGTATTGACGAACAAATTTTACGTAAGGCAATCGCTCAAGCAAACGTTGGCAGACAACACATTTTGAGCAAAATGCTTGAAGTAATAGATAAACCTAGAGCAGAACTTTCTAAATACGCACCGAGAATTATTTCTTTCTATATTGACCCTGAAAAAATCGGCGACGTAGTTGGTAAGCAAGGTAAGGTAATCAACAAGATTATTGAAGAAACTGGCGTTAAGATTGACATTGACGACGACGGAAGAGTAAATATCGCTTGCGTTGGCGACGGCGCACAAGCAGAAAGAGCAAAAGCAATTATTATGTCTATTGCTAAAGACCCTGAAGTTGGCGATATGTTCATAAGCGAAGTTGTTAGAATTCTTCCCAAGGTTGGCGCATTCTGTGAATTAGCACCGGGTAAAGACGGTCTTATCCACATCAGCAAAATGAGTGAAAAACGCATCAACTCTGTTGAAGAAGTTCTTCATATCGGCGACAAAGTTAAGGTTGAAATCATCAAAATCGGTGAAAAGGGTATAGACCTTAAACTTTTGGAAATCGTTAACGATTAAACGGCTTATATACTGCGTTTGGCGTCGTTAACTGCCTAGCGCAAAAAACTTCGATGAACAGGCGTTCTATCTCATCTTTTTGCGCAGTCGAGCCTAGCCCAACTTGCATCTAACCCGTTTATGAAGAGCGAGCCTAACCTAACTCGTTTCTAAACCGTTTAATTAACATTTCCCCTTAATCTTTAAGGGTAACAAATTTTGAAACAATCGAATAAAAAAAGGTGCAACGCCGTTGCGCCTTTTTTTAACAAAAAGAGTTAAAAGTAATTTTAACACGCCCTTTATTCATAGAATATGCATAGAGGTGCGTAAAATGAAAAAACTAAACAGAAAGATAACTTTAACGTCTAATTTAATACTCGTTTGCCTATTTTCGTTGGTGTTGGCAGTAAGTTTTATTCCCGAGAGAGCCGTGCCTATTTACGGTGGAAACGGTGTTGAGGCAATTTATCACGGCAACCGTGAACACGCAAACGTATCTTTAATGTTCAACGTGTATGAAAATACGCCCGTAGTCAACGGCATACTTGATTTGCTTAAACAAAAGGGTGTAAAAGCCACTTTTTTTGTGGGTGGATGTTGGGCAGACGATAACGGTGAAACGCTGTTAAGAATAGTAAATGAAGAGCACGAACTTGCAAATCACGGTTATTTTCACAAAGACCATAAAAAATTAAGCGAGCGTGAAAATGAAGAAGAAATTAAACTTACGGGCGCAATAGTAAAGGCTTTGAGCGGTGTTCAAACAAACTTATTCGCCCCGCCGTCAGGCAGTTTTTCAGTTACCACGTTAGAGGTTGCCTCACGTTTAGGTTATAAAGTTATAATGTGGTCTAAAGACACTATAGACTGGCGTGATTCAAATCAAGATTTACTTTTTAATAGAGCCACAAAAAATCCCGAAAACGGCGATTTTATTTTGATGCACCCCAAGCAACACACTCTAGAAGTTTTGCCTAGAATAATCGACTATTATAAATTGATGGGGTTTAATATTGTAACCGTAAGCAATAGCCTTGCGGAATAGGGTATACATATCGGAGAAAATTATGATTCATTTTAAGCAATTTGACAACGGATTAAGGCTGATTATCAACAAGATGAACGGCTTTGTTTCCGCATCTGCAGGAATACTTGTAAAAACTGGTAGCGCAAACGAGAGTGAAACTGAAAACGGAATTTCACACTATATTGAACACGTTATGTTTAAAGGCACTCAAAAGCGTTCAGCCTTTGAAATTTCCGACCACATAGATAGAATAGGCGCGCAAATTAACGCCTTTACTTCAAAAGAAATGACGTGTTATTATACAAAGTCTACGGGCGAACATTTAGAAAATTCTTTAGAAGTTTTATCCGACATCTTTTTTAATTCAGTTTTTGACAAAAAAGAATTAGAAAAAGAAAAAGGCGTTGTTATTGAAGAAATAAATATGAGCGAAGATACGCCCGAAGAGTTATGTTTAGATTTGCTTGCGCAAAGTTATTACGGCAAAAGCGGTTTAGGTCAAACCATTTTAGGACCTGCAAAAAATATTCGCCGTTTTACCCGAGAAGACGTTTTAGACTATATGGATAAATATTATACCGCAGATAACGTTGTAATTGCGCTTGCAGGCGATATTGACGTTGAACGCGCGGAAAAGTTTGTTGAAGAGAACTTTGCTAGTAAATTCAAAACTAAAAATAGCGCAAGCCAAATAAAAACTGAATTATGCGAACGTAAGTTTTTATATAAGAGTAAACCGATTGAACAAACGCACTTGGGCTTTGCAATGAAAGGTTTTTCAATGCACGACGAAATGAGCGACGCTTTTGCCATTGCAAATACTATTCTTGGCGGTGGAATGAGCAGTAGATTGTTTCAAAAAATTAGAGAAGAATTAGGTCTTGCGTATAGCGTATATTCTTATTCTTCACAATATAAAGATAACGGCGTTTTAGAAATTTACGCAGGCGTAAATACCGCCCAGCGCGACCTTGCCGTAGAGGCAATAGTTGAAGAAGTTAAAAGGTTTAAGAGAGAGGGGATTACTGAACAAGAATTTTTGCGCGGTAAAGAACAGATGAAAAGCGCATTTATTTTAGGTAGAGAAAGCACCGCATCACAAATGATGCTTTACGGCAAATATCTCTTGTATCTAGATAAGCAATTTGACGTTAAAGAACGCCTTAAAAAGATAGATAAAATCAGTTTGAAAGACGTTTTAAGCGCAATAGAGCAATCGTTTGACATAGAAAAAGCGTCAACAGCATCGGTTGGTTCAAAGCGTTCGGCAGTAAAGATTTAACGGCTTAAAAAACTAAATTTAATTTAAAAGGACTTTCCGCTCTGGTTAGTCCTTTTTTTATCTAAAGTCGAATATACTTTTATTATGAAAATATTAAGGCTAATATTCGGGTGTTTAATAATATTCTCTATAACATTTACTGCGTTCGTGGGTAAAAATAAAATAGTAAACGGTGGTATGGACACAACCCCAACCCCTTATAAAGGGGTTATAAGCATTTGGCAAGTAGACAGTTTTGAGGGCGGTGTTGGTTCAAGAAAACAATTTTTATTAAAAATTGCGCGTTGGTATGAAAAAAACAACGACGGTGTACTATTTATGGTTACAAATCAAACGGAAGAAGGGGTAAAAGAAAGCATTAAAAACGGTGAATTGCCAGATATAATATCGTTCGGCACAGGCGTTGACGTGAGCGGATTTTCTCAAATAAATATAGATAGGGTAAGCAAAGGCGGAAAGATAGGCGAAGAGTGTTTTGCCGTTGCTTGGTGTAGGGGCGGATATTTTTTAATATATAACCCGAACATAGTTTCTAACGTTGATAATATTAAAGAGATTGAAAACTTGCTTGTTTCACAAGGTCAGTTTACCCAACCTTTGACCGCGCTAACTATGCAAGGTATAGTTGCAAAAAATATAGAAGTTAAAAAGCCTATGGATGCATACGTTAAGTTCGTTGAGGGCAAAACCCCTTTTTTTCTAGCGACACAGCGAGATATTTTTAGACTAAAAAATAGAGGGTACGAATTTGGCGCAGTGGCTATAACGGAATTTAACGATTTATATCAATATGCCGTTATAACTTCTACCGACCAAACCAAACGGTTTTACGCGCAGAGTTTTTTGCAATTTCTTTTAGAAGATAAGGCGCAACAAAGTCTTTCAAGTATAGGTATGTTTTCTGATTTTACTAAAGTAGATTATCAAGACGATTGCCTTTTAGCAATGCAATCGGCAAAACCAAATTACACACTTTCCGCCTTTACAGACGCTAAAATTTTACACGAATTACAAAGCGTTTCAATTCAGGCGGTATGCGGTGAAAAAGACGCTTTAAATAAAATAAAAAAATTACTCGTTTAACCTTGAAAAAAAAACTAAAATATAGTAAAATGATATAAGGAGTTATATGGGCTTCAAAGATGAACTGTTAGCGTTTTCACACGCAAAGATAACTTTTGACCAACCTATGAAAAAAATAACCGCATTAGGTGTGGGGGGAAATGCAAAATATCTTGCCGTTGTTGACAGTTTATATTCGCTAAATTTTTTGGTGCAAACGGCAAAACGCTTTAAAATTCCGTTCAAGGTTTTTGGTAACGGCACAAACCTTTTAGTTTCGGATAAAGGTTACGACGGTTTGATAATAAAAACTGGTGGACTTTGCGACGTGTTTTTTAAGCGTGACCAAGTGCGAGCAATGGCAGGCGCAAATCTTGACGCAGTTATTAAGTTTGCCACAGAACACAGGCTTTCTGGTTTAGAACCACTTGCGGGTATCCCAGCAACGGTGGGTGGCGCAGTGGTAATGAATGCGGGCGCGTTTGGTCGCAGTATATCCGACTGTATAACTACCGTGGAAACCTTAAAGCAGGGTAAAATAAAAGTATACGACAAAAATCAATGCGCTTTTGGTTATAGAAAGAGTAGGTTTTTGGGTAAAAAAGAAGTGGTTGTTTCTGCAACTTTCAACTTTTCCAAGCGAGAAAGAGAAAAAATAATTGCAGACGTAAAGCGATATTCTTCGGTTAGAAAAAGTATTCAGCCTATAGGTAAAAGTTGTGGTTCGGTTTTTAAAAATCCTATCGGTCAATCGGCAGGCTTGCTTATTGATAAAGCATGTTTAAAGGGCTTAAAGATAGGCGGGGCTCAAATATCAATGCGCCACGGTAATTTTATATTGACCGACAACACTGCAACCGCTTGCGACGTTTACCAACTTATACGTACAGTAAAAGAAAAAATAAACGAACTATTCGGCGTAACTTTATCAGAGGAGGTCGAATACGTAGGGGAGTTTTAATGATACTTACTTGTGATTATCATACGCACACCGTATTCAGTCACGGCAAGGGGCAAATAATAGACAATGCTAATTCGGCAAAAGAAAAGGGTTTGATTGAACTTGGAATTTCAGACCACGGTTTTGCGCACCCTGCGTTCGGTTTAACTGCAAGAAAAGTTCCAAAAATGCGCGCTCTTTGCGACCAAGCAACCGAGCAGACGGGCGTTAAAGTTCTGTTAGGTATAGAGTCAAATATAATCGGCGAAGACGGAACGGTTGATTTGAAAGAAAAGTATTACGACTATTTCGACGTTTTTTTGGCAGGTATTCACAAGTTCGTTATGTACAAGTTTAAAAGCATTTTTACCTTGTCAGTTCCCGACTTGTGGCATACCTATCTTAAAAGCAAAAAAGTTCCCCAAAGCGTAAGAAAAGTAAACACAAAAACCTTTATAAACGTTATCAAAAACAATCCCGTAGACGTTATAACCCACTTGAATTTTTGTTGTTTTGCAGACGCCGTTGAAGTTGCAAAAGTTGCGTCTGATTATGGAACTTATATAGAACTAAATTCAAAAAAAGTGCATTTAACCGACCAAGAAATTAGCGACGTTTTGGCAAAGACAAGCGCGCAGTTTATTTTGAGTTCAGACGCTCATTCACCTTCTAGGGTTGGTGAAATTCAACTTGCGTTAGATACAATAAAAAGGTTAAATATTCCAAAAGAGAGAATTGTCAATATTGATGGAAAAATACCTTCAATGCGTTTTAAGGCGTTTAAGGAGAGAGGGTAATGAGTTTTATTGACGACGTTAAAAGAGAAATATTTTCAAAAAACTTAAAAGAAAAACATTGCAGAACGGCGTTCGTTGCAGGGCTTGTGCGGGGGTCTGGTTCGCTTTATGAAACAGACGGTCAACTAGGGTTAGAAATAAAACTGCCAAGTGAAGAACTTGCGTCCTACGTTATAACCTATCTTAAAAACTTGTTTGATTACGACGTGAGAGAAGTTGCCGTCAGTGAGGACAGGCTAAACAAACGTGATAAGTTTATTTTAAGTATAAGCGGTGAACGAGTTGAAGAGATATTGCGCGCGCTTGAAATTTTAACTGAAAGTGAAGGCGACCTTGCGGTAAACCTTAAATTTTACGGCGAACTTACTAAAAAAGAGTGTTGTTTGCGTGCGTTTATTAGGGGGCTTTTCGTTTCGGCTGGTAATTGCACCCTGCCAACGGAAAATCAAAATTCTAGCACGGGTTATCATTTAGAACTTGCCTTTTCGCACTATACGCCTGCGCTTGAAACAAGTGAAAAACTTGCGCAGTTTGGCGTGCTTACAAAGATTACAAGGCGCAGAGAGAGTTTTATCGTATATATTAAAAGCGCCGAAGAAATAAAAGATTTTTTGGCGTTTTTGCCCACGCCTATTGCAGTTTTAAAACTTACCGACCTAATAATAAACCGCGAACTTTCAAATAATTCTAATCGCCAAAAAAATTGTGATTTAGGTAACGTTACAAAACAGGTAGAGGCGTCTGCAAAACAGATTGAGGCGATAGATAAAATAGAACAAACCATAGGGCTTGATTCACTTAAAGAGTCGGATATGAAAGTTGCCGTGGCAAGAAAAGAATATCCTGACGATACTTTAACCGAACTTGCTGAAAGATTGAACGTTACTAAAAGTTGCTTGAACCACAAATTGAGAAAATTAGTTTCGATTGCAAACGAACTATAAAGGGGACACTATGTCAGATTTCGTACATTTACATTTACACACCGAATACAGTTTGTTAGACGGTGCAACAAGAATAGATAAACTTTTTCCCGCACTAAAGAAAAAGGGTATGGATACGGTTGCCATAACTGACCACGGCAATATGTACGGCACGCTCTATTTTGCTGAAGAGGCTAAAAAGGCGGGCATTAAATATATTATCGGTTGCGAAATGTACGTTTGCGACGATTATACTGAAAAAACGGGTAGGCAAGATTATGACCACCTTATTTTACTTTGCAAAAATAAAAAGGGATATAAAAACTTAATTAAGTTAGATTCAATCGCTTTCGTTGACGGTTTTCACTATAAACCTAGAATAGACTATAAAACGTTAAAAGACCACAGCGAGGGTTTAATTTGTCTTTCTGCTTGTCTTGCAGGTCGCGTATCGAAAAGGCTTGTGGGTAACGATTACGAGGGCGCAAAAGAAACTGCGCTTATGTTAAAAGAGTTTTTTGGCGAAGATTTTTATATTGAAATTCAAGACCACGGCTTGGCAGACCAAAAGCGAATAAATCCTTTGCTTATAAAACTTTCAAAAGAGATTTCCGTTCCACTTGTAGCCACCAACGACGTGCATTATCTAGAGCGTGAAGACGCCGAGATGCAAGACGTTGTTATGTGTATCAGTATGAAAAAGACTATAAGCGACCCCACTAGATTAAAGATGGAAAGCGACCAGTCTTATTTAAAATCGCCTGAAGAGATGGAAAGTCTTTTTTCATATATTCCCGAGGCAGTTTCTAACACTAAAGTAATTGCCGATAAAGTTGTAGAAGAAGTGTTTCCTCTCAACAAAAAGGGTGAACCTCAAAGAGATAATTCACTAATTCCAAAATACGTTCCCGACGACGGTAGCACGTCTAAAGAATATTTAAGGCGTTTGGCAGAAGAGGGTTTAAAAAGACGTTACGACGTTATCACGCCAGAAATTCGTGATAGATTTGAATATGAGTTTGACGTTATAAGTTCAATGGGCTTTTGTGACTATTATCTTATCGTTTGGGACTTTATCAACTATGCAAGAAGCGTAGATATTCCCGTTGGCGCAGGGCGTGGTTCGGGCGTATCTAGTATCGTTGCTTACGCCGTGGGTATAACCGACGTTGAACCGCTAAAATATCAACTTATTTTTGAAAGATTTCTTAACCGTGAAAGGGTTAGTATGCCCGACTTTGACGTTGATATTTCTGATGCGCGCCGTGGCGAAGTAGTTGAATACGTAAGAAATAAATACGGCTCTGATAGGGTTGCGCAAATAGTAACTTTCGGTACAATGGCTGCAAAGGCTGCAATCAAAGACGTAGGCAGAGTTTACGAAGAAGATTTTGCAAGCATAAACAAAATTACAAAACTTATGCAAACGGGCGCAACAATCCGTCAGTCGCTCGGTTTAGACTTAACTAAAGACGGTGAAAATATCGGCGTGCCAGACCTTATTGAACTATATAACAATGACGAAAAGTTGAAAAAAATTATAGATATGGCAATAAAGGTTGAGGGCTTGCCAAGGCAAACGGGTATGCACGCAGCAGGCGTAGTTATCTGTGAAAAGCCTATTATGGAAAACGTTCCCTTGCAACGCAACGAAGACGATATAACGACGCAATTTGATATGATTGAAGTTGAGGCTCTAGGTATGCTCAAAATGGACTTTTTGGGCTTAAGAACTTTGACCGACGTTCAACTTGCTTGTAAATACGTTAAAGAAAATCACGGCATAGATATAGACTTCCATAAATTAGGCTACGAAGACCAAGGGGCTTACGAACTTATCGGCGCAGGCGAAACCGACGGGGTGTTCCAACTTGAAAGTCCGGGTATGAAACGCTTTATGCGCGACTTAAAACCTAGCACTTTTGAAGATATTATAGCAGGTATATCACTCTATCGCCCTGGTCCTATGGATTCTATCCCCGACTACATTAAAAATAAACATAACCCCGACAAAATAACTTACGACCATCCGCTTTTAGAACCTATTTTGAAAAATAGTTACGGCATTTTGGTTTATCAAGAACAAGTTATGCAAATTTGTCAAAGCCTTGGTGGATTTACTTTTGGACACGCAGACGTCGTTAGAAAGGCGATGGGTAAGAAAAAGGTTGAAATAATGGAAGCGCAAAAGTCAATTTTCGTTTACGGCGGTATTAACGAAAGTACGGGTCAACCCGTTGACGGCGCAATTAAGCGTGGTGTTCCCGAACAGGTGGCAATAAGCGTTTACGACAATATGAAACCTTTTGCAAGATACGCTTTTAACAAATCGCACGCAGCGGCTTACGCAGTGCTTGCTTATCAAACTGCATACTTAAAGAAGTATTACGAAGTTGAATTTTTCTGTTCACTTCTTAACAACAGAATAGATAAAATAGAAGAACTTTCAAAATATCTTTCATATTTAAAGAGCAAGAACATAAAAGTTTTACCGCCGGATATAAACAAAAGTAACGCTAGTTTCAAGTGTGAAGACGGCGGAATACGTTTTGGTTTGGTTGGTCTTAAAAACGTTGGCGAAGGCGTAATTGACCAAGTTGTAAAAGAGAGAAATGAAAACGGTGATTTTAAATCGTTTGAAGATTTTATCAACAGAACGGTTGCTTACGGAATAAACAAGCGTTTGGTTGAAAGTTTAATTTTATCGGGCGCGTTTGATTTATTTAACGTAAACCGCCGTTGTCTAATGGCAATTCACGGCGATTATATGGACAGGGTTTCTTCTGCAAATAAAAAGAAAAACGATATTCAAATAAGTTTTTTCGGTACGATTTTAGACGAAGACGAGGGTTTAGAATTAGAATACCCAAATATGAGCGAATATTCTTCAAAAGAAAAATTAGCGCTTGAAAAAACCGTTTTAGGTATATATTTGTCAGGGCATCCGCTTTCAGATTATCGTGAGCAGTTTTCAAAATTCTCTTTTAAC
>JAFQEM010000029.1 GCA_017399035.1 Clostridia bacterium | reverse complement strand
GGGTTGCTCACCGTGAAGGTTATCCTGAAATCGGTCTTTACTGGGAAAAGGCTGCTTATGAATAGGCTGAACACGCTGCTAAATTTGCAGAACTTTTGGGTGAAGTTGTTACTGATTCTACCAAGAAAAACCTTGAAATGCGTATAGATGCTGAAAACGGCGCAACTGCTGGTAAGTTTGAACTTGCTAAAAAGGCTAAAGAACTTAACCTTGACGCTATACACGATACAGTTCACGAAATGGCTCGCGACGAGGCTCGCCACGGAAAAGCTTTTGAAGGTCTTTTGAAAAGATATTTTAAGTAATAGTAGGTGAAATGATGAAATACGTTTGTAAAGTTTGCGGATACGTTTATGACGAAGAGGCAGAAGGAAAGGCTTTTGCTGAACTTACTGAAGATTACGCTTGCCCACTCTGTGGCGTAGGCAAAGACGAATTTGAACCAGAAGAATAAGGAGATTAGTGATGAAAGAAAATTATATGGTTTGTAATTGTGCGCAAGTAGATTATCATACTATTGCAACGGCAGTTGAAACTCATAATAAACTCGAAAACGTTTTAGACGTATTCAAAGACGTTCAAAAAGTTACTCATTGTACTACTGGGTGCGGTGGCTGTTACGAAAAAGTGCTTGATGTTATTTCTGAAGTTTTGATGGGCTAAAGAAGTGATATAAAAACAAACATTAAATAAACTCATAAAATAAAGCGGTGTGTTAAATTTAGCGCACCGTTTTTCTTTTTTTGTTGCACATTTGCTTAATAAATACTGGCAAAAATTAAAAAATACTTGATAAGAATTTGAGTTTGTGATAAAATATATAAAAGGAGAAAAATTATGAAAACAATAAAAGATAAACATTTGGTAGTTGGCGCAGATTTTGCAGGTTTTCCGTTAAAGGAAGTTGTGGTTGAACACTTGACCAAAAAGGGCTGGAAAATTCTTGACCTTGGCGTAAAAAAAGATTCTGACCCTAACGATACAGATTTAATGTTCCATAGAGTTGGCTTAAGGGTTGGCGCAGAGATATCTGAAGGAAATTATGAAAGAGCAATGATTTTCTGTGGCACGGGTATGGGTATTCATATAGCGGCGTCTAAATGTCCACACGTTCACGCAGGCGTTGTAGAAAGTTTGCCCGCAGCGCAAAGGGCAATAACAGGCAACGGTGTAAACGTTTTGGCTTTAGGTGCGTTTTACGTTGCGCCTCAAACCGCTTGTGATATTGCAGACGCATATTTAAGTAATGAACTTGGTAGCGGTTGGGAATGGTGGCATAATTTTTATGAGTTCCACAAACTTGCAATAGACGAGTTAGAGGCGTTTGATTATGATGAATACAAGAAGAACGGCTTTAAGGTAAATAAACTTGGCGATTACGATTTGACACTTGATTTTGATAAAAAACCCGAATAATTTATAAATAAAATTAAAGCACGCTACGAGTTAAAACGTAGTGTGCTTTTTTGTTTATAACACATTATATAATTAAGTATAAACCTTAAATATTTGCTTAATTAAAGTGTATATTAAATTATTTTACACGTTTAGTTGATATATATAATCGTCCATTACAAAACCGTTGCCGATATCCGTAACCACCGAATCAACTCGCTTAAACCCGAATTTTTCATATACTAAAATCGCTCTAGCATTGCCCTTGTTTACGGTAAGATAAACTGCTTGTTTATTTAGTTTTTTTGCTTTATCTTTTATAAACTCAAGCGTTTTAACTGCAATCCCTTTGCCTTGAACTTCAGGCGCAAGGTAAAGTTTTGACAGAAATAGGCGTTCTTCGTTAGGGCGATTTGCAAGTGCGGTATATCCCACCTTTTTACCGTTAAACTCAATAAAATAATACGTGTAATATTCGCTATCCGTTTGACGCTCAAACGCAGGCTTTGACTGAAATTTTTCAATCATATAATCAGTTTGGCTAGGGCCTATAAGATTGTCAAAAGCGCAGTGCCAAAGTCTTTTAGCAAGCGTAGCCAAAACTATAAAATCTTTTCTTTCAACTTTTTTATAACTTATCATAACTCATTCCTCAACGCATTTATTATATCACAAAAGAGCGGTTGCGCAATAATTAAAAGTGTTAATTTTTCAATATTTAATTTTTTTAAAAAAATTTAACTAGATATCAAAAAAATTCTAAACCGCTTGACTTTGTTATATAATTGTGGAATAATAAAGAAAAAAGGGTAATTGGCTGTATTTTGCTTGCGAAAGCATATTTTTTATATAATATTATTTCATTAAAAAAAGTAATAAAAACAAATAAGCAAATATGTTCAAAAATAAAAATAATTTTAGGTTAAATAAAAATAAAACATTAAAAAATTTTTGTTGCAGTTTTGCAAATAATATAAAATTATAGCGTTAAAAACATCAGGAGGAACTACGGATGAAAGAAGAAAAACGGATAACTAACAAAGGGCAGATAATAAAAGATAAACTGTTTATCTACAGTATTATTGCATTGCCCGTTATAGTTTGGGCTACGCTGTATATCGGTGGTAATATTACAATGGTGCTCACCGCCTTTCAAGAATATGACCCGATAACAAAAACTTACAGTTTCGTTGGGTTTATAAATTTTAAGGAATTTTTTATTGACCTGTTCAACGAGCCGTTGCTTGAAAAATCTGCAATCAACTCGTTTATTGTTTACGGCGTTGAACTGTTTTTAATGATGCCTATAAACATATTAGTATCTTATTGTATATATAAACGTATTTACGGCGCAGGATTTTTTAAGGTAGTTTTATTTTTACCGTCAATAATATCGGGTATCATTTGGGTGCTTTTGTTTAAATATCTTCTTGAAAACGGTGTTCCTGCACTTTTTCCTGAAATAAAAACAAGCCTATTGACTAACGACGATACGGCGTTCCCTATAATGCTAGGTTATAAATTATGGCTTGGCTTTGCAGGTAGTATGATTTTATATACCGGCGCAATGAGTAAAGTTCCGGTGTCGTTAGTGGAATACGGCAAGATAGACGGCTTAAATTTTATGCAAGAACTTTGGCATTTAACCATACCTTGTATATTCCCAACCATAACCATTTTCTTGGTAACTGGCGTTGCTGGCATATTTAGCGACCAAATGGCGCTATATTCTTTCTACGGTCAGGGCGCACCTACTAACGCTTACACTTTTGGTTATTATTTCTTTAGAGCGGTGTTCGGAAACGCTGCAAAACCTGCAGAATTCCCTTACGCATCTGCAGCGGGGTTATCGTTTACGCTAGTCGTTGCACCACTTACGTTGCTCGTTAAATATTTGCTTGAAAAATATGGACCAAGCGTGGAATTTTAAGGAGGGAAATTATGGAAAAGAAATCTGTTATTCAAAAAAACGACAGTCATTCTGTTGTCGGTATAATTGCAACTATCATTTTAGGGCTATATTCTTTGACAATGTTGTTCACGGTTGCGTGGGCGCTTATATCTTCTGTTAAAGGTCCGTTTGACTTTTTTGACCATCCGTTTGGCTGGCCTGAAGAATTTAGGTGGAAAAACTATATAACGGCGTTTGAAGTTATAGGCTATCCTATATCTACTGGGCAGGGATATCGCACGGTATACCTTTTTGAGATGTTCGGTTGGTCTTTCTTATATTGTATTGCAACTACTATCATAACTCAATTAAGCAGATGTTGCTGTGCTTACGTTTGTGCAAAATTCCGCCGTTATAGAGTTGCTCGCTTGATGTATAACGTAATTATAATCGTAATGATTTTGCCTATTTTAGGTAATCTAGCGGGTAACATAAGACTTGCAAAAACAGTAGGCTATTACGATAACTTCTTGATGCATTTGGTAACTTGTTTTGGCTTTACGGGCGGTAACGTGCTTATCTATTACGCATCATTTAAAAACGTTTCGTGGGAATACGCAGAGGCGGCGTTTATGGACGGCGCAACTCATTACGACGTGCTTATAAGAATAATGATACCTATGATAAAAACTTCACTTCTTGCTTTGATGTTGCTTGAATTTAAGGCGCACTGGAACGATTATTCTTATATAATGATTTATCAACCAAGTTTGCCCAACCTTGCTTTAGGTATTTACAAAATGCAATTTGACAACTCTGGTTTAGCGAGTGAAATTCCTATTCAACTTGCCGGTTGTACGCTTGCTATTATGCCTATTTTAATTATGTATTTAGTTTTCCAAGATAAACTTATCGGAAACGTTGCGATAGGCGGATTAAAAGGATAGGGGGGATTTATGAATTCTGTTAGAAAAACATTTTTAATCGTTGCTCTTTCTATAATATCCGTATTATCTTTAGTTTTTTCTGCGCTATTTGCTTTGCGCCCACAAGAAAAAGCGTTTGCGGATAATTTGTTCGTTGACACGCCGTCAGTTTTGGTAGAATATGACCAAAGCGTTGAAGGCGTTGACGAGGGAAGAAAGGGTATTAAGGTAACGTCTTCGGTTGACGGACGTGCCGTCGCGTTCAAGAGCGAACTTGGCGGTAATTTTGAAATTGCTTTCCGCCCGCTTTCTTTTACCGAAAACGGCAGTGATTTTAATAAAATTACTTTTACCATAAGGTCAAACGACTCTAGGTATGGTCTTATACTTTCTCTTTATAAAGATTCTGCAAATAAAATCAAATATTCAGTTTCTATAAATTTACCAGAAGTTATTTACGGCAGAAGTACGTCAAAGGACTCTACTTCTGGTTTTATGAATACTGGTAGTATTGCTGTTTTGGGATTTGACGTTCAAACTATGGAAGCCTATGCTTATAACGGCGTAAGCAGAGTTTTACTTGCCGACCTTGATAACCAAAACACAATGGCAGGAATGTCAACAACTGCTTTGTTTAGTGGTTTTTCTACTTATAGCGTAGAGATGGCTTTGTCAGAATATACGGCAAACAGCGCATCCGTTTTACTTTATGAACTTAATGGTCAAAGTCTTGCTGGTCAAACTTTAACTAATAGCACAGGCGCAGAGTTGTGTGGAACGCCCGTACTTTGCGACGGCGTTAAAGGCGTAGATTATCAAATAGATAAGACGGAAATTAAAACTTACGACGTAATTGACGGCATAACCGAATTTAAGGGAATTATTAAGTCGGTTGACCCAGACGGAATTGAAACCACCCTAGTTGACGGCAAATTTACGCCTGATAAAGTTGGTGGTTACGATTTAATTTTTATACCGGAAGACCAAAATGGAATAACTGGGCTTGCTAAAACCGTTTCTATTAAGGTCTATAATGAAGAACCGTCTATCAATATTAAAACGGCTTTTCCTATAGAAGATATGCGCGTGGGCGTTGGTGCGTTGGTTCAATTTCCGTGGGCAATTTTTGAAAGTGAATTAAACTGTGGCACTAAAATTCCTAACGTTATTTTGAGTATAGAAAAAGACGGTCAAAGCGTTGCAAATTATAGCGCAGACAAAATATCTGAATACGTATTCAATAATTCAGGCAATTATACCGTAACTTTAAAAACCGTTAGCATATACGGAACGGAAAAACAACTTTCTTCGTCAGTGGTCGTTTCAGAAGATATTCCCGTTTTTGAAGTTGAAAGCAAATATGAAGATATTTACGATATAGAAAAGGTTTTAAGTTTACCAAGAGCCGTTGTTGTTGGCAAAAATGCTTTTGCAACGGCAACCGTATATTATCCTAACGGCAGAGTCGTTCGTGCAGATAACGTCGTTTTAGACGAGCGTGGAACTTATAAAGTTAAATATGAATACACTTCGGGGCAAGAAACTTCTGAATATTTAAGATATTTTAACGTAGATAAAGAAAGCGCGTCTTTGTGGGACAGCGTGCGTGGTGTAACCAAGGGCTTTGAAATTGCACCGTCTTATTGCGCAGAACTTTACGAGGGCGTGGTTTTAACGGCAACTCGTTCGGGCGCAAAGGCAAGATATTCTAACCTTATAGATTTAAGCGATAACGGCAGTAGAGATAAATTGCTTGAATTTATACCCGTTCCTAGAGAAAATTCTCAAATGGAATTTAGTACTATGTACGTTACTCTTGTTGACGCTTACGACCAAAATAATAAAGTAACCGTTAAATTTAATAAGGACGCTTATTCAGACCATTACGTTATTTACGTATCAGTTTGCGCAAATAAAGAGGGAACTTATACAAAATCAATGAGTGTAAGAGGTAGTTTTTACGGCGCTTATAACTCAAGGAATTTCGGGCTTTATCCTGCAATTCCAACCACCCTTTATTTTGATTATCAAACGCTAACTTTGCACGCGTCTATAAGAAATAACTCAACGGATTTTTACGAAGTCGTTGCATCACTTACCGACGAGACCCAAGTGGGCAAAGGTAACGCTTTCAAAGGCTTTACTTCTAGTTTAATCTATCTTGAAATTTCTTTTGAAAACGTTGTTGCGTCGGGCGCAAATCTTATGATTTTGAACGTTGACGGTCAATCAATGGGAACAAAATACGTTGACGATAAAAATGCGCCCATTATAGACGTTGATTACGACGGCAATGCGCAAGATAATTTACCGCTTGGTATAGTT
Organism: Clostridia bacterium; assembly: GCA_017399035.1. Taxonomy (GTDB): domain Bacteria; phylum Bacillota; class Clostridia; order Christensenellales; family Borkfalkiaceae; genus UBA1259. The sequence continues at coordinate 20,066 of JAFQEM010000029.1, read as the reverse complement.
GGTGGCAAATATCCCGTATTCAAAACGCAAGCGTTAGATATGGTTGACGGAGTGTGTGATAAACCGCAAGTTAAAATTTATTACTATACCGATTCAATAAACAGAGTAAGATATCCTGACGTAAACGGAGAATATTTTATACCAGATAAAACGGGGCTTTACTGTATTGAATACACCGCAACCGATAAGCACGAAAACGTTAGCAAAAAAACCGTTGTGGTTGAAATAGTTGACACCTTGCCTGCTCTTGGCTACGATTTTGGAACTTTTTCTAATAAAGCCTATACTGGCGACGTTATAAGCATACCTACGGGCGGTGAGTTCGGCGGTAGTGGAACGCTTAAAGTTTCCGTTAAAGTTGTAAAAGACGGTCAAACGTTTCTCTTGATAACAATATTTTTACGCCCAAGTCGGCGGGTAAATATTCGGTTGAAGTTACCGTTAAAGATTACGTTGGAACTGAACAGACCTTTATTCACGAAATTGACGTTTCGGTAGTGGATAGACCACTTTTTGAAAGGGCAACCGTGCCAGAGTCGGTGTTGCTGGGCAGAACGGTAAATATTGCTAAATGGAAAGCCTTTGATTATTCTTCAGGCGCTGAACAAGAAACTGCTGTTACGCTATCCGTTGACGGCAACGTTTTGAGCGACTGGACGTGGACACCTAACGAGGCAGGGGTTAAAACACTTGTTTTCTCGGCTACTAACGGTAACGGAACTACGCAAGAGAATGTACAAGTAGAAGTTCTTGACGTAACGTCTTCAGGACAAAATTTATATCTTGCAAAATATTTTAGGCAAGAAAACGTTGAAATTAGCGGAACTTCTTCATTTGACGTAACGGCAACGGCAGACGGCGGAAAAATAACCTTTGTAAACCCCGTTATCGTTGACGGTTTCCGTTTAAGATTTTCCGTACCTGCTGATAAAAACGCTTATCAAGCCATAAGGGTAACTTTGGTTGATACGCAAAACGCTAAACAAAAACTTGTGTTCGACGTAAAGAAAAACGATAAAAACTTGACCGTTGACAAGAGTGATTTTGTTATGGGCGCAGACGTTAAAGAAATTGCAGGTTCGTTCTTTGGAATATCTACAATTCCTTTTGAAATAAACTATTCAGTTTCTGAAAACACTATATCAGATTATTTGGGTAACGTAGTTTATATCGTAGAAAAGGCTTACGACGGAAGTGCTTGGACGGGCTTTGAAAGTGGAAAAGTTTACGTTAGTATGGAAATAGTTGGCAAAGAGGGCGATTCGGCGTTTAACTTGCTATCTATATCTAACCAAACCTTTACAGGCAGAACTAAAAAAGACTTGATAATTCCGCAAATTTTTTATAACCCTATAATCAACGTAAACTTTGGCGATATGATGACCATACAACCTGCGGTTGCTTACGATATTTTATCTGAAGTGGTAGAGTTTAACGTAACGGTTTATACGCCTAGCGGTGTAAAACTCTTAACCAAGGCAGACCCAACTAAAAGTTACGAGTTTAAGGTTGAAGAATACGGCGCTTATAAAATTGAATATTTTGTTAAAGATAGTGCGGGCAACGACAATAAGTATATGCCCGATATATTGATAGTAAACGTTTACGACAAAATACAACCTGAAATAACACTTAATTCAACCGTTCCTTCACTTGTCGTCGTGGGCAAATCGTTCAGTATTCCCAAAGCGGTTATAACCGACAATGCAAACGACAGCGTTACTCTAAAAGTTTGGATTATAGAGCCTAACGGAACTATGGTTGAGGTTGGTTCAAGTTATACGCCAACTTTGGTGGGTAAATATCAATTAGTATATTTTGCAAGCGACAATTCAGGTTGCACAACGTTTTTAACCTTTGAAATAAAGGTAGGGAGGTAACGGAAATGAAGAAATTTTTATTGTTCGTTTTATGTGCGATAATGTGTGCGTCTTGCCTGCTAAATTCCGTAGGTTGTAACAAGCAAATAGAGTATAAAGAAAACACGGTTCAATTTACCGACATACAACTTTATTTGGGTGGTCGTTCAGACTATAAAATAGTAATACCTGAAAACGCCACCGATTACGAACTTTTTGCAAAAGACGAACTTGTTACTTTTTTTGAACAGGCAACTGGTTACGAAATGCAAGTTGTAACGGATAAAAATTTAACCTTTTCTAAAAACGATTGCTATATATCTTTAGGTAGAACTTCTCTTTATGAAGGTAGTGGCGTGGTTGCCGATTATTCTACGCTAGGCAGAGACGGTTATAAATGCGTTCTTAAAGGTAAAACGCTTATAATTTGCGGTGGTGAAGGTTACGGCACCGTTTACGGCGTTTATGAATTTTTAGAAAAGACGGTAAACTGGCACGCTTACGCACCTGACGAGATTGTGGTGGACAAAGCGTATAGAATTTATATGCCAAACTTTAACAGCACGGAAATACCAGATTTTGCAAACCGTTCGGGTGGTTATTACGTTACTTATAATAACAAGATATTTTCTACCCGTTCAAGAGTTTTAGACGGACCTTATAACAGACTGTTTGAGAAAAACGGAATTTGGGGGTCTTGGGCGCACAATTCTTTAGGGTATTTGCCTATTGCAACTTATTATAATGAACACCCTGAATGGTATAGCGAAGACAAAACTCAACTTTGTCTTTCAAATATGGATATGCGCGCAGAGATGTTTAATAAAGTTAAGCAAAGCATATTAGAAAAGTCGGATTCTGAACTCTTTATGATAGGGCAAGAAGACAAAAATACTTTCTGCACCTGCTCAAACTGTAAGGCAATAACCAAAGATATAGGCGAAAGCGGATTGATGATGCAGTTTATAAACGACATTGCTCGCAGGGTGAAAGAGTGGCAAAAAACCGCTTGCCCTGATAGAAAAATTATGCTTGGGACTTTTGCTTATCAAAAAACTCAAGCGCCACCAGTAAAGCAAGAAGATACTGGTTACGTTTTGATAGATAATTCGGTTAAAGCAGAAGACAATGTTTTCGTTTGTATTGCGCCTATTTACGCAGACTGGTCCGTACCTATTGACGACGTAGAAAAAAACACCGTTAGCCGTACTATGATAAACGGTTGGCAAGTTGTTGCAGATAATTTAATGATGTGGAGTTATTGCAATAACTTTGATATGAACCTTGAATATTTTGACAACATAAACGTAATTGCAACCAACTATAAAATTTTCCGTGATGCGGGCGTAATGTTCCTTTTTGACGAGAGCGGTGGCACGTCTAAACAAAATTTTATGTTCCAAACAATGATGGGTTATATCCACGCAGAACTTATGTGGGATTGTGAGCAAAACGTTCAAGATATGATAGATTCGTTTATGACGGCTTATTATAAAGAGGCGGCGGAACCTATGCAAAAACTCTTTAATCTAATGCGTTTTTACGTTACGGCAAGAAAGATTGAAATGGGCAAAGAAGATAATTTGCATTACGGCACGGGAATTTGGCGTGGCGACGACGATAAAACGTTGCTTAACAAAAATTTTTGGAAAAAGAGCGTGTTAGACCAAATGCTAGGCTACGTTGACGAGGCTATTGCATTAGTAAATCAAAGTGGAAAAACTAAAGAAGATAAAGAACTTCTAATTAACAGAATTAAAATTGAATCGCTTACCCCAAGAATGTATTTATTGCATAATTTTTCAAGCGATATAGATAAAATTGAGTATTTTAATATGCTTAACGAATTTGAAACGGATATGTCTGAACTAGGGGTTACGGCAGTGTTTGGAAAACAAAGTCTTTCTCAAACTATTGCTGAATGGCGTTCAAATAAAATTTAATTAAGGAAAGGTGTGTGATATGAATATTACAAAAATGAAAGTCGTTTTGCCTTGCGAACCTGATTTTTATGAAAATTACGCGGCAGAAGAATTGAAGTTAAGAGTTAAAGAATGTACTGGGGTAGAACTTAATTGTGTTTACGATAACGGCTTTTCTGCTGATGAACAAGTTATTTCTATCGGTAGAACCGAATTATTTAAGCGTAGCGGAATAAGCGCAAAGTTTTCCGAACTTGGTAGAGACGGATATAAAGTTGTAAAAAAAGATAACGTTTTATACCTTATCGGTGGCGGAAGTTACGGCACGGTATACGCAGTTTACGGCTTTTTAGAAAAACAGTTGGGTTATAAATATTACGCCGACGACGAAGTTTATTTTGCAACGCCAAAAAATTTAGAGATAGGGGAATATAACTTTACGGATATTCCTGATATTGAAAACAGAACGGGTGGGTTTTATTTTTCAAGGGTAAACGACGATTGCGCTATAAGAATGAGAACGTTCACCTACTTTGGTACTATGCGCGACGGCGAAGAATTTTTTGGCAGTTGGGCGCACAATCATTTCGCTTATTTACCAGTAGGCACTTATCGTAGTAATCATCCAGACTGGTATAGCCCTGAATTTACTCAACTATGTTTGAGTAACGAAGAGATGTGGGAGGAGTTTGCAAAGCGTGTTATTGAAAAAATTATAGAGCGTCCAAAGGCAGAATATTTCCTTTTAGGTCAAGAAGACCGCCCCACTTTCTGCGGTTGTAAAAAGTGTTTAGAACTTGCTGAAACTATCGGTAAAAGTGGAATTATGATGCGCTTTATTAACTACGTTGCAAGAAAGGTTAAGGCTTGGCAAAAAGATAATTGCCCTGAAAGAAATATTTACGTTGGAACTTTTGCTTATCAAAAGACACAAGACCCACCTGTAGTGGTTGATGAAAACGGCAATTATAAACCCGTAGACCCAAGCGTAGTTCCTGAAGATAACGTGTTTATTATGCTTGCGCCTATATCTGCAGATAACTCTGTGGTTGTTGACGACGAAACTCATAACGGCAAAGCAAAGAAAACTCTTGAAGGTTGGAACGCTCTTACTAAAAAGTGTATTTTGTGGATATATTGTTCTAACTTTGACCGCAAATTCGGTTTCTTTGATAATTTCCACGTTTTGAGCGAAAACTATAAAATATTCCGTCGTTATAATTTCCGTTGGTTATATTATGAAAACAATTCAGGACGTTGCGGAACTGCTTTCCAAGCGTTGTTATGTTATTTACATTCTAATCTTGCGTGGAACGTAAATTTTGACGTTGAAAACGGAATTGACGATTTTATGCATCACTATTATAAAGAGGCTGCGCCGTTTATGAGAAAATATCTCAATTCTTTCGACGCATATTATAAAAAGAGAAAGGCTGAATTTTCAGAAAGAGATAATAGATATTACGGCACTTATCTTTGGGACGGTCAAGAACAAACAAGCGTAATGAGTAAAGAGTTCCATACCTATGAATTTTTGACCGATATGTATTCGCTTTTAGACCAAGCGGAAAAGGCTATAAAAAATGCTGGTTATGATGAAAAGAATACAAATAAGTTAATTGACAGAATTAAACTTGAACGTTTTACCGTTTATTTCTTCGTTGCAGAATTCCACAGTGATAAGTTTAGCAAGAACGAATATAACGATTTCCTTAACGAATTTAAAGACGAATGTGATAGGTTAGAAGTTCTAGGAATAAAGAGAAGAAAAACTAACGAACAAGTTTTTGATGAATGGAGAAGTAAAAAACAACTCGAAAAATAAAAACTTATGTAATTTATTGCGTAAGTAAAAACGGGGATTATATGAAGAAAAAAATTATTTTAATATCAATCATTTCTGCGTTGGTTGTGGCTATAACAATGACTTCGCTTGCATTAGCGGGAGTTTTCGATAAAAAGAAAACGGAATTTTCAATAGATAAAGAGCGTATAGTTTTTAGCGTTTTAGGTGAAAGTGAAACCATAACCCCCTCTGAAACAGACGGTGTGGTTTGGAGTAGTTCTAATTCGGCAATCGTTTCCGTGAACGATGGCGTTGTAACGTCCGTCTCTAACGGAATTGCAGAAATTTCGGCAAGCCGTAACGGTCAAACCGTTTATTGCGTAGTAGTGGTTGAATATGAAGCGGTTATAACGCCAGGTATATCTATAAATTTTGATAAAACCGTTATGGAAATAGCGCTAGAATATGAAACGCAAAAGACAATATTTGCAACGGTAGAAAAGGACGGCGAGCCTTATCAAACGCAAATAACTTGGTCTAGCCTTAACGAAAACGTTGCAACCGTTGAAGATGGCGTTGTTACGGCAAAGGCAAAGGGGTCGGCGGTAATTAAAGCGCAGGTTGATAACGGCGAAGAATACGCACAGGCGTTCTGCACGGTAAACGTGGTTGACGACGTGGATATTTTAGCAACCGAAAAAACTGATTATTATACTACCGACGTTATAGACCTTGGCATCAAAGTTATGTTAAACGGACAACAGATAAACAATTCCGCAGTAATGTTGCGTTCGTCTGACATTTCCGTTGCAACCGTTGAATATGGTAAAATTTATCCAAAAAAAGCAGGTACGGTTGACATTTTTGCAGTATATGATAACGTTGAAAGACGTTTTTCGTTAAATATCACTGAAAAGCATTTTATATCAACTGCGCAAGAATTTCTTGATATGGACGGAAAGGGTGAAAATATAGTTTACGAACTAAAAGCAAATATAGATTTAACACAAACACCGTTGCAGACTTATGAAGACAAAGCGGTATTCGTTAAAACTTTTAACGGGCTTTTAGACGGTAAAGGATATACCGTTAAATTTTCTTACACCCCTGCAGGACAAAAGATGCGTGGTCTTTTTGGCACAATTTCTATGAACGCAAAAGTTGAAAATTTGATAATCAGGGGCAACGTAACTTTAGACGGAGATTATCAAAATGGCGTTGTTGGTTCAATGCTGGGTACTATAGAAAATTGTTATATAGACGTGGTTCAACGCCAAACTGCCTCAAGTTCGGGTAACTGGTTGGTTACAACGCCTATATTTGGTGGATTGAGCGGAACTATTAAAAACACCATAATAAAAACTGCAGGTTATGCGGGTAGTAACCCAGTTACAAGGCTTTCTTTAGGTACTGCAGTTACGGGTAAGTTTGATAACGTGGCTTTCGTTTCCCCTACGGAAAAACCTGATATAGGTTGGGGAACGGGTGTTTATAACAGCAAAATTAAAGGCTCTGTTTTCCAAGGCTTTTATGCCTATACCGACCTTTTAGATATTACAACTACTAACGGTTATATGATTAAAAACGACAATGACGACAACGTGTATGAATATCTTGAGTTTACGGAAAAACAAACTTTTGGTAGTGCGTGGGCGTTCAGTGCAAACGATATTACTCTTTGTGGTTCAAGTATCGTTTTTGAAATTGTTGAAATAACCACTGCAAAACAACTTAAAGAAATTCCTTTGGGTAACGGTGGAATAATTTACCGTTTGAAAAACGATATCGTTATGACGGGTGAAACTCTTGACAATATTACCAATTCTAGCAGTTACGTTTATATTGAAACGTTTAACGATATTTTAGACGGAAACGGGCATAAAATAACTTACGAAGTTACGCCCGACGACGGTCAAAAGTTCGCAGGGCTTATATATAACGTGGGCGCAAACGCAACAATAAAAAATTTAAGAATTGACGCAGTTATAAACGGCAAGGGCGACAACGTTTACGCTTTCTGCTATAAGAATATGGGAACTATAGAAAACTGCTATATAAAAGCGCAGATGGACCACGACGGAAATTCGGGCGGAAATTACACGGCAACATATTCGTTTATGTGGGAACAAAGCGGTTTAATTTCAAACTGCATCTTTAACGGAACTAGTTCGATAACTGGTGGAAACAAGGGCGGTTTGTCAATTTCTAGAAGGTCTTATGGTACTTATAATACCGTTGCTTACACTTCGCCGTCTAACAGCGCGCCTACTTATAAAAATAATCTTTGGAGCGGATATTTATCTACCCAAGAACTTTCGGAAATAAGGCTTTATACTGGTCTTGCCGAAATTAAAAACGGTGGTAATGGTAAAACTATAACTTCAACGGGTAGTGCATATCAATATAACGGTGCAACTGATAAACAAACCTTTGGTGGCGCGTGGACTATAAGCGCAAACGGAATACTTCTTTTAGATAAAAACGTAGAAAGTTAATAAAGGCTCAAGGGATAGCGGTTTTAGTATTTGTTTGACAATACGATATCATTGTGATAAACTGAATAAGCGGAGGAATTATGGATAACAAAATAAATAATCGCCTTGCAAACGGCATTCACAATTATGACAAAGTTTTAGAACTTATAATAAAGAACGACGGAATATCTAGAACGGAGATATCTAACGTAACGGGGCTTTCTGCAAGTTCGGTTACCAACATCACCAACAAGTTAATGTCTAATCATTTGATTAAAGAGAGTGAACTTATTCAAAGTGAAAACAGCGGAAGAAAGGCAGTTTTGTTGCGCCTAAATCCGCTAGGGGGCTTTTTCATTTCGTTGGTGTTTGTCAATAAATCCGTAAGGCTTGATTTTTATAATTTAGAGCGCAAAGTAGGTAACTCGTATTATATACCGCTTGGCGGAAGTGTTGTTACTGGCGAATTTATAATTGAAAAAATTGAAGAAGAAGTTCAATATAACTATAAATACGGCAAGTTTTTTGGCATAATTTTGTGCTTTCCGTCGGCGGTGCTTGAGGGCAGGGAAGGTGTAGACGAACTTGGATATAAGTTTGAGCAAGACTGTTTTGACAAGTTGAAGAATTTTTATCCTAACACGAAAGTTATTATAGAATCTTTTTGCGCTACTAACGCTTATCGTTTGGTTGCAATCAATAAATATAGCAAGGTTATGAGTTTAGAAACGGGGCGTGTGCTTGCATCTGCAATAAACCTTAACGGAAAGTTTCTTGATAAAAAACACTTTACCTTAAAACTTGAAGATTTTTATTCTCACAGCGAAGGCGGGCAAAACAAACTTGCAGATTGCTTTACTGAAAAGGGTATTTGCAAGGCGTATTCTTCTCTTTATAATAATGCAAAAACTTTTGAACAGATTGTTTCAGATTATAAAAATAACGACCAACTTGCCGTAAAACTTATTGAAGATAGCATAATAACGTCAACGAACGCAATTAAAGAGTTCGTTCAATTCGTTGGTGTTGAGTGTTTGGTTTTGAGTGGTAGTTTTTTGTTGCTGGGTGAAGGGTTTAAAAATCTTTTAGAAAAGGCTTTTGCTGATTTGGTTGACGTAAAGATAGAATATTCTACCAGCGTAGATGATATCTCTCGTGGCGGAGTTTCTTATTCTTTCGATTGTTTGTTTTCTAAATAGAATTGAATTTTTTCATTTAAAGAAATAATTAAAATTGTAATTTGGGTATTTACAAATTGCAAAAAATGTGATACAATATATACGTTTATTAAGCAGTTGGCAAAACCAACTGCAAAATAAATACTTAATTATTTCGTTAAAAAAAATAATAATCATAAGCAAACATAAATAATCATAAATAAACATAAGTTAAACAAAGTTTTGCTAAAAATTAAAAGGGTGCACCCTTTATTCCATCTATTTTCAGATGGAATAGCGTGTTTGTTAGATAATGAAGAAAATAAACAACTGAAGTGGAAATAATTAAATTTATATAGGAGGATAGAAAAATGAAAAAGTTTTTCAAAAAGACGTTGGCGTGCTGTTTATCTGTGCTTTTGATACTTGGTGCGTCGGTAAGTTTTGGTTGTCAACCTAAAAGTGATATTTGGATTGACCCGAACAGAACTCAACTCTATATCGGTATAAAAGAAAACGGTATCGGTAGAGAGTGGATTGATGCAATAGTAACTGAATACGAAAAGGTTTACACTGATATTCAAGTTATTGTTGAGCCTAAAAATACGGAATTTGATACCGACCAGTTAAAAGCAACAATAAACTACAATAGACAAGATATGTATTTTGTTTCTGGAATTGACTATTACAGTTTTCTTAACCTTGACGGAAGTAGTGATTTATTGCTTGATATGACAGACGTTGTTACCGAGGCTTATGAAGACGAGCCTTCTATTTGGGACAAGATGGATGAAAGCAATCAAAACTATTATAACGTTGGTAAGGGCGTTGATAAAAAGATTTATGCAATTCCATACTGTTCGTCTTACTGGGGGCTAATCTACGATAAAGATTTCTTTAGAGGAATGAATCTTTATAACGTAGACGGTTACGTTGGTATAGACGGCGTTATCGATACTGACGACGATTTTTACGGACCAGACGGATTAGAAGATACTTTTGACGACGGTTTGCCAGGCACTTGGGAAGATATGAAACTTCTTATCGACCTTATGGTTGAAAAGGGTATAACGCCGTTTACTTGGACTGGTCAATATTATACTTATCGTACGCAATGGTTGAATTCTGTTATTGCTAGTTACGAAGGTATTAACGACTTTAACTTGAGATTGAGTTTTAACGGAACGGATTCACAATTTGGTGAAATTACCGACGCAAATGCATACCAGTTAGTTGACCAAGAAGGCGTTAAGGCTGCGCTTACCGTTGCAAAACACATTGCGTCTAGTTCTAACTTTTATTCAAGCAAGGTTACAAATCTTTCGCAATCGCACAAGCAAGCGCAACTTGAATTTGTTAAGAGTGTAAAGACCAAATATCCTATAGGTTTCCTTATCGAATCAGGTTGGTGGGAAAACGAGGCTAAAAACTACTTTGCAGAAATGGAAAATTCTTACGGCGAAGAATACGCTTACGGAAAACGTAATTTCGGTTGGTTACCTTTCCCAAGATTTGTTGGAACTGACGGTATTGCAGACCAAACTAACCAAAATATTATAATGTACGGTGGTGGCGGAGATGCAACCGTTGGTGCGTGCATAATAAGCAAGGCTACTGAAAAAGCAGAAATTGCAAAAAGTTTCGTTAAGTTTGCGCATACTTACGATATGCTTGAACTCTTTACCGTAAAAACTGGTATGAAGAGAACCTTTAACTATAATATGAGTGAAGAAAACGAAGCAAAATTAAGCCCCTACGCAAGAGAAATTATTGAATTAACAAACAATCCTAAAGTTAAGATTGCAGGTGGCAAAATTATTAACCAAATGCGTTCGGATAACAGAACTTATTTTAACAACTGGGGCTTTGGCGCAAAGATAGGTGGAACAACGGTTTCTGACCCGTTGCTTACTTTTATAAACAAGGCAAACGTTTCAGTTAGTGATTATATAGACGGAATTAAGGCAATTTATAACGAGACTTCTTGGAAACAAAAATTAGGATTTTAATTTTAAGGAGGATTTATGAAAAGAAAGAACTACCAAGCACCTGAAATAGAGGTGGAAAACGTTTCACGCGCAGACGTTTTGGGCTTGAGCGAAACGCCGTTTGAAGACACGTTTATTGAAGAAGGGGAAATTATCGGTTAAGCCGATATAGGTGATTATTATGACGAAAAATATTAAATCAAAATTTATAATTGCTTTAACCTTTATCTTTGCTATTGCTTTTGCTATAGGCGCGCTTGGCGTTTATAACGTAAAGGCAACGCCCCAAACTTTTGAGATGTATCAAGGTGCGTCTATAAGAGTGGGCGAGGGAACTGACGAAGACCCTATAGGTATTCGTTTTATAGCAACCATTGCTAGTGAAGAATATAACAAACTTATTGAAGATTACGGCGAAGACAACGTTGAATTCGGTATGAGAATTGCAAAGTGCGAAACTGTTGAAGAACTTATGCTTTTCCCTGACGAAGGATGTATGAAACCTGTAAACGCCGTTGTTGAAAACCAAAAAGAGGGCGTTAGAGTTATTTCTATCGCAATCAAAAACGTGAGCCCTGCTTATTATAACACTTATTTTACTGCATTAGGTTACGTTAAGGTTACTGACACTCAAACAAGTCAAACTCAAACGTATTATGCAAACTACACGGCTGGCGAAAACAGCAGAACACCTTTCCAAGTTGCAGTTGCGCATAAACTTGCAGTTAATATGAGCGAAGACGACATAGAGGCAGAATTTATAAACGGTATTATTGATAACGTGCTTAAACAAGGTGGCGCTATTATTCAACAAAAAGAATACGTTTTGGCGCAAAACGGCACGGTTCAACCGTTTATGGAAGTTGCAGGTGTTCCTGTAAAGAGTGAATTAAAAGTAACTGACGAAAACGTTGCAAAGATTGAAAACGGAAAACTTGTTGCAGTTGGTAAAGGTCAAACAACCCTTACCGCTACCGTTTCTGGCTATGAAAATACTTCAGAAAAAACGGCAACCGTAATCGTTAAAGACAGCGCGCTTGCAATCACTTATTCTAACGGCGTTGCAAAATGGTCGGGTGATGCGAATAAAATTGTTATTGACGGCGTAGAACTTGATTTAGAACAAGGCGCAACTTCTTTTGACGTTGCTGAATATTTGAAAACAAACGGCTTTGAAGAAAAGGTTTATACCGTTGCCGTAAAAAATGCTGAAGTTACTTCTGAAAGCGTTTCAATCACTATGAAAAAGGTCGATAACGCCGAAGAATTGCTTGCAATCTCTTCTGGTGATGCAAACACTTATTACGTTGTTACCGACAACATTTCACTTGCAGATAGCGCAGTTTCTGTTTTTGGCACTTATAAGGCTTATATTGAAAGTTTAACTGGTGTGCTTGACGTAAACGGCTATGCAATTTACGCAATCAACTATAAAGAAACTGAAGACGTAAGTTCATATTATAAGGGTTTAATAAATAAAGTAAACTCAACTGGTGTTGTTAAAAACGGTTATTTTACTGGCACTATAAGCATTAAAGGTAACGGAAACGCCTTTATAGTTGGTGAATTAGAAGGGTTAATGGAAAGTTGTTATATAAGCGTACACGGATTTGGTGTTGGTTATCCTACTACTGGTGGTGGTTCAAAGAACTATAATACCGCGCAAGGTATAATTTATGACGCTAGAGACGGTGGCGTTTTATCTAACGTTGTCGTAGATTATAACAAAATGGCAAATAAAAACACGTTGCCCGTTGTTGACTATGCGCTTGGGGCAACCGTTAGCAACGTTATTGCAATAGGTGGAACAGCCGTAAAAACAAATTCTGCCCATTTTTATCGTTCAATAGGCGCAAATACTAATAGTTATTTTGCTTTTGATAAAAATAACACCTATTATTACACTAGTGTGCAAAACGTGTTAAAACAAAGCGGAACTCTATTGAAATATGACGGAACTGTATCTTCTATGGTTTCCACTTCAAAAGTGCCTTATCTCGGTTTCTCTTCTGCATTTGATTTTGATAAAGAAGACGGCAAAATTTATATGGTAAACGATAAATATGGAAAGATGGATATGAGTGTAACTTTAACCGTTGAAAATCAAGAACTAGACGTTGTTAAAGATAAATATTCGCCCAAGATTTCAACCATGATTTTTGGTATTTACGGCAGTGATGAATTAACTTATACAAGCAGTAACACTGCAGTTGCAACCGTTAGTGCAGACGGAACAGTAACTTACGCAGGTAATGGCACTACAACCATCACCGTAACTCACAAAGAATCTGGTGCAACCGCAACCGTATCCGTTAAAACTTACGATACCTATATCGGCATAACCGATTTGGCAACTTTCGTAACAGTTGAGGGTGCAACGCAATACACTTACGCTGAACTTTTGAATGATATTGAAATTAAAGAAAGTGATTTAAGTAGTTATAAAGTATCTATAGTTTGGATTCCTTATACTGGAAATGTAACGGCAAGCGCACTTGTTAATACTTTTGGTGGAACACTTAACGGTAATGGAAAGAAAATATCAACCGTTATGGATAAAACGGTAACAAGTTTTACAACAAATATAGACGGAACAGACCAGACCACAACTAACTTTGCATTACTTTTCTGTAATTTTACCTCAACTGCTGTTATGAAAAATACTATCATTGATGCTTACATTACTACTCACGCTACAGGTGCTAATGGAAGAACTTCGATAATGCATTATAGTGAGGGTGTAATAAAAGATTGTTACATTAAGGTCTTCTATTTTGGTGAAAGTGGTTTAGGCGAGCATCAAATAATTCGTTATTGTAGGGGAACGCTAACTAATTGCGTAATTGATGCGTCTGGTTATTCTGGAAGTGTTGACAATGGCTTGTTTTCAATAGTTATTACAACAACTAGGGTTTCATATTTAAGTATAGAGTATACGTTAGATAATATAATGTTAGTACATGACAAGTATGGTGATAGCGGATATTTTCACTCTAACGGTGCTTACGCAGGCACAAACGTAAGTTCTTATAAAAATTATGCAAATATTTTGACGGGTTCGGGTGTATCATATTCGTTAGATGCTAATAATGCGCTTGCATATACTGCTTTAACTGCACCGCAATATAACTTGTTCAGTTCTGCGTGGACGTTTAGCGCACAAGAGGGCATTAAACTCTGTGGAACGGCAATTTATACACCTGCTTAAGTTCGGGGCTAGAAAGGTCGATAAAACGGCTTAAAAGGCTCTAAAAGGCAAAATAAAAGCAAAACAAAACCGTTCGGTTGTTTTCACTCTAAAAACTGTAAAAACCGAGCGGTTTTTCTTTTTAAATACTATCGCCTAATAATTTACGTTAAATTATAATTTTTTTCGTTAAATATTATAAAAGGGTTCAAGCCCCAAAGTATTATGAATAAAAAAACAAAAGACCCATCAAACGATAGGTCTTTTTATTTGGTGTGAAGGATGGGACTTGAACCCACACGGATAACCATACGCCCCTCAAACGTACGCGTCTGCCAATTCCGCCACCCTCACGCTCATTAGCCTTATTATAATACTCAAAATTTGCTAATTTGTCAAGAGAATTACACTACTATTTATTATATTTTTAAAAAGTTTGTTAAATTATTTTTTGCGTTAGCATTGTGAAATAAAAAATGCTTATTTTGAGTTATTTATAGAATATTTTTTTCTTTTTGTAGTCGATTTTTGCGTTGTGTTAGAAGTTCTTGTTGGCTTATTTGAACTTTCAGATTTAGCAGGTAATTGATGCATTTTATTATTAGTAAGTTGGCGGAACGTAGTTGGCGTTTCGCCATATTTTTGTTTAAAGGCGTTTATAAAGTGGCTAACCGTTGAAAAACACAGTTGGTCGGCAATTTCTTGAAGAGCAAGGTTGGTTGTAATAAGTAGGGTTGACGCGCGTTCTAAACGCACGGAATCAATGTATTGTTTAGGGGAAAGCCCAAGAGCGTTTTGAAACAAATTGCGAGTGTGTTTTACGCAGTAACCAAACTTTTTTGCTATCTTTTTAACGGTAATTCCCGTTTCAATATTTTCGTTAATATACATAACCATTTCGGTTATAAAATCGTCGTCTTGATTTATATAATTTATCTCGTCAAGCCACTCTAAAAGCCTACAAGTAAACCTTGCGTTTGCATAGTGAATTTTTTTATCTATGTGTGTTTGAAGAAGTTCAATAAGTTGTGAAACGAACTCAATTTCCGCACCCGTATCCACTTTTTTGAGCACAAATGCTTTATTTAAGGGTAAAGAAATGCCGTGCGACATAAACCAGTAATTAACGTAATGCTTGGTTTGCGATTTGCTTATTATTTCAACAAGGTCGCCAACTTTTAGAAATATAATAGACCCGCTTGGCGCGTATACTTTTTTGCCGTTTTTTAGCACGAAAGTCGTGTTCCCTTCTAGCGTTAAAAACAGCCCGAACATATCTCTATTATCGGGTAAAAGTTTTTGCACGTAAGGCTCGTCAAAATGGGTGTTATATACGTTTATTAGATTGCAAAAAACGATAGATTTTAGCGTAGAATTTGCAATAGTTTGTAAAGGTTTCATACGATATCTCCCTCTAACGTTTGTTACATTATAATTCATTATGGATAAATTGTCAATGAAAAATAGGTTCTTTTTTTGCAATTATAGGTGTCTTTTTGGTATTTACAAGCCATTTTTTTAATTGTATAATTAATATGTAAAATGTTTAACTACGCATACAGGCAGAAATCTAAAGTCAAGATTTTTCCTTTTTATATAATAATGTTTACTATTTGTTTTTTAAGGAGAGGTTTATGAAAGACGGCTACAAATATATGTTAAGATTCGTTCTCGTTCCGGGATTAGAAGAGGACGAAAGAATTGAAGAATTGGTTCGTTTTTGTAAAGATACGCTTATTGACGAAGTTGTTTTCTTTATATGTGCTGAAGACTACAATACTGGACACGTTACCATTGAAGAGGCAACGCCTTTTGTCAACGCAATATTAAAAGCAAAAAGCAAACTTCAACCTTTGGGTATAAAAACTTCAATTAACCCTTGGATTACTCTAAACCATAGCGACAGGGGCAGAAGTTTAAAGCCTGGTCAAAATTTTGACACGATGGTTGGCGTAAGCGGTTATAAAGCAAAAACCGTTGCTTGCCCGCTATCTGAAGGTTGGCGAAAGTATTACAGAGAATATATTAAGTTTATTTGCGATACCGTAAACCCCGACACAGTTTGGATTGAAGACGATTTAAGATTTTCTAATCACGAACTTGAGGGCGAAGATATGGGGTGTTTCTGCGACGAGCATTTAAAATTATTTGCAAAACACCTTGGATTAGAAAGTATAAGCAGAGAAGACTTTGTAAAAGGTTTATATGAGAATAAAAAAGGCTATAGACAAGCTTATACTCAAATAAACGAGCAAGTTATAAAAGAATTTTTAACCGAATTGAGAGAATATATAAATCACCCTGAAGTAAGGCTAGGAACTATGGCAGGCGCGCCCGCTGCAAAATATTTTGAGGGCGGTAGCGTGAATATGATGATGAATACGCTTAAGAGCAGTCAGAGAGATTCTATTTTTAGGGCTCACGTTGCGTTCTATCGTCAGCATGGCGCGCAAACGCTTGCGTTTAGGTTTAATAGATATATAGCGCAGGGCAGAGCGTTTCTTGACGAAGATGCCGATATAGTTTCAGAAATAGAAAACTACCCTTGCACTAGATATTGCAAGAGCGCAAAGTTCACGGCGTTTTCAATGCTTATGACTGCACCACTTTTGATGCAAGGCGCAACCTTTTCTTTATTTGAATATTGTGGTAACGGTGTTTACGAGGGCGAAAAGTTCACAAAAGAACTTGTGGCTGTAAAAGATTATCTTGCACTTATAAACAATTTGCATCTTAAACATTCAAATACTAGTGGAATATGCGCTTACCTAAATAAAGACGCAAACTTATATATAAACGACGTTAAATGGCTTTCGTGTTTAGAATATCAAGATAATTTTTTGGGTGGGGTTATGTCTACGATGGGCGTTTCGGTAACCTACGCTAGCGAACTTGAAAAAACAAAAGACGTTGTAATTTTATCTGCCCTTGCAATATCTTCGCTAACCGACCAAAAGATTAAAGAACTTTTAGATACGCATTATATTATGATTAGCGCGATTGGCGTAGAGAAGATGATAGAGCGTGGGTTAGGTAAGTTGATAGGCGTTAGCAATATTGAAAGACTTAAAGAAAGAACCGGTCAATATTCTTATGAAGAAGAGTGTGAGCCGTTAGGACCTAAAAAGAGAGAACGCGCGGCAATGCAGTTTTTCGTTGGTGATTACGGTAAAATTACTTATAGCGGAAAGGTTGCGCCCGTAACTAAAGTTTATAATTACGACGGTTCTTTGGTGGGTAATGGAATAACGCTTGTAAACGATAAAGTAATAATATTCCCGATATACGCAACTGAAGATAGTTTAGACCAAGGTTATCCTTGCGGACTTTTACACCCGATGAGAAGAAACGCAATCAAAAATATCGTTGTTGATAAACTTAAAATAAAAGACGTTGCTTTTTCGGATAGCGATATGGTTGTACCTTATCTTTATAAAAAAGACGGCAAAGATTATTTGATGTTAAACAACTATCTAGAAGACCAAGTTGATAAAATAGAATTCTCTTGCTCTAACGAATATGAGAAAATAAGAATAGCAACAGTTGCACAACCTAAATTTAGGGAAGTATCGTTTGAACGTGACGGTAGCAAATACGTTCTTGACGTGGGAATAGGTTCGTCTACTTCGGTAACGATTGAACTTGAATAAACAAAGGAGACAAACAATATGGAGGAAAATAATATGAATCAATCTCCCCAAACGGAAAAGCGCCCTGATAATCCGAATAAGAGTTTGACGATTAAGCAGTCGCAATTGATATTTATAAGTGTTGCGCTTATAGTTCCTATTGCAAACTGGTTAGTGTTCTATTTGTATACGCACATTTCGTCAATCTTTATGGCTTTTCAGGACATGACAGGAAAGTGGTCAATGATAAACTTTGAAACTTTTTATGAAGACTTAATTGACCCACACAGTACAATATTGCTCTCGCTTAAAAATACGTTAAAGTATTTCTTGCACGAAAGATTTATACTCTTCCCTAGCGGTGTAATCGTATGTTTCTTTATCTACAAAAAGATTGCTGGCTATAGATTTTTCAGAATAGTGTTCTATTTGCCAAACATCATTTCTAGCGTTGTTATGATAGGTGTTTTCAAAATTCTTATTCAAGAAGGTCAACCTATCGGAATGTTAGTTCAAGCGTTAGGCGTAGAAATACCCACTCAAGGTTTTTTGGGTAGTTCGGCGACGGCAACAAATACTATAATTTGGTATAAAACTTACGTTGGGCTTGCTGGTAGTTTCTTAATAATAAGCGGTGCTATGGCAAGAATCCCCGTAGAAGTTTTAGAGTCTGCTCGCCTTGACGGCGTTGGTCCGGGTAGAGAACTTGTAAGTATGATAATTCCCCTTATTTGGCCTACTTTGTCAACACTTACGATACTTGCCTGTACGGGTATTTTGGGTGCGTCTGGTCCTATCCTTTTGATGACTGGCGGTGGATACGGAACTAATACGATAAGTTTCTATATGTACCAAAAGGTTTGGAATGGCGGTGCGCAAACGGCGTCTAACTATAACTTGGTTTCAGCAATCGGTTTGTGCTTTACGGTGGTCGTAGTTCCGTTCGTATACTTTATAAGATGGCTTGCAGATAAAATTCCTGCAGTTGAATATTAAGAAAGGGGGTGGATAATATGAAAGATTTCTTTGTTGGTTTGTGGAATAAAATCAAACCTAAAAAAGTTATAAGAAAAGTTTATATTGATGGAAAGAAGATAAAAGTTCCCAGAGATAATCAAACCGTTCTTACCAAAAGAAAGGGCGTGGAAAGAGTTATTTTCGGTGCTGTGTGTGTTTTCTTTACAATCTACGCTCTTGCACTCTTATATCCCTTGTTTTATTTAATTGTAAACTCACTTGAAGACACAATACTTTATTCAATGAAAGAAATGCAGGGAAAAGCGCTTGAATTACCTCAAAAGTTACATTTTTCTAACTACGTAAAGGTGTTTAGTGAACTTAATTATGAAGACGTAAATTTCTTTGAAATGTTGTTTAACACTTTGTTCTATACCTTTATACCTACCGCTTACGGATTGTTTTGGCCAACCCTTAACGGTTACGTGTTTGCAAAGTTTAACTTCAAAGCAAAAGGCGTGCTTTACGCAATAGCAATAACTTGTATGACCTTGCCTATTATGGGTACAGGTGGCGCAGCGTTTAAGTTGAGGTTAGACCTTGGTATGTACGACAACCGTTGGGCGTTTATAATAGGTGGAACGGGTGCATTCGACTCACGTTGGCTTATTCTTTTGGGTATATTTAAAGGTATTCCGTGGAGTTATGCTGAGGCAGTTTATATTGACGGCGGAAACGACTTTACGGTGTTCTTTAGAATAATGTTACCACAAGCGTTGCCTGCAATAGCAGTTTTATATATCACTGCAGCAGAAAATCAATGGAACGACTATGCTTCAATGCTTTTATATCACCCCAGCGACTTGACGCTTGCGACAGGTTTATATTACATATCTTCGCAACTGCAACGAACGGGCGGACACACTATATATTATGCAGGTCTTGTGCTTTCGGCATTACCTTTCGTAATAATTTATATGTTCAGTTGTGAAAGTATGATGAAAAACGTTTCAATCGGCGGACTTAAAGGTTAAGCCTTTAGCGTTGGTAAAATAGCCACATATAAACGTTTTAATGTAGAGTAGTAAAAAAATAAAATAAAAAATC
>JAFQEM010000028.1 GCA_017399035.1 Clostridia bacterium | reverse complement strand
TTTCATAAATCCTCCGTTTGTTTTTTTAGTTGCAACTGGCAGGTCGCAACTTTTATTATACACAAACGGAGGATTTTACTCAACGGTAAACCTTTACTGGACCCCCAGACTATCTGGGGGTTTATTGTTTACACCAATTAAGGGGCGTAAACTTACGCCCCTTTTTTATTTACCAACCGAGTTTGGCGGTTAATTCTTTCATTTCTTTCCAAATTATGTCTTGACACCACCAGTGCCCTTTTTCTGTTTCAACAAGTTTACAATTTTCAGGAACACCTGCTTTTGCAAAAACCTGTTTTACCGTTTCATATCCACGGCGAACACCTTCTATTCTAAATGCAGTGTCGTATTTACCGGCAACTATAACTAAATTTCTAGGCGCGATAAGACAACTTAAATCTTGCATATCAAAATATCTAAATGCGTTTGGTACGTAGTTACAAGAACAATGATAAAAATGAAGTATTGAACCAGGATAGTCACAAAAAGCGCAAGACGGCATTGAAATTTTTATCCTTTCGTCATAGCAAGCGGCGTAATATGACATTGTTCCACCGCCAGAATTACCAGTTATTGCAATTTTATCTAAATCACAACAATCAAAGTTTGAAAGCATATCTATTGCACGGCTTACGTCGTGGCATCTTTCACCAAGAATAGTTCTACCTAGCGTTAACGCCGTCATTGCCTCGTAATAGCAATTACCGTTATTGAGTGAAACACGTCTACCAAAAACGTTGGTTGCCTTGCGTTCGCCCATACCACGTTGCTCTATCGCAAGGGCAATATATCCACTCTTTACCGCTTGAATTGCAAACTGACCTCTACCCGTATCGTAATCTAACGTTTCGTGACAAAGCACGTCGCCAACCGAACTATGAAAGCCCATTTCATTATGACCTTGCAAGGTTATCATAACGGGAAGTTTGCCTTTTATTCCGTCAGGTATAAGAAGATAGCACGGAACGTAGGCATCAGTTTCACTATAAAAGGAAAAGCGGATTTGTTTATAGCCTTCTTTTTGAGTTTCTTCTTCTATAGTAAACTGTGGCTCGCAAATATTTTCTTTAATAACGTCTATACCAAAAAGTTCAATAAACTTATTTTTAACGCTATTTTTCCAACTATCATAATCAGCCGATTGATTAAAACCTAGTTTTTGTTTAGTATTCTTTGTCAAAGTGTCATGACAAATTGCGCCGTTGTGAATCATAATTTTTACCTCTTAAACAATATTATTTCATATTAAAATATTTGATAGAGTTATTATAAGCCACGTCTTTAACTACATTTCCAACTAGTTCGATATCTTGTGTCATTTCGTTATTTTCCATAAGAGTGCCTAAATAGTTGCAAAGTATTCTTCTAAAATAATGGTGTCTTGGGTAAGACAATAGTGAACGACTATCGGTAAGCATACCAACAAACGTTGCAATATGACCGGTTGCCGTTAAATCTTCTAAATGTTTTTCCATACCTACCTTATTATCTAAGAACCACCAAGCAGGTCCGTATTGAACCTTACCCTTTGCGCTTGAATCTTGGAAACAACCAAGAAGTGTCATTATTTCGGTATTCATTTTGGGGTTAAGGTTAAATATTATAGTTTTTGGGAAAGAATTTTCTTGGTCAAGGCGGTCAAAAAGTCTAGACATAAGGCGAATGCTGTTATCTTCTGCAATGCTATCGTAACCAGTGTCAAGACCAAGTTTAGCAAGCATCTTTGAGTTGTTATTTCTCATTGCACCGATATGAAGTTCTGTTCTAATGTCATATTTTGCATAGAGTTTGAAAAGGAAGTAAGTAAAATATCCTTTGAACACTTTTGCCATATCTTCTGTAATTTTTTCGCCTTTGATTGCGCTCTTTAACACCTTGTCTGCATCTTCTTTATCGGTTATTTCATAAACGCATTGCAATGCGATATCTGACGCCGTAGTGCCAACCTTTATAAATTCTTTAAGCCTTGTTTCTATTGCGTTTTCAAGGTCGTCAATACCGTTAATTTTGCCAACCAAACCCTCAAGTTTTTCAATGGTTTTATCATAACCAACTGCGTCAACGTTCATTATTTTGTCAGCACGGAAAGCAGGTATAACCTTAAACTTATAATCTTTTTTTGCAATCTTTTCAAAGGTAGAAAGGTCGTCAAAAATTTCGTTAGTTGTGAAAATATGCGTAACGTTTGATTTTTCTATTAAACTTTGGGGTGTAATTTTATTGAGTTTAATATAGTCGTTACACCAGTTCCAAATAGTTTCTGCATTACCTTCATTTATTTCTATTTCGCAATTAAAAAACTCTTTGAGTTCAACTTGCGACCAGTGATATAAGGGGTTACCAAAAGCCGTGCCCAAAGTTTTGCAATAAGCAAAAAACTTTTCTTTGTTGCTCTTTTCCCCTGTAATAAATTCTTCGTCAATGCCGTAATTACGCATTAAACGCCATTTGTAGTGGTCGCCTTTGAGCCAAATTTCAAAAACGTCGTTAAACTGTTCGTTTGCCAAAATTTGAGTTTCAGGCAAGTGGCAATGATAGTCAAATATCGGCATATCTTTAGCGTAATCGTTATACAACTTTTCCGCAGTTTTGTTAGTAAGCAAAAAATTATCTTTCAAATAAGTCATAATTCAACTCCTTAATACTTTTATATTTTATACGGAATTTTCCGTTATTTCCTAAATCTTCCAAAAACTTCGTTTACCTTTGAATAGTTGGCAAAAGAGCCAGGGTAACGCTTGATTATTTTCATCATTTCGCCTATTTGTTTTTTACGAATTATGCAAATAACCATAAATTTTTCAGTGTGCGAATACATACCCTCAACACGAACTTCAGTTACGCCGTGGTGAAGTTTTTCTATAAGTTCTGCAGAGAGTTCTTCGGGGTTGTCCGTTACAATTTCAAACTTATAACCAACCTTTAAGCCCGACAAAAGATTATCTACAACTACGTTTGCTATAAACAAGTTAATTAGCGTACATATTACGGGCGTAACCTTCATACCGTAAACAAAAAATGCAATGCCAACAACGCTACTATCCATCAAGAAAGAAACGTAGGCAATATTTAGCGCAGGGTTTGCACGCTTAATCAAAGCGGATATTGCATAAGTTCCGCCACTTGCGCCAAAATGACGCAACATAACCGAAAAACCAAAACCAGATATTACCCCCGTTGCAATGCAAGCAAAAACAATTTCAAAATCTTGACCGTTTACTGATGCGCAATAAGGCTTAAACCCTACAGCCTCCCAAAGCATTGTTCCGAAAGACTGAACTAACATATATATTATTAAAAATATACCGAGTTTTTTATTTACGAAGATGGTTACCAAAATAAATATAGGTATATTAAACGCCATCATAAAATAAGCCCACGGAATATCTACCTTTGCAAAGTGATAAGTCATTGTGGCTAGACCACCAACACCACCTGGCGCAAAATTATTGCTGTTTTGAAAGAAATAATACGCAACTGAAACTATCAAGCCTGCTATAACCGCAACCAAGATATCTACAATGCAATTTTTTATAGTATATTCTTCTTTTTTTGTTGAACTTTTTGGCAAAGATTGTTCTGTAGAACTCATATCGTTAAAAACCTTTTATTTTATCGAATTTATTATACAACAATATTCTTATAATATCAATAATAATTAGTATAATTATAGGCATTTTTTACATAAATAGTAAACAAAAATCCTCTTTAATAACTTAAAAGGCAAACTGAACGTTCAGTTTGCCTTTTGCTTAATATAAATAAATATTTGAAACGCATTGCTTTTAACTTATTTAAAATAAACGGTTTGCGACGACCTAACTTTCAACTCGTGGTCGGTAAACGAAACTTCCATTTTGTCAGGATTTAGAACTATTGCAGTACCAACGAAAGATACGGGAACTAATTTTTTGTTTTCATATCTACCGCCAACCGACGCGCCTATAACTACGGGGTAATTATGTGGCAAAGTGTCGTATTCGCTACCACTTTCCGCAACGAAATATTTGTGCAAATGACCACTTAACATAAACTTTATACCTATACGGTCAAGTTGCTCGTTCCATTCGGTATAAAGTGGACGCTCAATATCCATTGCCCCACCTTTTCTAGTTGTTGTTACGCTAGGGCTTATGTGGCTTATTGCAAAAGGTATAACGTTTTTATCATCTTTATAACTTTGAACGGTTTTTAGCCAAGCAAATTCTCTAACTCTATAATCGTGAAATCTATTAACTCCGCCGTATACGTAAGGATTTTCATAACTGTAGTCAACGTAGTCGTCTAGTTTATCTTCACCGCAATCTAACACTACCCCACGCAAATTGCCAAGGCTGAACGTATAGTATAAATTTTTTCCGTCAGCAGGGTTATAATCTGTAAATTTTTCTGCAAGTTTTCCACGAGCGTCGTGATTGCCACGAGTATAAATTGCAGGAACTTTACCTTTCGTTATGCTAGATACAAACTCTAACGACTTTTCGTAATGTTCTATCGTTTCAACCTCGCCTATGTCGCCGTTGAATACGAATAAATCTGTTTCATCACCAAAATAACTTGCTGTTTGCTTTGCAATGTCAAAACAAAAATGTACGTCTGAAATGTGGTATATATTGATATTTTCAGTCTTTTTGAAAGGCTTAAATTCAAATTTTTCCATTTGAGGCTCGCCTATTTCAGAAAAGTAACCTTTTCTGTTTATAGCCTCGCGGAATATTACGCGGTAAGCCGACGTAGAATTTAGTGCGCTTTGCGGAATACGGATTTTAGCATAATTTTTTTCAGAGGCAAGAACACCAGAATTTTCTTCATAATATTCGTGTCCGAAAGCATTTATACAAAATATTCCGTTAGTTTTTGCAACGGCGATTATTTCATAATAATCACCTATAACGAACACACAAGGATTAAACTTTAAAAAAGACATTTTTTCACCTGCTACCTATTAAATTCTATATCATTATATCACTATAATTGCTAATTGTAAATACTAAAAAGAAACCTAAAATTGCATATTTTGAACCTAGAATAAAATTATAAAAGTGGTCATAGTTTTACCTACAACCACTTTGCTTTTATTTCTTAAATTCGCCGTATTTTCCAAGACCGTAAAGTTTACGAAGACCTGTTATCAACGTTTCTCTATGTACTTCACACTCTGCAAAATGATAAAGCCCGTTGCCGTATTCTGCTTTCAACGTGTCTGCATCAAGTTCTTTTTTAGTCATATGCTTAACATATCTTCCAAGAACAGTTCTTGCAGCCATTTCTGCAAAATTTTCTTCAACGACTTTATAATCTTTAATCTGTTCGCTACGTTCTTTAAAGCCTTGCATAAATTGTGCGTTTTCAACCGCTCTTATACCAAGTTCGTGCCACTCGTAAGGAACGTATTCATATTTAACACCATCTTTAGTAACGTCGGCAACTACAACAAAACCGTCGCCCCAAGTTGCAAACTGCGCGTATTTTTTTGCAAATATAAAGTTACCTTGACCAAAGATTATCTTTCCACCAGCGTGGTCCATTTCAGTACCCACGCAGTGAGTATGTTGACAAAGCACGATATCTGCGCCTTTTTCAACGATTTTGCGACATACTTTATATAGATACGGCGACGGATATTGATAATGTTCTTTTCCGCCGTGATATAAAACTATACAATAATCTACTTGTTTTTTTAGTTCGGTTATATGGTCAAGACTTTCTAACGCATCAAAGCCGTTACAACCGAAACCATAATCTTCTACCCAAGAAAATTCATGTTCACAACAAGCGTAAACACCCACTTTTATTCCGTCTTTTTCAAAGATAAATGGCTTTTGTGCCTCTTCTTTGGTCATACCTGCGCCAACGTGGGCAATGCCTGCTTTATCTAACGTTTCTATGGTTGAAACAAAGCCGTTGTATCCGTGGTCTAAAATATGATTATTTGCAACGCCAACTAAATCAAAACCAAGCGCCTTGTAACCGTTTATGCACTCGGTTGGCGCACCGATATTAGGGCCTGCTTTTCTTATAGGCGATTCTGTATCAGTAAGCGCAAGTTCGTGATTACAAATTCTAAAGTCAACGCTATTCATAACTTCAAGCATTTTTTCGCCAACGATTGACTTTGCATCACCTTTCTTAAAATGTTCTATATTAGAAACTGTTGGCACAACGTCTGCACCGATTAAAATTTTCATAATTTTCTCCTAAATTTTTTTATATACATACACATTATAACATCTCGTTAGAAAGATGTAAATGGACTTATATTACTTAAGTATGTATTATTACTTTATCTAGAATATGTTACGCGTTACGCACCGATATTACGCATCTTCTTCGCCAGTTATCACGGCGGATTGTATGCCTATAGGTTCAACGGGGAAATCGCTAAACATAGGATGTGGCGCGCAAGTTTGAACTTTAGACACTTCTAAAACGGCGTTATTACTTTCTTCATCAACGGTTTTACCAAAAGCAGCGTATTCGCCGTCAAGCCACGGACAAGTTGCCGAACAAATGAAAAACTGTGAAGTTGCAGAGTTTTTATCCATTGTTCTAGCCATTGATATTACGCCTAGTTCGTGAGTGATGTCATTATCTTTAAACCCGTTTGATGCAAATTCCCCTTTTATAGGTGCAACTTCTGGAAGTTCTGAAAGTGAATTTTCTTCTAACTTATATCCGCCCGTTTGTATCATAAAATTATCAATTATGCGGTGAAAAACCGTACCGTCATAATATTTTTCGTTCACAAGTTTTACAAATTGATTTACGCTTTCTGGCGCTTTTGTTCCGTCAAGACGCAAATTGATTTTCTTTCCATTTGTCAACGTTATAGTTGCGTAATAAATTTTTGCCATTTTAATTTCTCCTGTTTTTATTTATTTTTCGCCACTATTTAAACGGGGAAAAACGTTTCTAATATACTTAATTCTATACAAGACGCTAATCAACAAAGTTCCACCTATTGCGCAAAACGTGCCTTGCAACGTATTGCCAACCAAAGCAAGTGAACCGCCAACTAATCCGTATAAAATGCTTTCGTAAATAAAATATCCAAGCACCATGAAAAGTTGTGCTATTATTGCGGAAATTGCCCTTGATATATAATCTAAACTATCTTTTTTGATTATCTTTTTAAACAAACGCGCAATATAAAAGGCAAGAATAGCAACGACAAATTTAACCACAAAAGTTACGGGCGCATAAATTACGTATCCTGAAACGAGGTCTGCTATGGCACAGCCAACACCTGCTGATATTCCACCAAAATACGGGCCTAAACACCACCCTGCAAGTAAAACCAAAACGTCGCCTGCATTTACGTAACCGTTAGGTAATGGAACTATTATTATCATTGTTGCCACGCAACAAAGCGCTGCGTAAACTGCTGTAAACACCAAACTTTTAACGTCAAGTTTCATACTTATTGTCTTCCTTTATTGTGGTAGAAATTTTTTAGTTGCCACAATTTTCTTAAGTATAATATTAACGGATAATTTTGTCAACCTTTTGAAAACAATAAATACTTATAAATTATTTAAGCACGTCTTAAAATTTTTTAAGCCCTCCGTTTTATACGAGGGTTTTTATATTATATTTATGCTAATTCAATCAAACGAACTTCGTTAGGCGTCATCTTAAACTTAATAGGTCCGTCAATCCACATTTTTCTAACGATTGCAAGATTTCTTCTTTCTTCAGCCGTCATATTGTCAGCGTCAACTTCCTTGATGATGGTCATAGTGCCAGTATTTTTAGGAACGTCAACGGTAGAAAGAGTAACTTCTTTTTCTTCTTCAGAATAGTTTACGACTAAAATTGCAACCTTGGATACATCTGCGCCGGCAACAACGTAAACGTCTTTATCATCACTACTTGATTCAACTTGGAAACCGAGTTTATAAAGTTTGTTGAAGGATTGCATTACGTAATATCCATACGAAGGAATACTTGAGCCTTCAATAGTCGGTCCAAAAATACCGCCTTTAGAACCCATACCAAAATTATTAAACATTGCCTTGCTTACACTGCTGTTTTGCCAGCCCACAAGGTTTGCGCCTATAATAGACGCGCATTTAATATTGCTTGGGTCAACGACGTTTGTTTTCCAAGAGCCACAAATACTTTCACATTGTGAAAGACCTGCATTATCAAGCGTTTCACGAACGTAATCAGCAACCTTTGAGTTGGTTTCGGGGCACTGTGAAATTGCGTTCCACGTAAAGAACTCAAAAGGCGATTTTGTTTGTTCGTTCGTTACGTATTTAATAAAATCTTCAAAGAATTCTTTTGAATAGTTGTCTTTATCTTCTAAATCAAAGCCAGTTGCACCGTAGCCACCAAACTTCCAGCCTTTACCAGAAAAGCAACCGCTTAAGTGATTTGAAACTACTCTATAAAATTCAAAATAATCTTCTTTAGTACCCTTCCAACAAGCGTTATCTTTAACTGCTTTTGCGTTGTCGGGACCGTCCCAAATTTCCCAGTACTTTATACCCGCCTTAAAGCCGTTATTCCAACCGATATTATAGTGAAGAATAATATGTTCGCATATTCTTGCAAACTTTTCATAATCCTTTGGGGGGTCTATATAATAATATTTAAGCCAGTGGTCTGGTTCTTTGCTTACGCCAAGTCTAAAAATAGGTTTTACACCGTGAAGTTGACATTCCCAAACAACCCAGTCTGTAAATGCAAAGTCATAACTTGATTCAACAAATTCGTCTGCATTAAAGTCTCTAAAAATATTAGTTACGTCAACGAAAACGTTTGAACCGTAACGACCACCTACTCCGTTTAATCTTGCGTAAGGCATACCTAGTTCGTCAATGTGTGAAAGATAATTTCTATTCCATCTAATTTCCGACCTAACCGAAGTTGATAAAAATCCCTCGGCAGAGTGAACGGGTTTAATTCTACCTAAAACTTTGTTATTATTTACGCTAATTATACTCATAACTCTTTCTCCTTGTATCTTATTTCTCAAAAGTGAGTACGTAAACTGCATGCTTGGGAAGTTCAATAGTAAGGTTATCTTTACCGTCTAATATAACTTCGTCATACCAACTATCTTTGTCAATGCAGTTCATTTTAGCCTTGGTAGCGCCAAAGTTTTTAATTTCAATATCAACTTTGGTGTCCCCACCGTCGTAGTTTGCAATCATTAAGCAAAGTTTGTTATATTTTTTAGCAGCGCCAACATAAATATTTTCATTAGAACAATAAGATTCTAATTCATTTTCTAAACGGTATAGTTGGTTAAATCCCTTGAATACATAATAGGTTTTTAAGCGCTCACCCGTATAGGGATGATACCAACCGTTATAATTTGAATTAAGACGGCTTATTGCGTAATAAGTTGCCATATCAAGCATATTCTTTTGGTATGATAAAATATTTGCTGCAACGTTAGCGCAGTCTTGAAGTTTTCCGCGTAGAGTGATGTTAGGGTTCCACTCGTCGTTGATGTTTTCACATTCAGGATAGCCGTAAAGTTTGAGTTGCGTTTTTATATATACGGACATAATTGAATTATCCGTAGGTTTAGTATGGTAAGAGTGCCAACTGAAAAAGTCTAACGGAACTTTTTTGCCGTCTTTGG
Organism: Clostridia bacterium; assembly: GCA_017399035.1. GTDB lineage: Bacteria > Bacillota > Clostridia > Christensenellales > Borkfalkiaceae > UBA1259. Next base: position 25,726 of record JAFQEM010000028.1, on the reverse strand, counting down.
TAATATATTTTAAGAAACCGTGGAAACAGTTAAAAAGTTTGCTCGGTGAATGGTCTACGTTTTGGCTAGGTGAAATACCTGCTCTAACAACTTCGTATAGGCCTATACTTGAATATCCACCCACTTTAATATAAGGAAAACGTTCTTTTAAGTGAGTTGCCGTAACCTTGTAGAGTTCCCAGTACTGTTCGTCGGTACCGTTCCACATTTGTTCGTCGCCACTTCTTGCGTAAGCGCAACGAACTTCTGGCTCGTTCCAAATTTCCCAGTATATAATATTGTATTTAAAGCCATCTGCCCAGCCTTCGTTATAGTGCGCAATAATATGTTCACAAATGCGCGCCCACTTATTGTAATCTTTGGGCGGGTCTGTATGATAATGCTTTAAAAAGTTATCATTTTCAATAGTGATACCCAAACGGTATAAAACTTGAACACCGTGTTCTATACAACGCTTTACCAAAAAATCAGTAAAAGTGAAGTCATAGTTTGCTGGGTCGTTTTCGTCAGCGTCAAAATTCCTAAAAATATTTGGTATATCAACGTACGCTCCACCGCCGTAACGACCACCTTGGTCGTGATAACGACAAATAGGAACACCTGCTTCTTCGTAGTCCTTAATGTAGTTTCTCTCTAACTCTTCAGTTACAGAGTCCCAAGGAACGTTACATACGCCGTGTAATGGGCGAATTTTACCCGTTACTTTACTACTGTCTACAATAATTTTCTCCATAAGTTTCTCCTAATATCAAAATATAAAAGTTAAGTTTTGACAACTGTCAAAATCTTTACAAGATATACAGCATTGTATTTATTATACATTACTAAAAATTTTAATGCAATACAAAAAAACATTAAATGCGTGAATAATTCCATATAAATAACATTTTTTATTCTAGAAAAATAAAATTCACACGTTAAATCAATAATAAATATCTTAGTTAAATTCTACTATTACTTACTAACGCACTCCAAGAATATGAACGCAAAGATTCGCCGTCTAGTTGAGATAAAATTTCTTCTTCTAATTCTTCTAATTTATCTATTTGACAATTTAAGTAACTTTCTAAACGGTATTTACACGTTTGCAAACGTAATATTAGCCCACCAAGACGTGCATCTTGAACTTCAAATCCCTGCGGTTTGTTTTCTTTATGCCATTGATAGCGGAACGCCGTGTAAAACTCTTTAATTAAATCGACCAAACCGTCTATTTTGTCAGTTAAAACTTTTAGTTTTTGCTTATCACCGTTCTTATACGCCGAACGCAAATTTATGCCTAAACGTTCTTTTTCATCAAGAACTTTACAAAGTTTATATAACGTGTCAAAAATATAAGCGTATTCACCCGCGTTTGCTTTTGCGCAATTTATTTGTTTTGCGAAAACCGAATACGGAATTTTAGTATTGTTGTTTATATTATAATCGAACACGCCTAAAAGAAGGTCTTGATACAATATAACGCGCGCAGTGGTTATAGGCGTACCCATCTTAAAGTTTTCTGTCATATGATTTGGTAATTCAAGCGTCATAAACGAATCAAAATCTAAACCAAAAGTTTGATTAAAACCTTTTTTGATACTTTCTAAATCAAAATTTCCGTAACCGTATTGGCGAATTGCATACAAAATGTGCAAAAGAGAATAGAACGAACATTCTCTTCCGCAATCTCCCCACATGGTTATCATTACGTGTTCTATACCGTTATCAATTACACTCTTTAATGCAGGTTGCATAGTGTCAAAAGATTGACCAGCCAGTGGTGCAAAACCAAACCACGACCAAGCACCACCTGCAAACCAAACCTCCCTATCAAAAGTTTTATGACATTTAAACATCTCATCATAAAATTCTTTATTTTTATGATAATAATCCCAAAATGATAACCCCACTTGTTCGGGAACTTGTTGCTTTACTTCATCTGGTATATTTGTTGGCACGTAATCATTGCAAGCAATACGGAAAAACATATCACTCCACATATATGGCTTAAAACCGTATTTAACGGCAATATCCACCACTTTATTTAAGTGCCTAGTTAACAATTCGTAACGATTTTGATAACCGTGTTTATCAAGGTATTTGCCCCTACCTACACCAAAAGCTTCGTCCATACCTATATTTATGTTTTTAGATGAAAAACATTTTTGCATAGTAGCAAACATTTTTTCTATAAGTTCGTAAGTTTTTGGTTCGTCTATCAATAAAACTTCGTTGATATCAAATATATTTGAATACTCTCTATGACGAGTTAATCCGTTAAGATGTGCAAGCGTTTGGATATGAGGAATAACTTCAATGCCGTTTTTAAGCGCAAACTCATCAATTTCTTTTAATTCATTAACAGAATATCTACCACGCAAATATCCAAAATAAGGTTCACCCGCTATTTCGTAAGTATCTTCTAAATACAGCCCTAAAGTATCATAACCCATCTTTTTGATGAGTGTAATTATTTTTTTAACTTCTTCAACGCGCATAACTGCGTTTCTAGACATATCTAGCATTACGCCAAAATGTTTAAAGTTAGGCATAGAAAACTCCTTTTTTACAAAAAATTGTTTATAAAAAAGCGGAAAGATTTCCGCTTTAAAATAATATTTAATTTAATAAATCAGTTAAAACCAACCGAGTTTTGTTGCAACTTCGTTAATAGCCGGCCAAACTAGGTCTTGACACCACCAGTGTGCCTTTGGCGTTACAACGAGTTTGCAATTTTCAGGCACGCCTTCTTTTGCGAAGACTTTTTCAACCGTTTTCATGCCCTTTCTAACACCGTCAATTTTGAAAATGGTGTCGTATTCGCCTGCGATAACTATTAAGTTTCTAGGTGCGATAAGGCAAGACAAATCTTGCATTTCAAACCATTTGAACGCACCAGGGATAAAGTTACAAGGGCAATGGAATTTATAAATTAAAGATTCAACGTAAGAACAGAAAGCGCAACTGGGCGCAGAAATTTTAATTCTTTCATCCATACAAGCGGCGTAAAAAGACATTGTTCCACCGCCAGAATTGCCAGTAATTACGATTTTATCAGTATCAAGTTGATTAAAATTAGGCAAAAGGTCAATCGCTTTCATTACGTCCCAAATTCTTTCGCCTAAAATAGTTCTACCGAGTAAAAGCGCGGTCATTGCAGGATAAGTGCACATCATAGGTTCAAATTTGTGGCGAGAAGTTACTCTCTCACCCATTGCGCGTTGTTCAATACAAAGTGCGGCATAACCGTTTTTAACGGCTTGTCTGCCAAAATCCCCACGGGTTATGTAAGATTCGTCACTTTCAGATTTTGCGACGCCGATTGAGTTGTGAAAACCTGAAGAATGCCCCTGCAAAGTGATTGCAACGGGATATTTTTCTTTACCCGTGTTAGGGATAAGCAAATAACACGGAACTTGCGCGCCCACTTCACTTTCAAAAACGAAACGAATTTGGCGATAGCCTTCTTTTTCTATTTCTTCTTCAACAGAAAGATTTAACGGACAAGCGTTTAATTCAATTTCTTCCATACCCAAGAGTTCATAAAGTTTATCTTTAACTTGTGCCTTCCACTCCGCATAATTAGCGTTATCAGAATAACGAAGTTTTCCGTTAATTTTCTTGACTAAAAGTTCGTGGCAAAGGTCGCCGTTGATTAGCATTTTGTTTTCGTTTTCCATTTTAATTCTCCTTATATCATTGATAAAATCTTTACACGCTACGGATAAAAATCGTAGTTTAATATTTATTTAAATACTCTTTGGTTAGTATATAAACAACTACTGTTTATATACTAACACCAAGTGCACGACTTGTCAATAAATCACTTAAAATCGCGATTATAAAATATTGCTTAAATGTTTATAAAAATACCTATTTTATTGTCTAATATTTATAAAATATTTATTTTACATCCACTCTGGAATTTCTACAGGTTCAAAATACGACATAGTAAGCGTAATATCTTGAGTAAATTCCCAAGTTCCGTCAGTAAATTCTTGACCATTATAAAGCCAAGCAGTTAAAACGTATTTAACACCGTCAACCGTGTAAGTCGGCTTTTCTAGCAACGTAAACGCTTGACCGTAAGTTACAGTTTGCGGATTGTTTGACAAAACTACTCCGTTTTGTTGCGCAACGCCGTTTAGAACGTAAGTTATAGTATATGTTTTTGGTGTTTCATTGACGGTAACAGTAATATCACTTTGGATATTAGAAAAATCTGTTACACTCCAAGAAACGTCGTGTCCGACAACTGGCGCAGGCGTAGGGATATCCGTTAGTGCTGTTCCCTTTTTTGCCGTTTTTATAATATTTTCTTGACCGTCTTGAATGAAAGTAATTTTATATATAGGTGTTACGATTGCAGTTACGGTTATACTTTTTTGGATATTAGTAAAATCAGTAATATCCCAAACCACTTCTGCATCAACAACGGGCGCAGGCGCGGGAATATCCGTAAGGTCCGCCCCCTTTTCAATCGTTTTAATTATATCTTTTTGACCGTTTTGAACAAAAGTTATGGTGCATATTTCAGGCTCTTTTGTGCAAGCGGTTGCAACACTCATAGGAATTAAACAAACCAAAATGAGTGACGTAATCAATTTTAAAATTCTCATATTTTCCCTCTAAACTGTAAAAACAGTATAAAAAAGATAAAATTTTGTCTTGGGGCGTGCCTTACGCCCCAAGACAAAGTTAGTTTTTAGAATAAATTATTATTCTCTCCCCATATATCTTCAATAAAAGTACCCATAGTGCTAGCACTATTAAGAACGTCTACGATAATTTGGGTTTGCTCCATTTCGGGCGCAACGTATAATTTCTTCATAATTTATACCCCCTTAAGCAATTTTTACTTGAATATTTAGCGAGAGAACGCCACTTTCTAATGTTCTTGCACTTACTACTGCAACTTTGTAGCCATCTCCTACTCTAACGATAACGGGTGCTGAATAGTTATCGTCGGTTATAAATCCATTTGCGCCTTCTAAAACGTTTACCTTAACGGTTGCTGAATAAACTCCGTCTTCTACACTTTCATTCTCAACGCCATTGAGTTCAAACCAAGCGTTTGAGAGAGTATTTGAATAAGAAAGCGTGTTTTCGGTATAAGTTAAATCTATAACGCCGTAAGCGTATCTAGAAATAATTTCTTCAGCCGTTCCATTAAAGAGCGCTTGTCCGTTTGCTCTAGCCTCAACGTTTTGAGCAAGAAGTTCACTTGCTATATCATACGCACTGCCTGAAACAACGTTACTAACTGCATAATCGTTTCCGCTTTCATAAGGCACGTCAATAATCAAACTACCAGTAAATTGACGGTTAAAGTTGTAATAGTTGAGGTTGGTTACGGTAAAGTAAGCGTAGGTGTAATCGCCGTCTTCAAACGTATTAGCAAGTTCTTGCGCGCCACTAAAATCTTCTATTCCAGCAGGAACTATTAAAGATTTTACAGTCATTTCACTTCCTGCTAACTTATCAAGGTCAGCAGTAAGAATTTTTGCAGTAAATCTTAATCCACCAAATCTATTATCTACAGTTGAAAGCCTTATTTCAATTTTTTCGAGAACTGAAACGTCAACTTCTGTAAGCGTAAACGAACAATCACTTGAAACTTCTACCGTTTCGCCTTGTTTATAAAGTTTTCCGTCTTGCGCTTTGTAAGCAACGAACATTTTCGCTCTATCAAGAGTAGGCAAAGTGAAAGAAGAGCCAACTTGTGCAGTTTGAATATCTGCGCCAGCCATATCTTTAATGGTTACGTTGTTAGCCTTAACGTTAACGGTAACGATTGCAGAAACGGTTTTTGTTGAACCATAATATTCGCCAGTATAGTTTACTTTAACTTTGTTTTCGCCAACGGTTAAAACTTGAGTTGCATCTGCAATGGCATAACCATCTTTCAAAGTAAGAGTAGAAACAGATTTGCCAACGTTATCTGCTGAAAGTTCTTCTGCAATAGCATAATCATAACCAAGCAAGGGTTGATTTACACCTGCAATAGTTACGGGGGTTACGTTTTTATCAGCAGTTTGGAATTGTGGAGAAAGTCTATACGCTACGGTATAAGTTTCTTTTTCTGCAGTATCTAGTGCATCAATATACGTTTCATCAATAACTTGACAACCTTTGGTTACGTTGTAAATATTTACATATACATAAGTATTTTGGTCAATGTCGTAAGCACCGTAAGTTAAAATAAGTTCATCATTAAATTCAATAGGTGTATTGAAAATATACTTTTGCAAAGCATTGGTACTAGCAACGCTATCACCTTTGCAAATAGTTGCGCTAGTTGGTATCAATTCTATAGAATAACTTGCATCAGTAGTTTCAAGATTTGCAGTATTGGTAACACTTGCTCTCATAATTAAAGCACTATTGTTTTCAAAGTTAGTTCTTAAACTTACAATTCTATTTCTTGCATTAGCATCATCATTGTAGAAATAGAGCATACACTCTTGAGTTTCTGTTGAGAAAAAACTAAAGTTACCCGCATACTTATTAGCATTTATATTTATATTTTCTGTTGCTAATTCAGAAGTTGAATTTTTTGTATACTCAACGTTAGTATTTGCAACTTCATCTGTAGTATATAGCGCCCAAGCAAATTTAGTAGTTCCCGCAGGATTTGTGTAATAATGCAAACTATTCAAATTATTTTCATATTTATATCTAGTTCCCTCAATATTCTCACCAGAAACATTTGTTCGGTTAATTCTCCAAGAAATGTTATCTATACCATCAATTAAATCTTCAATTGCTTCAGACTCTGCGACATTTACAACACAATCAGTTTTTTTACCATAATAATCAAATTGAGCAATTGCAGAAGTTAAGCCGTTAACCACGGTTTCAGGTTGACTGAAAGTATAATTTTCGGGTAACTTTACGTCGGCAAGGCTTTGAACGTTATCAAGGTCGGTATTTATTGTTAATGTCTTCTTAATAGGATTAAGAATAGGTTCGTTTACGCCTGCAATGTTTATTCTTCTTGCAGTATAATCAGGGCTTTGTACCCAAATAGCACAATAAGATTGAGTTGAGCGATAATAATCTTTAGCGACCTGAACTTCAACGGAAACATAACCTTTGGTTTCATTATATATCTTTAAGTAGTAATTGGTATTTCCATCTTCAGTACTAGTTCCAGTAAGATAAGTACCAAAAGTAATTATCAAGCTATCACCGTCTTCGTAAAGAGCAGTTGCCGTAGGATTAGTTTGTTGCACTGTTGCAAGCAATTCATCAACTGTGTAAGTGTTGGTGTTGTTTTTTCTACCTAATACAATACTTCCGTCAGCACTTAAGTTGAAAATATGTCCTGCTCCGTTTTCATTATTTGCAGTTCTTTCGTAAAAAGTATATGAAGTTCCTGCAAAATATTGCAATCTTAATGTAAGCATTTGAGGTATATCAAAGCTATCATATTTACCTTGAAAATAAAGCCTAGTGATATTATAGGTTGACTTATCTTTTGTTGCAGAATATACGCTAATATTACCGTCATATACATTCATATTAGAATCTTCTGAAACACCTGTTTTTGTATAATTACACTTGTCAGTTTCACGTTGTGCAACGGTATAAAGAGCGGTACGGTTATAGGCACCTTCATATATTTGGTTAATTCCGTTTAGTTCACTGCCAGATTTCATATTGATTGCAGTTCCACCAGTTCCAGAAACATGTAACCTATCCCAAACTCTAACATTTGATACTGCCAAATCATCAATAATATCTTCAATATTTTTATAGACAGTATTACTCGGCAATAGGCTTTGGTCTGCAATCGCTGGTTTGTAAACCATTGACACAAAACCGATTGCAAACGCACTGACTGCAAAAATTGCAAGCATTACGATTGCGGTTAATTTGCGACTTAAGATTTTCATAATTTAAAAATCCCTCCTTAAAAAATAATTATTTGGTTCCCCCTTTCGGGGCGTTTAGGTATTTCTACCCGATTAAAATTTTTGCAAGTAATCTACACCCTTGATTACTTTTATCAAAAAACAAAAAAGTTATTAAGGAGAGCAAATTTTAATTGAAGTTACTTTTTTGTTTTAGATTTTATAAAATGTTTTTACGCCAAAGAGCAACCTTTGATTAGTGTTGGTCTTCCACCGTCAGTTGCATTGAACAAAGATAAATCCCAAATTGCGGTGTTGAAAGTTGCTTTTGCAGATTGTTCTGCGGTTAAGCCATTTCCAAGCGTTTGCGCCAAATCTTTCCAAGTTTTGCCGTGAAGGGCATAATAGTTACCTTCTACACCATTACTGTTTGTACTAGTATAATTTTTACTGAGACGCTTTACATTAAGGCTCAAAGAGTTTTTAACTATTGACGTTGTAGCAGACAATGCGGTGTCTATTCCGTAATCATTTTCGTTAAATCCACCTGAATAGGTTACGCAGTTAGATATCTTTGCATTGCCTGTTTCTGAAACTAAAACACCTTTAAACCAACTTGAACTAACTTTATGGTTATAATTGATGTTTGCATAAACGTTGTTAATATCTGCACCGATTGCCCGACCCACGATTGCCGTGCCACGGAATTGAAAATATCCGTCGGTAGATTTTCGTAAAGTTTTGTTATCCGCGCAGAACTTTTTGCCTTGGCTAATCATTGACGTAGGGTCTTGAATAGATATATCTTCAAACGACACGTTTTTGAGCGTTCCTGTAAGGTAACCAAAGATTGAGGCGTATTCTGGATTTGATAGGTTATTGCTCTTTTCTTCCATTAAATAAGAACCAAAGAAAATTTGCGCGTTCTTTATTGAATGTCCGTTACCATCAAAAACCCCACTAAAAGAAAGTTGATTAGGATTTATTCCTTTTTTGTTTGCAAACGCTATAAAATCTTCGTCAGACAAGCCTTGACCAGTTTTACCAAAGTCTTCTCTTGCGACTGGGGCGTAGCCGTCTTCGGCTTTATTTAAATGATATTGCCATTGATTACCTACAACACGATTTGCAGTTGAAGTATCGTTTAATTTATAAGACGCTATAGGATATATTACTTGGTTTTGATAATCTATATCGCTAACTAACACGTAACTACCAGACAACAAACTTGGGTTATTGAGTGATGCAAACGCCAACTTGTCCATATCTGCAATGCTTGATATTGTATTGTAAACTTCTATTTTTGCCACTATTGACATATTTGTTTCTGAAACGTCAATCTTTGCAGAAGTTACGCCACTTTGCTTTGCAATTATTTTAACTTTGCCTTGCTCATCCGTTTCTATTTGCGCAATTTGTTCGTTTATTACTTTTGCAGTAACTTGTTGAACTATTTCACGGTCTTCAGAGTCTAAAACGTTAATTTTTGAAACGGTTATATCGTCTTTAACCGTATATGCGCTATTAGTTGCACCCGTCAAGGTTGTATTTGATGCAAGTCTTATCAACGAATTGCTTATAACGTAATAATACGGTGCGTAAACGGAAAGTTCTTTTTCTGTAGTATATTCTTTCCCGCCATAAGTGCAACTTGCAGTTATTTTTAATCCGTCGCAAACTTCTAAACCTGTTACGTATCCACTTTCAGTAACCGTTGCTTTAGTTTCATCACTTCCGCTGTAGGTTACGTTATCTGCATAGCCAACCATTTTACCGTCTTCATATATCATTGCATATGCTTGCATAGACAAGCCTTTATATACTTTGCCAGTAAAATTGATTACCAAGCCGTTGAGTACAGAACTGCTTTTTACCGTAACGTAACAAGCAACTTCTTCACAATCGTCAACTTGAACGTTTATATACGTTGTTCCTGCTTGCGTTGCAGTTATTTTCCCGCTTTTAGATATACTAGCAACTTCAGACGCCTCAACAAAAAACGATATATTTTCTGCCGTTTGTTCTTTGCCGTGTTTATCGTATTTTTTCACGTCAAGGTCAAACGTTTGTCCAACGTTTAAGTTTATATCATATTCGTTTAGCGCAACTGAATAAATTTCTTTTTCAGGTGTGGTTTGCACGTCTTCTTTACAAGCAGAAAGGGTAAATACACACGTAAACGCTAAAACCATAACTAGTAAATAAGTGGTTAATTTTCTCATACCGTTTCCCCCTATATTACCGTTATTTTCAAAGTAACGGATGCAACCCCGCTTTGATTACAAGTTACCGTAAGAATTGCATCAGTTACTGCTGACTCTGCAGTAATTGTCAAACCGTTTATAGAAACGGCAGAAGAATTACTTGTGATTGAAAACTGCACGTTTTGATTTCCGTCTGAAAGACTTGGCGCAAGGGTATAACTATCACCAACTGCAAGCGTAATTTGATTGTCAACTTCGTTAGCGAAAACTATTTCTACGTAATTTTCAAGCATTACTTTTACCGTAATTTCACACTCTAACACTTGACCGTCAACTCTTGCTATAACTTTTGTTGTACCCTCTTTTACACCTTTAACAAGTCCGTCATTGCTAACCGTTGCAACTTTCGTATCGTTAACACTCCATTTTACTTGTTTTCCGCTAGGTAAATCTACAACAAAAAGTTGATATTCAGCATCAACGGCGATAGTTTTTTTCAACGCGCTTAACACGTAAACTTTGTTGGGTTGTTGCGTTGAAGGCTTTTTATCGTTGCATCCGAAAGCAGAGCCTATGGTTAATAGCAAACATATTGATAATATTATTGCAAGAATTTTTTTCAAACTCATACTCTTATACATAAGCCGCCCTCCATTGCTTTACGTAACCGCTGAGTGGGTTACCCGTTCCCTCACTCATATAGTTATAATCAAATTTTGTTATTATTTTTTCAAACAATTCGATACTTTCTTTTACGTAATCTGCGCCGTAATTTGCACCGTAATATTGTAACTGCATATACAAGTTTTCAAGATAAGCATCACACACTCTCCAGTAATATTTTTCGTATTCGCCTGGATTTGTTTGCTCAAGATGTTTTATTGAGTTGAAAGCGTTTACAAATATCTTACGTACGGTTTCTACGTATTCAAACGTCCAAGATTCTTTTTTATCAAAGTTAGTATAGATTCCGCCTATAAGCCCCTTTTCATACTTAAGAACCGTCCAGTAACTTGTCATTACGTCAAACATCTCTTGAACGTAAGGCGCTGCGTCTCCATAATAATTTTCTATAAACTCTGAAGCAAGGTCGTAATAACTTTGCGTTACGTCCCACATAAGTTGCGACTCTACGTATATTCTCATCTTAAGCATTTGAGGAACGTTACGCCATATATGGTTTTGGTCGTATACTCTATTTGCGCCTGCCTCTGAAAAGATTTTAAGGTCTTCACCATAAGAATCCCAGTTGGGGAAACTTATAAGCGCCCAGTTGAAGTTGATAGCATACGTCCACGTGCTTAAATTATTACAACATTTTTTCCAACCTTCAAGCATATCGTAAACGTTTTCGTTCTTCTCGTGGGTCAAAGGTACTGCTGCGCCCTTAAAGTTTGCGTTTGGCGTAAACTGAACGTAAACGTTATCGTCGCAAACAACTTCACTGCACATAGGGTAATGTACGCCGTTTTTCTTTACTGTTGGCGGATACTCCGAACTATGATAAGCAAACATTTCAAAGTATAAAATTCTTTCGGGTTCGGTCTTTTGAATTTCTTTGCTAACCGCACGAGCGATAGTGTTTGTAAATTTAACTAAAATACCCGCAAAGTTCATTTCTTTTTCTTCGCCGTTTTCGTCAGTATACTTTTTAAACTCTTGGCAATTTTTACACTCACACGCCATCCAAACGTCTTGCTGACCTAAATGGATAAAATCTTTATCAGGGCTATCTTTGAAAAGTTGAACTACGTTCTTTACAAACTCTGCGGTCATTTCTTTATTTGAAAGACAAAGTTGACCTTCTTGTGAATCTAATTTACCGTTTGAGTTTTTATCGTTCCACGACGAGTACCAGTCGGGGTGCTCGTCATAATATTTTGAAGGTGGCAATATTTCAAAGTGGCTATGCCCCGTAACGTTTATTTGCGTTTCGTTTTTAATATTAAAACGCATATATCTCATCCAAGTTTTACTAGCATCTAGCGGGTATACGCCGTATCTTCTGTTATCAAACTCTGGAATTTCAGTAACGTTAAAGTTATAAAACTCTACGTCACTTTTAACGTCATAATGAATTTCGTCAATAGAGTAGCAACGCCAATTTATAATTTCGCCTAAAAAGTCAAGCGCACCGTAATAAGTTCCCTCGCCTATATAATTTTTTGAACCAGATATATAAACGTCGTCGTCAACAGTTTTAATTCTGTAACCAGATTGACCAAACTTATCTACGTTTACGGATATACCAGTATTTCTCATAGGAACGGTTATGCCTAACGAAATAAACTTACCGTCTTCTGCCTTTTTATATTCTGAATCGTATACAACAGGAAAGGTTAACCCAGTAGACTTTAACATAAACTCGTTAATAACTTCGGCGGCGAGCATATCGTATTCTTTATAATTTTCTGCTAGCAATATCTTATAATCGCTCAAGCCGTTTGAAACTATATAATTAGAAGTGATTTCTACTTCCCTTGAGTGAACGCCTTTTTCTTTAAATAACGTGTATTCGTTACCCGAATTTGAGTTTTGCTCTTCATTGCACCCTGTTAAAACACAAGAGAAAACAATGACGAACGCCATCAATAAACTTATTAAAGATATTTTTCTTTTCATCTATTTATCCTCCTGTTATTTTGTTACTTCAATTTGATATTCTACAATTTGATAGTTTCCATAGGTATCTAATGCAAAATATCTAACAGTATAAGTTCCTATCTCGGTTGCAACAAACTTATTATTTTTTATAATTTCCATATCGAATGTTGGAGAAATTATAAATGCGTATAGATGTTCGTTATTTGTAACTTCTTTATAACTTACGCTCGCTTTAGGAATAGTTACTTCTTGTCCCACCGTTGCAGTTTTTGGAACTTTGCCGTTAAAACTGAACACTGGTTTTTCTTCGTGTACAACGGTTACTGCAAAAGCCTTTTCACTTGAAACACCGTTATTGTCTATTGCAACGTAAATTATTTTATAATCGCCCGTTATTGCAAAATTAACTTGATATTCCACGTCGGTTGAAACGTTGTTTAACTCTAATCCGTTTACGTCTTTAACGTAAGTAGTTTTTCCGTCTTTTTCTAATATTACGCTTACACCCAACTTACCATTGCCCATAACGCTTCCGAAAACGTCATACGCTTTTGCAGTGGGAACGACTATTTGATTGCCTACGTAGAACACACCGTTAAGGTTTCCGTTTACGGATAATACAGGTTCACCGATATCCGTATCTACTGAGTTTGAAAAACTTTGATTATTCAATGAATATAGACGTAATGATGCATCTTTATCTTCTTCTATACACTCAAATGAAAAACTTACGTAAACGGTATCGCTAAATCCTTCAAATTCTTTTCCGTTCTCATAAGTTATGGGTGAAAGAATTTGACTGGCTGTTACAACGTCTATAATACATTTGTTATTATTGTCGTAACGCAATGCTAACTGGTCAGCCGAAAGACCAACGAAAGACGCCGAGAACTGTTGCGAAATTACTTCACCACAAGACATTTGAGTATAACCCGTTTGCTCATTAGTAAATACTTTCAAAACCAAAACTTTATTTTGGTCTAAAGCATCAGTAATGGTTATATAGAAAGATTTAACGTTTGTGGGATGATGAATAGGATTTCCGTTTTCATCTTTTTCAAAAGTCTTTTTATAATTAACGTCGAACGTGAGATTAAGTTTTGAACTATCCAAGGGTTGAACAAAAGAAATCTTTCCGTTGTTAGAATTTGATGCAATTACTAAGTGGTCGCTTGCAGTTGAAACTGACGCACCATTTTCGGTTATAAAATATCTATCTTGTCGAAGAACTGTTTTTGGTGCTTCAAAACCGTTAGGCAATCTAACCGTATCTTTTTTATACACCGTTTTAACTGGAACGTTATAACCTTTTATTAAATCGTTTCCACACTTATATTCAACGGTAATGTTTTCTTGTTTTTCTTGAGCGTCTTTAGCCTCGTCTTCACCTTTTTCTACAGTATAAATATTACCGTTAAAAATTTCGCCGTTAATATATACTTTAGCAATCTTTTCAACACAACTACCCGAAGAATAATCTAAATACGTTACAGAGGGAATTTCATATGAATTTCCACGAACAAACCCTACGAACGTTGGCAAAGAACTTATGACCACGTAATTATTTGACGCTTGTACGTTGATAGTATAACTACCTACAGCAGTTCTTTCTGAACCGTCAATTACGTCGTATTCAACTATATATTGACCAAGCGTTGTAGTATAGAAAGTATCTTCTATCGTTTTTATGGGTGTTTTGTTTGGGTCGGTTGATAAATAAACCTTACGGGTTACGTTTATCGTTCCAACCGCATTTTCTACGTTTATTTCAGTAATAGGACAAAGCGCAATTTCGGTAGCAACTTCTGCACTACCTTCCCACGCATGGTCAATGTTTACTATTACGTTATCATAAGAACTTGCAACCGATACTTCTACAGTTTTTACACCTACGTTTCCGTAAATGTCTTTTGCAGAATATTCAATTACGTAAGTTCCTGTTTTTTCTGCTTTGAATTTGCCGTTTGCAACGGTTACGTCAAAAAGATTATTTGAAGTTTTATAGTAAACTTTTGTGATAATTTTATTTATTTGATTTCCAAAGCAATCGTATGCTTTTGCTTTTGGAATAGAAAAATTTCTATCTTTAATTGCCGTAAACGTTACGCTTTCATCTACTACGATTTGTGGATTTTCTGAATAGAAAATGTCTTCGTTAGTAAATTCTCTTCCGTCAATAGAATAAACTATTGCACTTGCTCCGCCACTTGAAACACCAGCCAAAGCAAAACTCAAATAAACTTGATTAGATTCAAAACCCGACCAAGGATTAGAGGTAAAGCGAATATCGTCAAAATCTATTACTATATCAGACAAACCAGTTCTTGCGTTATGCGTAAAAAGTTGCTTTGTTTCACTGTCGTAGTAAATTGAAATTTTACTGTCTTTTGCAGTATAAGGACTTGACGTGCTACCTTTTACTGCATGATAAAACATTGTGCCATATCCGGTTATAGAACCCGTGCAACCGTCGTAAGAGAAAGGCCCTGCGCTGTCATTGTAATAACCTATTAAATCTTGGCCAGGGGCACATGCGCGCATATAAGACCACGCAGAACTTGACCTATTTGAAACGTTGATTTGCAAAACGTTTTCAGGGTTAAGTGCGTCAGTCAAATAAACGTCAACACCCGTAGCCTCTAAATTGCCCCTATTCTTGGGGTCAACCGTAAGTTCTATTATAGGCGTTGCACCTTCTTTAACTTTGGTTACAGTTTTAGATGCAGTAACTGCAGTTAATTGACCTATTCCCTTGTGATTTGATATATCAATAGGAAGGGTATAATTAACCATTTGACCTGCTTGCGTTGCTCTTACGATAACACCACTTCTACCAGTCATTAAACTTTTTCCGTGGTAAATATTCATACCGTCTGAAGTGTAGGTAAAGAAATCTGACGTTTTAGAGTTTACGGTTATAGTTCTTGTTAAACTATAATCTGTTTGACCGTCATTATATTTTGCACAGAGCGTATATATTCCAACTTCGGTCAACGTAAACTTTTTATTAGAATATCTGTTGCCGTTGGGATATTCTACGTAAAAATTAAAATCAACCTGGTTTCCGCTATCGATAACGTTAACTACACTTGCATCAATAAAAGCGCCTAACTCATAAAAGTTAGATATTCCGTCGGTTACAAAGTGAACTTTAGGGTCGGTTACAAAAACTTCGTAACTGGTATAATTTCCGCCACCGATATCGTATTTAAACGTATAACTACCAGTTTGTTCAAACACGAAAGAAGTTCCACTTAAAACACTTTCTTGACCTGAAATAACTGTACCGTCTTTTAAAATTGATAATTTTGCAGTACTTTCGCCATAACGAAGAATACCGTCTGTTAATACCATTTTAGGAATTGTGATTTGACTGTTAGCAGTATATTCGTTTGCAAGGTCCCAAACTATTTCAGTTTGATAAACAGGCTCACTGTCAAAAACCTTTAAAACATAACTTTTAGAAGTTTCGCCAAAAGTATAAGTAACCGTGTAATCACCAGACTTTGTAGGCGTAAATTTACCATTTTGAACGGCTACGGAACTATTATCGGTATCAAACACGCTAACGCTAATTTTAGAATCTTGCGTTGTGCCATCTTTAACGTTGCTAACGTATGCCGTTGGCAATTCGTATTGTTGATTTTTAATTGCATTTTTAGCAAAATCTGCATATATGGCAACGTTGCCGTTATCGTTAAGGATAAGACCGTCAAAAGAACAACCGTTGATATCGTAAATTAAAACTTCTCCCTCTTGTCCACCGGCTATTTGAGTGATTGCAAAATCTACGGTATATTTACCGAACGGGCAAAATACTTCTCCAAAAGTTCTTCCGTCTATTTCTTGCTCACAAAGAGACCAAACCAAAAAGGAATTTTCCCCTGTTGCGCCAACGTAAACCGACATTGTGTCAGGGTCAAATTTAACGTTGATTTTATTTGCAACAATTTCAGTAAAAGTATCTGTTGCGTTAAATAAATTTGTTAAGTTTTGCAATGCACCCGACAAATAACATAAGCCCACTTTTTTTCCGTTTGCAGAAAGATAAGCAGACGTTGTTGTTCCGTGTGTTAAAACAAGTGAAAAACTTTTTTGAGTAATTACGTCGGTAAAAGTTATACTAAATTTGCTTGCTGAATAAATTCCGTCTGAATTTTCAGGCAAATAGTTCATAGAAAATTCGCCTGCAAGTTCATTTTTTAAACGTATACTTTCTTTTACGTTTGCGGACGTAAGTTTTAGTGCGCTTTCAAAATATAACACATTAGAATCGTAAATTAACGGTTCAAGAGTAATGCCCGACGGTATAAAAAGTTCGGAAACTACCGTATTTTCATTTTCGCTTGCGTGCACGTTGTTGGTGGTAGTTGATATAAAACCACCTATACTTACGCACAACATTAACGAAAAAATTATACTGAATATTTTTTTCATACATTTTCTCCTTTTATTAAGGGGACGTAGCGTTAGCCTTTCATACCGCCTTCGCTTACGTTATACATAAACTTGTTTTTGAATATCATAAAGATAATAAAAGTAGGTATCATCAAAATCATAAAACCTGCAAGTTTATAAGTTAAAAAGTTTGTACCTTGCGACTGATTACTATTAAATTTGTATAACCCTAGAGCCGCCGTAGGATTTTTTTGTAAATATATCATAGGCGTATAGTAGTCGTTCCACCAACCTATAAAGCCTATCATAATGAAAGTAAAAGTTAACGCTTTTACAAGCGGTAACATAATTTGGAACATAACTTGAAAATTACCTGCGCCGTCAATGGTTGCAGCCTCTTTATAACCGTCGTCTAACCCACGGAAAGCAGCACCAAAAAGAAGGAATGAATTACCACCAGTAAAGGTCATTTTCATAATAAATAAGCCTATCCAAGTATTTCTTAAATTCAACGTTTCAACTATCTGAATTGTTGAACCCATTGAACCCATAATAGGAACCATATAAGAAAACCAGAATATAAAGTTTATAACTTTGTTAAACTTAAAATTATGTTTATTTACGACGTATGCCATAAAGCACGAAGTCATTGTTCCAACAACTGAACACCCTATTGCATAAAACAGAGAGTTAAAAAGCATTTCTCCAAGATAAATAGTATATCCACCTAGGTGTCTATCTAAAGTTACGTGTATAGTAGAGAAGGCTTTTATATAGTTAGTTAGTGAAAATTTATCTGGCCAGTTTGAAACCGTTCCACGAAGTAAATAATCTTCTGGGTCGTGCAACGACTTCATAAATCCCCACCCCAAAAGTAAAAATTGATAAATACAATATACTGTAAGTAAAATAAATATTGTTATCGTGTAAGGGTTAAGATTTCTTTTAAGTTTTTCTTTGAAAGAAACTTTATTTGGTTTTATAACGTTATTTTCCATCTTATACCCCCTTAATATTGTACCTGTGGCGTTATTTTGTTGAGCAAATTCCTAAAGATAATTGTTAAAGGAACTAAAACTGCGGTAAAGAACAAACCGATTGCGGCTGCCTTTGGATAACTAGTATACCCACTACTGTCAACAACCATTACGTAAGTATAATAACCTATAGTTTGAATAGGCGAACCATTACCAAAGAAAGTATATAAGCTTAAGTTTGCTGAAAATATACTTGTAAAACCTAACATCAAATATACTGCAAAGGTAGGAAGAATAAGCGGGAAAGTAATATGGATAAACTCTTTTAATCCAGTGCAACCTTCAAGTTTGCCATATTCAACAAGTGATTCAGGAATACGCATCATTGCGCTGGTATAAATAAGTATACTTCCACCTATACCGTCAAGCACGCCGAAAAACCACGCAACCCAGAAAGTAGAATTTGGGTTTGATAGCAAAGGGTCCATTTGTACGCCAAAATAGAGTTTAGATATTTCAGGCACAACTTGGTCTACAACGTATTTATAAATAAGCGCAGTACAAGTAGTTGAAAGTATTTGAGGTAAGAACAACATAGTTTTGAAAAAGCTATGTGCTGGCATTTTCTTATAAACGTAAAAGGGGAATAAGAGGTTAAAAGGTTTAACCAACCAGCCAAGAAGATAAACTTTAACTGCATTTATCATACCGTTATTAAGATTTGTGTTGGGCATTGTGAGTTCTATCCACATATTTTTGTAGTTATCAAAACCAGCCCAAGACCAACCGTCTTTCTCAGTCCACTTCTTAAAAGACATTGTAAAACTGTTTATATTTGCGTAGACATAAAATATTGCAAACTGTATTAAAGGAAGTATTACAATGCAAATGTAAAAAAGAGTCTCTTTTCTTCTAGCAGATGCCATTGAATTGTCTTTTTTATCGGTCTTTGGCGGAATAGGCGCAACACTTGCTACGCCTTGTCCGTTATTCAATTCGCTCATAGTGCTTAATTTCTCCTATTAGTTAATACCTTCCAAATTTAATTGTTTCCAAGCAATATCCTTAAAATATCTATAAATTGCGCCGTAATAATGTTTAGCGTCAATTCCCTTATCGGCAATATAAGTTTTTATGGTATCAATAACTTTTGACGTTTCACCCATTTGTTGTGAATATGCCATAAACTGCCAACCGTTTCTAGTGTTTTGGAAATAGTTACGATTGTTGTTCATCAAATCGTTGGTCGTATACGGGAACATAACGTCAACACCGTTACCGTATTCAACGAAACTTTGTCCGTAAGGTGACATTTCGTTCCAGAATTTATTTTCTTTTAAGTCGATTTCAAGAGCGCGAAGCATATTCGTTTTTGCAGTGAATAAGCCTGCTATATCGTCGTTGTTAAAATAAGACATAAATACTCTTGCAACTTCGTATTGAGGCGAAGTTATATCTATATTTTTATTGATAAAACATACAGAATCGTTTTCAGTTACAATAACGTTCTTTTCGTTGTTTTGAGTTTTCGTTGCAAACTTATCTATCGTTGCATAAGGCAATGGCATAACGCCGAATTTTCTATTCTCTTTTGCATATTTTGAATCTACCTTTTCCATAACTTCAAAAGTTGCGTTTGCTTCTGCTTGCCACCAAGCACCGTCCATAAGCATTGCTATTTTGTTTCCTAATTTTGTGTAACCTTCTGTGAGGTATTTATTTTGTGCCTCTGATTGAGAAGTTGAGTCGTAACAAGCGGTATGTGTCCAACTGGGTGTAGTTGCAATTTTTTCTGCAAACTTAAGAGCATACCATTTACTTTCCGTTCTCATCATTTCATATCCGTCAGTTTTACCACCGTTAAAAGTATAAGGTTCGTCAAGAATAGGATTGCCTTGTGCGTCAAACTGGGGTACGCCGTTAACGAATTTAACAAGGTTATCCATAGTACCAGTTAAAGAATAATAAGTTTTTGCTCTTTCTAACCCTAAATCGTTTGTAAATATAGACTGTGTAAGCATATCTGCATAACCTGCGTTTGCGCCAGTCCAAATAAACGGCGTTACGCTGTTACTTGAAATATAGTTGCAAAGTGCATAAAATTCGTCAAACGTTGCAGGAAATCCGTCGTCAAACGTTCCAAACTTACCGTCAGGACCTGCAGATAGTCCGATAGCATATGATACGCCACCTATAATGGTTTCACCTTTAGCGTTACCGAACAACAAATAATCACTTTTTTCGCCTGCGTTTATTTTTGCAATTTCAGTATTATACGTTGCTTTAGCAGTTTCTAAATCCGTACCGTCTGCAATAGCCCTTGCAACAACGTCGCTAGGTGCAGAACACAAATAAAAATTCTTTTCATTCCACAAGTCTGCGTTATAGTTTACACTCTTTATTGCAAGGTAAAATGGAAAACCTCTATAAACGATTTCTGAACCTTTGCCAACGTTCAAAAATTCTAACATTACAGGGTCAATTTTATCTTTAATGGGCGTGCTTTCACGAGTATATTCACCTGTTTGTTCGTCATAACCAGTAATTGCAGGTTGATTCATAATGTTGGTTACGTCCATAAACTTATTAGCCCATTGTTTATAGTTAATATACTCTGTAAAATAAACGTTATCTTTATCACTATCAATGTTTGCCTCGTAAAATGATGCGCTGGTGATGCTTGTGTTGTGGTTATATATAACTTGTACACCAACCTTACCATCTTCAAAAGATTTATCGGCAAAATCAATTTCAAACTGCTTACCGATAGCCTCTATATACGCCCTACCAACACCTTGGTCATTGTTTGAAACGTAAAGTTGAGTTTTTGTTTCGTCAATTTTAATTGCAGGTTCTCTGTTACAACCTACGTTTCCGATTCCGATAGCAAGCACCATAACGATTGCCATCATTGTTGCAATAAGTTTTTTCATACTTTTCACTCCTTTTGTTTATTTATTACCGCTTTTGCGGAATTTACCATTTTAATCTATCAATATCCTAGTCCATCTTGTCAAAGATGGACTAAAGGCACGTGCCTTTACTTTTCAAACTTAAATTTTATTTCGTTTATTTAAATAATTTTATAATTTTTTACGTTTTCAAAAACAAACGCTTGCCTAATATCTTCTTTATAAGTATCTATTTTTACGTTTTCAAGCGTTAAACCGTCTACGTTTCTAAAATATATGCCCTTTGCGGGAAGAATTTTACCATACATATTTACTTCAGGATAAGCGTTTGATATATCTGGTATATTATTTTCATACTTTTGACAACCACCCTCTAGCGTAAAACTGATATTTCTTAAAGTTAAATTTTTAATAGGTTTTTCTTTTAACCCCATTACGTTTGAAGTCATTTGCCAGCAACCTTTTTGTCTATCTAACAACTGTTCTTCGCTTGCAGGCATCACGCCCCACCACGGATATTGAACCTTGCTTTTTGCCACGAAAGACATATAGTTCATTTCTATCGCCTCGTAAGGAATATAAGGTCCTGTTGCCTTTACATTTTCGATAGTAACGTTATTTATATCTCCCACAGGCGTTCCTTCCGGCGCTCTCATACGGTCCCCCAAGAATACGAATAACGGTGCAAAAACGTTTTCCATTGTAATATCACTTATATAAATATTGTTGAGAACCGCCCCGTCTACACTCTCAATAGCAATACCTGCTAATCTAGTTTCTAAAACTTTTACGTTTTTAATTCTAATATCTTCAAATCCGCCGTTTGTTTCCGTGCCGAACTTTAACGCGCTACAACGACTTTTAACTTTGCAGTTTTCAACCAAAATGTTTTTGCAAACGTCCATTTTGTTAAGTGTGTAAGAAGATTTGAAAACTATTCCGTCATCACCACTTTCAACGTCGCAATTACGGATTATTACGTTCTTTGAATTATCAGGACTAATTCCGTCGATATATACGCGCATCTTTACGCCGTCAATTTCAACGTTTTCGCAACCTGCAAAATAGATTGCAAGGTCGGTAGTGTTATATACGCCTATATCACGAATAAAAACGTTGTTGCAATATTTTAATGCTATTGATTTTGGTCCGCGGTGGTGCATGTCCCTTTTATTATCGTCGTCCCACACCGAACGCATATCTATTATGCCTTTGCCAGTTATTGTAATATTTTCAACGTTTTCGCCTACGAACATTGAACAATGAAAAAAACTGTGCGACGCGTCTTGGTAAAGCGGATAATCAACTGGTTCGTCAAAACAATAATCGTCAAAATTGAGAGAACCTAAAAGAAGTGCGCCTTCTTCTAAAACGATATTTACGTTGCTTTTTAGAAATACCGTTGATAAAACGTATTCACCTTTAGGAAATATTACGTCACCGCCACCTGTCAAGTTGCATTCATCAATTAAATTTTGAACCTCTTTGGTTATCAACTGACCTGATTGAACTTTGCTTGCGTCAACTGTAAAAATCACTATTAAAACCCATCCTAAATATAATTATTCACACTTTCCCCAAGTTTACATATATATTTTATCACATTTTTTTGCGCTTGTACATAGTAATTTCTACCATAAACATTGTAATTTATGAACTAAATGCTATTTTTCAAGACTACATTTGCGCAAATTAAATTATTACGCGCGCGTGCGTATATAAATAGTGTAGCAACATTTATTTAAATTTTTATTTGTTTAGTAATCAATATTTTGTATAGAAATTACAATAAACATTTTATTTTATGAATTTTAACAAAGTGCTTGACAAATGTTTTTATTAAAAATATAATTTAGGTATGATTAAATCTTTTTCAGACTATTTATCAAGCAACGGCATATACTATCACCATACATTAAACACAACCCCATTTATTGATAAACACGGTGGATATGCCCCCGAATCACACAGAAGAATTGAAATACTTTATCTAATTTCTGGGGAAGTTGATTATCACATCAACGGCTCTACTTTCCGCATTCATCCTGGCGACGTTATAGTGGTAAACGCTCAAGAATTGCATTCTTTGAAAATTTCTGCAGAAAAGCCTTATGAAAGAATTGTGTTACAATTTGCGTCTAACCTTATACCCACAATTAACGACCTTGATTTAACTTTTCCCTTTTTAAATGCTTATCGATATCAACATATTATCCCCAAAGAAATAGTTGCAAAATCTAAAATAGCAAGTATATTAAAATCTATTTTACCACTTACTAAAGAGCCCGATAAATATAAAGACGTAAAAATCATCTCTAAAGTTATTGACGTTATTTGTGAAATAAATCAAATGGTTGAAATTTTGATGACCAGTGAATATCACTTGATTCCTCAACCAAAAACCACTAATGAACTTTTACAATCAGTTATTAAATATATCAACGAAAACGTAAATTCTAATTATTCTATAACCCAACTTGCAAGCGCTTTTAACGTTAGCGAATCTTATTTATATCGCTTTTTTAAACAAAATATGGGTGTTACGATACATCAATATATTAGCAACCAAAAACTACAATACGCATCCTCATTGTTAAACCAAGGTTATACCCCACAATATATTTCTGATTTTTTAGGATACGATTATTACACCACTTTTTATAGGCAGTTTAAAAGTAAATTTAGAAAAGCACCCAAGGCAGTTGTTAAAAAACTGCCCTCTCTTGATACCCCCAAACGGCAAAAAAATACTATTGCAAATAAAAAAAAGTAATTTAAACTATAAGAAGTTAAGTGTTTTGCGCCTTTTCAAGCAAACAACCAACTTCTTGTATTAAAATGATTTTAAAATGATAAACGGGCGAAAGTTTTAAAAAACTTTCGCCCGTTTTTTATATACGTATTTAATTTTTAGTTACATATATGAATTATATTTAAGCGTCTATTAAACGGTTTAGATGCAAGTAAGACAAGGAAAGAATGGGGTTAACGCCGTGCGTGTACTTTTTGTACACAATCAAGTTAAACCCTTTCTTGACGCCGTATTGCAAAGAAAGAAATGCTTAAAATTTGGATTCACAATATATACAACGATACACTTTATTATCTTTATCAACTAACTTAAACTCGTGGTCTACGCAAGTTTCAACACTAGTTATACAACGTGGATTTTTACATTTTATAACGTTTTTAAGTGTCAATGGCAATTCCATTTTGCGTTTTTCAACAAGTTTTCCATCTTTAATAAAGTTTACGGTTGTTTCGGGTGCAATATAACCAAGAACATCAAGGTCAAGCGCAATGCTTTCATCAATTTTAATGATATCTTTTTTGCCAGTCTTTTTGCTAAAAACGTTCATAATTAGCGCAACAGTGCAATCAAGTTCTGAAAGATTTAAAAAGTTATATACTTCCATACCCTTACCTGCATCAATATGGTCTATAACTATTCCATTTTTAATAGGATTTATTTCCATAACATATTCTCCCTTTACTCTATACCAAGCAACTTAAGGATAAGCGCCATTCTAACGTATCTGCCATTTTTAACCTGCTTAAAATAACAAGCGCGTGGGTCTGCGTCAACGTCAACGGATATTTCGTTTACTCTAGGTAGTGGATGCAACACGCACATTTTTTCTTTTGCAGACTGAAGTTTTTCTGCCGTTAAAATGTAACTATCACGCAAACGCAAATAATCGTCTTCATTAAAAAATCTTTCTTGTTGAACTCTAGTCATATACAACACGTCAAGTTGAGGCATTGCCTCTTCTAAACTGCGTGTTTCAACGTAATTCATACCATTTTTATCCATAACGTCGTGTTTAACGTAATCAGGCACGGTAAGTTCTTCTGGCGATATTAAAACAAGTTTAATTCCCTTTTGTCTTGCAAGCGCTTGAATAAGTGAGTGAACGGTTCTGCCAAACTTTAAATCACCGCAAAAACCAACGGTAAGGTTATCAAGCCTGCCCATTTCCGTTTTTATGGTTAATAGGTCGGTAAGAGTTTGCGTGGGGTGGTTATGCCCACCGTCACCTGCGTTTATTATAGGAACGTCGGACACGAAAGACGCAACCAACGGCGCGCCCTCTTTGGGGTGGCGCATAGCAATTATGTCAGAATAGCAACTAACCACACGGATAGTGTCAGACAAACTTTCGCCCTTTGACGAAGAAGAGTTTGCAGCATCTGAAAAACCGAGAGTTTTTCCGCCAAGTGATAGCATTGCAGACTCAAAACTCAATCTTGTTCTTGTTGAAGGTTCAAAAAATAAGGTTGCAATAATTTTGTTCTTACACTTTTCCGAATATGCTTGCGGATTTGCTATTATTTTTTGCGCCGTTTCAATTACGCCGTTTACTTCTTCAACCGAAAAATCAGTAATTGACAATAAATTTCTCATTTGGTCCCCTTAAACATTAACCCTTAATCCAACTTTCATCAGAGGGATTATCTCTAAACGCTTTAAGTCTTTCAACGTCGCTTTCTTTGATATAACCAGTTTGAGCAGCAACTGCTATCGTGGTGTCAAAATCGGTAAGACTTACGTTTTTAACGTTTGCTGCAGCAAGTCTTTCTAAACCTTTTTTCATTCCGTAAGTATAAATGCTTACGATACCCAAAACCTCTGCGCCTGCCTCACGTAGAGAATCAACAACGTCTATTACGCTACCGCCAGTAGATATAAGGTCTTCAATAACTACTACCTTCGTGCCAGCCTCTAACTTTCCCTCAATTTTATTGTTTCTGCCGTGGTCTTTGCTTGAACCACGAACGTAGCCCATAGGCAT
>JAFQEM010000003.1 GCA_017399035.1 Clostridia bacterium | reverse complement strand
GCACTGCCACCTTGATGATAAGCAGTTATAATAATTTCGTTGTTTCCCTTTGTTAAAAACTGGGTTAAATTTTCTCTTTCTACAATTTTATAATGAGGATAGTCTGGATATTGACCAAACGCGGAGAGTTTACCGTTTATGTAAACCGCGTAATTATGGTCGCAAGATATATTAAGTACAACTTCTCCGCCATTATAATCTAAATCTACCAAAAAATCCACATACGTATCGGGATTATTTTCACCCGACCAAATCCATTTTGCATTTTTAAATAAAGTATTCATAAATAAGTTAATCCGTAAAATCGTCGTTTTCGTAATTGTCGCCGTTACCGTTTTTCTCAAGCACCGCCATATGAAATTTAGTCAAATTAAGCGTGTTTCTATATAGATAGAATTGCTCAACGTCTTCAAAATCCACGTTTGCTTTTTGTAAATTTTCTTCAAGTTGCAACTTGTTTTCAGCAGATAAACTTTGCGCAAAAGATTTGATTAACGCAATATTTGAGTTTTTTATTATATAAACGTTGTCAATAGTTACAACTGCATCGCTTGTTCGTGATAAAACACCAACTTCACTACCAGCCCATTTATTTTGATAAACCATAACGGTATCTTTAATAATTATGCCTGCGCCTATCCAGTGAAACAAACCACCTTCATACTCTGACGCAGTAGAATAAATTTGAGCAAATACGTTGCTTATTGTCGAGCGATACCCTTGATAACCTATCAAACCGTGCGGGTAAGCAACCGTTTGTTCATCTTCCGTATGTCTATAAACCGAAAGGTCAACTTTGTCGAACGCTATATTTTTTATAGTTGCATTATCTATTCTATAAAATAACCCACCGTAGGCAGTTGCCTTACTAAAATCTATACCGCTTACCGTATGATAATTACCATCTAAAATACCTGTAAAAATATTTGAAGTGTTTTGATACTGCCCAATGTTATCTATATCTTTACCTATAACTATATGCTCGTCGGTTGCAATAGACAACGTTTTAACAAATTCTTCCGCCGTGTTTATAACCATATCTACTACGGTTACGCTAACGGTTACTGCATACTTGTCATTATATATCTTCCAAGTTTTTGAGCCTTTAACCAGTTCAGTATTTTCTAGTTCACAAGTTTGTGGATTATAATTCAAATCTTTTTCTTGACCAGTAGTAATATCGTAAATATCAACTATTTCTTCTTCAAATACTTTTTCAGTAAAAGTAATTTGTTCTCTACCTATTTTCTTATCCCCACGCAAACTGTCTTTCCAGTTCCCAACGTAATAATTTGTTTGATTTGTTTTATCTATCACGGGGAATAAAATTTCTACCGATATAGGACACGTGTATTTTATACCGTTTTCGTCTTGGTAAACTGCAGTAAACTGCGTTTTTGCACTATCGCTAGTAATAACCGAAACTTTTCCGTTTTCAAACTTTAACAAATTTTGGTCATACTCGTAACTAACCGTTGCATCTTCATCCTTTACACCGTCAACGTAAACGCCCAAAAATAAAGGACTAAACGAAGTGTTTTGCTTGTAATTTACACTTGTTGTATAGAGAGTGTAAGAATAATTGTCAAAACGAATATCTACGTCTGCAATAACGTTTAATATAACCGTTTTAGAAAGAGTGCTACCCTTATAGTTTGCGCTAACAGTAATTGCGGTTATGCCATATTCAATCGGCGTAATTAAACCGTTTTTATCAATAGTTGCAACGTTTTCTTTTTGAGAACTAAATAAAAATTCCGTTTGAGTTTCTTTACCGTCAATTAAAAGTTTAGGCAAAATCCGTAATGTGTTGTCGCCTTTTAATACGTTTACATTTTCATCAACGTTAAGCGATAAAACTTGAGTAAACTGTTCAACGCTCACAACGGTAACCGTGCAAGTTTTACTTTGGTTTTCACATTGAACCCTAATTTCCACTTTGCCAGCAGATTTACCTATAACGATACCCGATTGGTCAACCGTTGCAATTTGGTCGTTTGAGGATGAAAACTGCGCGTATGGACAACCCGAATATTCAAGTTTAAATGAATAATTAACTTGCAACTGATATTCGTAATAGTTTAATTCAATTTTATAATTTATTTTATTGTCTTTTTGGCACGCTTTAAATAAAACACAACTTAAAACAAAGCAAAGACTTAATATAAAAATAATTCTTTTCTTCATTATACACCCCACGAATCTAACAACTGATAAACGTAAGCAGATTCGCTTATTTGATTAAGTTCTGCAATGCCAACGTCATACTTAAAGGTGTTTTTCCAAAAACTTACCTGTTCAGGTGTAGACGTTCCGTCATAGAAAGAAACCAACATATAATAAACGGTCAACCTTTCCATCGCTATACGTTTATATAGAGCGTTATATTCTTTTTTATCAGAATATTTCAAATGTTCAATTTTAATCAGCGCGTCGTCATACATATCTAGCCACCCCATAAGAACAGACTTGGGCCACCATTTTTCTTGTTTATAAGTGGTTGATGAATAAGCAGATTGCATTGACTTCATTCCGTTTTCTTCTTGAACCATCCAGTGCGTCATAACGGAATTGAAAATTTTAGTCATCTCTTCGTTAGCAACGCCAAAATAATTTGCAAAGAATTTCTTTATAAGTTCGTTATAATCGTAATTGACGTTCCAAGCAAGTTTTGCGTCTAAATAGCATTTTAAAACCATCCAACCAGTTCCGCCCCCTGCTTGCCCGCCTTGACTTTCATTAAACACCCAAATAGTGTTAAGTTTTTTAAACAACTGATAATTTTCTTGATGTGAATTGAAAATATTAAGCGGAATTAAAAAGTCGGTGTATATGGTTGAATATACCCAAAACATAAGATTGTCGCAAACTTCGCTCCATTTTAATATATTGTTGTAATAAACCACGTTTTCAGGGGCGGAAAAAGGTCTTGTAAAATCCGCCTCGATAGGCGCATAACAAACGGCAATTTCTGGGTCTGCTTTAAGTTTAACCTTTCCATCAACTGCAGGCGCGCTAACTAGACCGTAATATGCAAGCAATGCAAGTTTAAAATCACGCTTATATTCTTTGCCATCTTCGGTTTCAAACCACGCCTTAACTTTTTTATTTACGTTGTTTAACAACATAACAACGCTCGCAGAATTTACGCCGTATTTTTCTTTAACTTCACTGCACGCAGAGCAAGAACACCAACCCATTTCAAAATCTTGAATACCAAGCATCATAATCTTGTTTACGGTGTCTTTTTTAAGATTGAATTTTACAACTTCAAAAACTGCATCTACCATTTGAGAATAAGAGTCGCCCTCAACCCTTTCCCCTTCTTTAACGCCTGCCATATAACAAAGTTGATTGATGCCGTTTGATGCAAACCACTCTGGGTGATAATGTTCAGGATTATTTTCTAAATCGTTATAATATTCTGGTGGAATATAAACGTAACTTGAGTGAGTGTTGTTTCCTCTTTCAGTTTTATCAGGATTTGTTACGTAAATTCTACCAGACAAAAACGAATCGGAAAATTTCATTCTCTTGCCCAAAATCATATTGTTTTTAAGATAACCTAGATTTGGAATACGAACTGCCATATCGGGGATATCCGTAATGTTATAATCTTTTAGTTTTACTTGGGTTACGTTTCTATCTAAACTGTAACAATCTTGATAAAACCAGTCGTAATTAAACAAATCTTCAAGTAAAGTGTATACGGCAAACAACGCGCCGTCATCACCACCGCCAACTAAAAATATCGTGTTATCTTTTGTTATAACCCTAACACCATCTGTACCGAGTGCAACTTTATCAAGCGTTATACCCGCAGAATTAAACAACGGTGTTTCACCGATAGAAATATATTTTCCTTGGGTGGACAACTGCCCGTTATCTATGCCCACTGAAAGAGTAATGCCTGTTGCTTCTTTGAAAAAGGTAATAAGTTCTTGACTTGCAAGTTCTAATCTTTCACAAGCGTTAGCAGGCAGTATAATTTGATAACCAGTATTTGCACCGTTTTTAACGATATATTCATCAGTTTCTTTAATAATGAATTGATGGTTTTTATCCACTTGTACTTGTGCGTTTTTGGTATTGCTACAACCGCCTATAACTGCACCACAGCAAAGCACCATCACCATAAAGAAAATTATAAATTTTTTCATAATTTCACCTATTCCGCTTTAACGACAACCGTGTTTACCGCCATATTTTGGTTTTGGTCGTATGCAACGAACATAATCGTATATTCACCTTTCTTGTCCGCAGTAAACTTTTGATTTTTAACCGTGCGGAAAGTGCCGTCTGCAAACCTAACCACAACGTATACCTTAATATCTTCCACTGCCGTATTATCATCACTTACGTTAATTTTTGGCAATTTGACTTCACTGCCCACGCTTATCACTCTAGATAGTCTAGAACCAAGTTCAATCGTAGGCGCAACCATATCAACCACCCAAACTTCTTCGTAAACGGGAAGATAAGAATAGTTTCCGCTTGAATTATATGCGTTCATATAGATAGTGTACGCACCGTATTCGGTTGCCAAAATCTCATAATCACGCTTATAGTCTGCCGTTCCATCAAGTTTAATATTATCTATCGAGTAAGCAATATTGCCACTTGGTGTCATTACGTAAAAATCCGAAACGGTAACAAATGGGTCTAAAACGTCGTCAACGATAATTTTGCTCATTTTGAACGTTTGACCGATAGAAATTTCGCCAACGCTAACCGTGTGCGTAAACGAAGGGGGCAAAATGTAATTATTGCTGTTAAAAGTTTGACCGTTAAGTTCATAAATATTTACACTTGCATTTTCTTTTGCGCCTGTAAATTCAAAAGTAATATACACGTCGTAACCAGTAAACCCAGCGAAAGTTTGACCTGCCAAGTTGTTTTCAACGTAAACGACTGCGTCGCCGTCAACGTTTATGGTTTTATTAGAATTATTATATCTTAAATTATAAAGCACTTCACTATCAAAATAATTTTTTGACAGCACGGTTCTATTCGTTCCGTTTATAAGTAAAGCAGTCTTGCCCTGATAATTTATAAAAGATAATTTTATTTGGTTAGATATATCGTATGCATCAGTTATATAAACGTTAAAAGTTTCAAACTGGTCGATAACTTTGTCAAAACCTAGCGATAAACTTAAACTTTCCGCTTGCACGCTATTTATAAAATCAAAACTTGAAATTCCATTTTCAAAATTTTTAACGGTATACTTTATATAACTTTCAGTAGTTTGAGAAGTAACGTCTCCGTGAAAATATCTCGCCAAATCAACTTCGCCACCAAAACCAACGTCAACAACGTCTAAAACTTGAGTTTCATAATAATTGCCTTCCGTAACGTATTTAAATTGTAAATTATCGCTCGCCGTTACGGTAAACTCACCGTTAAGTTCTTTTTCTTTTCCACCATCTTCTTTCAAATACACTTTGGTTTGCGCTTTTTCTAACCCGTCTGCTATGGTGTAAGCACAAAAATCATCTGCCCTATACGTTGCGCCTTTAATATAATATCTTTCAACAAAAGGTTCCCCCATAAATACAGGGGTATCAGGTGCAACAACTGTAAAATCAACAGTTTGAGTAACCGTATCAACGTAATCTGATACGCTGACTATAAGTTGATGTTTTCCACCCAAAATAGGCATAAAAGAATAAGAATCGTCAAGTAAAATTTCTTGACCGTTTGAAACGTTTTTAACAACCGCTTTAACACTTGTTTTATTGCCATATATATCGCCCGAAACACTTACACCATCAAACAAAGTTGTTCTTGTTCCTGCGGTTATTCCATTTAAATTAAGTCCATTTACAGTAAAGCCCAGCGGTTGATTTTTATTTAATATTTTAATTTTTACAATCTCTTTAGCATTGTTTCCCGAAAAATCGGTTGCCGAATATTCTATAAAATAATCTGTATTTTGGTCGGGAACAAACTTTCCGTCAATAACGGGTACAAATATTTTAGATGAATAATAGTTGCGATAAACTTTTGCAATCACTTCACGCTTACCGTCAATTTTATCAACCGCAGTTGCTGGAAATAAAGTAAATGCTTTATCTTTTTCGCCAACGATATCACCGTTAAAACTAGAAAGGTCAACGTCTATAACTGGTGGTTGGTTATCAAACAACACGTTATTTGAGATGTCCATTTGTGCAACGCTTAAAATAACGGGATTAACCGTGCTTTGAGAGTAATTAAATCCGCTAATAGACAAGAACACTTCACCAGTGGTAAACCCGCTAAAAGTGTTAGAATAAAACACCGTATCATCTAAATCACTTACAAAAATTCCGTTTGCATAAACTTTTTTCTCATTATAATCATAAGAAAATTTAAGCGTTTCACCGCCTATGGGAACGTTGTTTCTTGGCGTTCCTATCATTGAGTAACTTATACAAGTTCCCAACTCGTTATTTTTATCAAGTTGGTGCCACGCCCCGTTATAATGTATTGAACTTGCGTTATTGTTTTTATTGTTGTTAAAACGCAAACCGACTTCGTCGCCACCATTAAACGATACCATTATATAAGCGTTGTACCAACCGTCGCTACTGTTTTCGTTATACTTTCTAACTAAAATAGATACGCTATTGTTTTCGTCGTACGCATCAGTTAGCGTAATCTTAAAAAATCCATCTAAATATCCTACGTTAGTGGGTATATGGAAAAATTCTAAAATACCTTCTTCTTTAGTAAGTTTAGATAAGTTTATAGTGTTATTAAAACGAAGGGCGTTGCCGTTCATAATATTAGCAACTATACCCGTTGTACCGTTATATCCTGTTAGTTTATATTCAGGTTTTGAAGAAACGTTTTCGCCAACCATTTCATAAAGTTTAGGGGCTACCGAAAAATTTAATGAATTTAATCTTGTATTGTTATTCTCTTGGTCAAAACCTTGATAAATTAGTTGATAACTTCCCTTTTGGTCAAGTGTGAAAGTTTGCTCTAAACACTCTTTACCGTCAGGAAAAACAACCTTAAAAGTGGTATCAAACTCTTTACTGCCCAAATGCATTTTACACTGTGGAACGGTAAACGTTTCCCCTATGGCATAGTCGCTATAAATTTCAATTTCATCAAAATAATATTGATAATTATCGCCCGCATAAGCCCACGCAACAACTGAAACGCAAAGCGTTAGTATAGCGAATAAAACACTTATGCAAGTGATAGTAAACCTTTTTGTCATTATTCTTTAACCCCTCCCATAGTGAGATTGCCCATGAGTTTATTTCTAAAAATAACAAACAGTATGATAATAGGCGTAGCAAACACTATTGCTGCAGAAAGTTTCATAGGGGTATTCACTAAATCACTATCGGTCTTAACGTTGGTTATATAATAAATTCCATAAGCAAGCGTTGGATACGACGGAATGTAAAGAAGTTGTGATTGATAGTCATTCCAAAATCCGATAAACTGCAACAATACTACTAAAACGATTGTATTTTTAAGCAAGGGCATAATTACTTTTAGCAATACGGTATACTGGTCTGCGCCGTCGATATATGCGGCTTCCCAGTATTCTTTACCCATACTTTTTACCATCGCGTAAAACACCAAAAAGTACATACCTTGGAAGTTGAATTTTTGAATCCACGTTCCCCAAATTTGATTATATAAACCTAGACCACGAAGTACGGACATTTCTGCAGGATATGCGCCAACTATGGGTAAAATCATAGTTATCAAAACTATATTGTATATGAGCGAACTAAATTTACACGGAAACCTAACCACTAAATAGGCTACCACACAAGGCACAAGCGCTTGAATAAACGCGTTTACCCCAGCGTATAAAATAGTGTTTACAAACATATCCGCAACGGTTTTTATTTGACCATTTACGTCAACCGTGAAATGTTTAAATACGTTTATATAGTTGTTAAAATAGAACTCATTATTAGGCCAAAGGTATTCAATTAAATAACCGTCTTCAGTTTTTAATGACGCAAACACTGCCCAACCGAATAAAATAGCCATTGATAGCGTGTAGATAATAAACACAACTAGTAACCCTATTATAAAGGGGGACGTTCCCCTTTTAATAGAAGTGTTTTTATTTTTGAACAAACCCTTTTTGGGGGCAGATAAAACTTTATTCATATCAATACTCCCTCATTGGGTCTAATCTGTTCAAGATTGCCCTTGCGCCAAAAGTAATTGCCATAGTAATAGCCGTTAAAACTATACCAAGTGTTGCAAGATAAGGATAATCCGAATAATCGGTTACCGAAGATTTCATAGTTGCATACATAAAGTATCCAAGAGTTTTTGCCTTGTCGTTTGCAAACTCGCCGTAAAACGTGTATAAATTCATTTGATTTGTAAAAATGCCTGCAAGCCCAACCACCAAAAAGGTAACGATAGTTGGATAGATAAGCGGAATAGTTATCAAAATCATTTCTTTAAAGGGGGTTATACCGTCAAGTTGCGCAGATTCTATAATAGAATCTGAAATTTGACTCATTGCGCCAGTATATAGCAAAACGTTTACACCAAAACTTGACCATATAGTATAAATTAAAGCAAGTTCAAAAGGATATCCTTTGGTGATACCTAAAAAGGGTTTTTCGCCAGTTATCATTTCAATAACGTCTAGCATAGCGCCGTCTGAAAATATTTTAAACATCAACACAAAAACAGTTGCCGAAACCATATGCGGAAGGTAAATTATAACCTTAAAAAAACCCGACCCCTTATATTTTTTGGCTATGTAAAAAGAAAACATAATGGCAAAAGGAAACCCAAACACCATTTGAAAAACATAAGTAATGAGCGATTTTTTGCCGTAAGTAAGCAAACTATTTATGGTTATGTTGTTTATGGTGCTAGATTTTGTAAAAACTTCAACAAAGTTGTTAAATCCGTTAAATACGAATTTTCCGTTTTCAAATTTTTGAAATACAAGCAATATCGAGTTGAAATTTACCACTATATAAAATATAAAGAATTGTATGCACGGCAAGAGCATCAATGATATATAAAAAAACCAGTCGTGCTTGCTTTTGAATATCCTATTTTTAGTCATTTATTATCCCCAGTAACTTTGATAAATATTAGCCCATTCTTGCGCGGAAAGTTTTTTCATTCCGTTAAAATATTCTTTTGCAGTTTGTCCGTTAGTAAACAAGCCTTGAACGGCAACTCTAGTAGTACCCGACGACCAGAAACCACCCGTACAAGTTTGCGCAAAGTCAGAATAAGCCTTTCTAAATACTGCATTAGCAGACTTGTTAGAGAATATAACGCCGTTTGCAATGGCTTTTTCTCTTAAATCCCAAACGCTCTTTCCGTAATGAGATAAACTGTCATATTGAGTTTTCGTTAAGGGGTATTTCAAGCCTTTAGTAGTATTTGTAAGTGTTGTAAATTCTTGCAATTTTTCATCAGTATTACAAAATTTTATAAATTCTTTAGCAAGATTTATTAAGTCTTGATTACCTTCAACAGTTCTTTTGTTGATTACCATATAACAACTTGCGCTGTCAACCAAAGTATAAGAGTTTACACCCGTGGTTGCGTCAACACTACCGCTAACTACTGCAGGCATAGGCATATAGCCGTAAGTTTTTGCCCATTGCGGACCTTTAGCAGCCTCTTGCGCAAGGGCAGTTTTAGATTCGTGCGTCCAGTAGTTTCCTTCAACAAGCATTGCAATAGGTCTTTCAGAACCTGCCACTTGTGGTAAACGCTTGCTTTGAATAAAAATCTTTTGCGTTTCTTTCATAGTTTTTGTTCCGCTAAAACCGATACGGTCAACGTAGTTTGACGGAACGCCAACACTTCCTAAAATACTATCAAGGAAAGAAATAACTTCATATTTTTCTTCTTGAGTATAAAGTTTATAAGCCGTTTGAGTAGTGATAGGTTCGCTTACGGTAGTGGGATTATCCCCGTCAAAACCGGTGATATAAGTTATATTGTTACCCTTGCTGTCAAGGTCATAAACGTAATTTAAGTCTTTACCCATTAAGCAAGCGTACATAGCAGAGAGCATATAGTTTGCGTAATAGTCGCTTTGACCAGACCATAACATAGGCGTAACCGTGTTACCTTTCATACGCTCTAACAAAGCCTTAAATTCTTCATAGTTTGCCGGCAAACCATCGTCACAAGTACAAATAACGTCGTTTGCGTGAGTACATTTAACACCGTCAGGTCCATTTGATAAAACCGATTTATTAGTGCCGTTTACCCAACCCCCAGTTGCGCTAATGTAGAACGAGCGTTCCTTAAACAAACCTTTATCGTAAGTAATTCCGCCAAAAATTTCATAGTGGGGAACTGCGTAATAATGTCCGTTTATTTTAAGTTTATCTGCGTCGCCTGCATAGAGTTTGCTCTCTATCGTTTTACCGTCTGAAAGAGTGTCGGTAAACACGCTGTCAATTTCTAAAAATTCGCTATGTCTTGAAGAATAGATATCGCCAAACTCTCTAACTACGATATGATTGTCTGACTGCATATCCGTTTCTGCGCTATCGTTTTTTGGGCTAGAGTAGACAACGTCTACCCCAACCTTTCCACCGTATTCAACGCCTTCGTATAACGCTTCAAAATCCGCCGCCGCTTTAACCAACCATTCGTCACCAAAACCACCGCCGTAGTTTCTTATTTTTAGTTCAAATTTAGTACTATCACCACCAGTTGGCGTACAAGCGGTAAAACTGAACGCCGTAACGATAACCAAGAATAAACTTATCAGTTTTTTAAGCATTTTAGATTTCATTTTTTTCTCCTTATTAAAACGCGTTTCCATTTCCCACGATATTGTATCCGTCGTCAAAATCGTCGTTAGCCATACCGCTACCTAAAACCACGTCTTGCGTACAAAAACTTATTTCTATTTCGGGAATTAAATATTCTTTTTTCATATTTTCACCTCTTCTTTACGCTATGGTAATCACTATTTTACCGCCGTCGACAGTAAAGCCAACGTAATTTGCGCCGTTTATAGATACCAACTTAACCGTTTCTATATCAAAACCGTCTTTTGCGGTAATAGTTATAACGTTACCTTCGTTAGTAATGATATAGGGGCTTTCTTCATAACTTTCTGGGCGAGTTTCGGTGTAACCGTTTACGTCGCCGTTAATATTTATAACTGCATTTATAAAGCCTTCTAAAACAGGGGTATTGATTTCGTTAAGTTCATCTTCATCTGCATACATATTGTAAGCAACTTCGTAAACTGACCTTGAATTCTTTTCTGCGTTGTAATCAGAATATACGGTTATGCTTTCGGTTGCGTTTAACTTAATGGTTAAATATGCTCTAGCAGAAAATTCACGAGTTAAGTTTTGCGCAAGAATATTTACCAAAGACGCATAGTAAGCATAATATTCTACGTTGCCCACTTTGATAACGCTGTTTGCACCGTCGTTTACGATATTCTTATATTTAACGGATTT
The DNA here is from genome assembly GCA_017399035.1 of Clostridia bacterium. GTDB lineage: Bacteria > Bacillota > Clostridia > Christensenellales > Borkfalkiaceae > UBA1259. The sequence continues at coordinate 25,356 of JAFQEM010000003.1, read as the reverse complement.
TGCGTTAAGACCTTCAATAGTAAACTCTACGTCAGACTTTAAGTAGTCGGTTGGTAAAATCAAAGTACCGCTAACAACGTTTTCTGCGCCAAAGGTTGCAATCAAAGCGTCGCATACACTCTTTTCCATAACAGACCTAAAGCGTAAACCAGTGGGGTCGCCTATTCTTATGCTTGCGCCGTCAGTCAATGCGATATCTGCGCAAACTTCTTGAAGTTCAATATCGGTAAGAGATAAAACTGTGTCGCCTGCTTTGTAAGTTAAATTGCCTGCTTTCCAACAAACGAAACCGCTAGAAACACCGTTTTCAGCGATAAACGCGCCAAATTGTTTTTCACCACTATATTCGTTGATAACTTCACCATTTGCCTTTTTGTAAGTTACGTTGATAGTTTCTGCTTGTTCGCCGATAGCAAGATTGATACTTTCGTTAACGTCTGAACGAGCGGTAACGCCTAAATCTGCACCAGTTTCATCTGCAATAAATACGTTGGTTAACGCAATATTTTCATATTCTAACGAAGTTTCACCTGTAATAGGTAAGAAAATTCCGAAGAAATAATCTAAACCAGCGTCTTTATTTATGGTGTTAAAATATCTAGTATAATCAGTAAGGTTGATAGTTGTTACGCCTACATCATTGATTTTAATAATTTGAGTTTCAATCGCATAGGCAGAACCTTTTTCCACTAATTTAATTGAAATTCTATAAGTTGCGCCTTTTTCTAGCAAGTTATTATTTTGTGAATACGTGGTATATGATTGAATACCAAACTTTCCGTCGGGCGCGTCTGCACTATACCAATTTCCTATCGTTAAGTCCGTGTGAGTACGAGTGCTTGCGTTGTTTGTGAAAATTAAACCGTGTTTTGAACTAGAAACAGAAGTAAAGTCAACCACAACGTCTTCTACCGTATAACCCATATAAGCAGTTTCACCAACGGTGAACGTGTTTTTAGTTGCGTTCATAAGGTTAAAACCGCCCCACTTGTTAGTGATTACGTCGCCGTTTTGCACAACCGCATATTGCTTTTGGGCAACTACCGTACAAACTTCGGTAAGGGTGCTTGCAGAAGTTACAGTAAATTTATCGCCTGCTTTATACATTTTTCCGCTAGCGTCTTTCCAACAAACGAAACCGTTTGACTCGCCTTGTGGAAGAGTGATTTGAGAATTTAATTCAACCACTTGAGTTAAATCAGCAAGAGCCGTGCCGTCTGCTTTATTAAAGGTTACGCCACACTTTTCAGGTTGAATGCTTAAATCAACGGTGTTGCCACTTTCAACAACGTTTTGAACACCTAAATCGTTGCCGTTTGCATCCATAATATAAAAGTTTGAAATTGCAAGATTTTCACAAGTAAATCCAGCCATTCCTAGCCACAAACCTACTGAATATTCTTTGCTACCTGCCTCGGTAATACTTCCACGACCTTCCCACATACCGTAACTTGTAGTTCCGCTAGAAGTTGTTTTAGAAACCGACGAACCTACTGACATTTTGCCTGCAGTAGTTGCATCTTCGGTTATTGTAATAGTAATCAAATAAGACGCGCCTGCTTGTAACATATCTTTTTCTGCAGAATAAAACGTTCCTTGATGTCTACCGTTTCCACTACCTGTTGTAAGGTCAACGTGTATACGGTTGGTTAAGTTGCTAGTTACCAAAACACCTTCTAAAACACTAGAAGACAAAGTATGCGTACCTGCATCTACTGTATAGCCTATATAAAAGGTATCGCCGTTTTTAATTGCAGTCTTACTTGTGCTCATCAAAGCAATACCACCCCACTTATCAGTGCTGATAGTGCCAGTTTGAGTAACCTTATAGGTTGTTGACGGGGTTGAACCTGCCCCGCTTGCGTAAGCAGTTGACTGTGAATAACCAAATAAGCCCATAAAGATTAAAGCCAACGCCATTATTGCACTTAAAATTGCAATAGTTAGTTTTTTTCCTTGTTTTGTCATAGGATTTTCCTCCATAAAATTTTTATATATTTGACAAATTGCCATTTATACCTATTTTGAATTTAATTTACGTAAACGGTTGCGTTTTTTACTACACTTCTACCTCTGCCGTCAAGGGTCTATGGTCAGAAGTTAAAATATCGTGTACGGTACAAGATTTTATTTTTACGCTTTTTGAAACGAAAATATAGTCTATTTGTTTTTCTGGGTTATAAGAAGAAAAAGTAAACTCTTTATTTCCAGTCTCTTTTGCAACGCTTTTTAACCTTTTGTAAATATCGTTTAGAACTTGGTCGTTTGGCAAAACGTTAAAATCCCCCATCAACACAACCGGATATTTACTTTCATCAATAACCTTGCAAACTTTTTTGACTATGTTTTGTTGTTCTAAAAGGTTAAGCCCAAAATGGCTTTCTATAACACGAATAGGCTTTTTATCAACCAAAATATCAACAATTAGCAAAACCCTATCTTCCCACCATAGCGCGCCTTCAATATTTCTATCTTTTTCTTCGGGTTTTTTTACTATAATTTTTTCAACGCCTATTATAGGATAATGCGACAGCACAGCGTTGCCTATCGTAGTCCAACTAAATTTTTCCCCCAACGCAAACTCAAAATACTCATACCCTGCAAGACGCGCAAGTTTTTCCGTTTGCTTTAAATATTCTTCTTTTTCACCGTCGTCAAAAACTTCGTTAAGTCCTATAACGTCAAGCCCAAGCCCTTTTATGGCGCTTGCCGTTTTTTCAATATCTACTTTTACCACAAAGTCTTTTCCGCTTTGTTTTCTCTTTTCAAAGTTGCCACAATGGCAAATATTATAAGTTCCTATTTTCAAATCCATTTCTATCCACCAAAAGCTTGTTACGAGCGTTAGTTAGAGCGCTCGTAAAGTAAAGACATTTTTGTATTATTTCTCATTGTACACTAATATTTTACAGTACAACCCATAAACTGTCAATACCAAAATTCACTCTAAAAATGCTCTGTGTTGTTATGTTTTTCAAAATATAGCAAAAAAATAAGCGTTTTATTGAAAAATATTTGACTTTTCCTTTTTGGTGCTATTATAATTTGAGTATGAGCAATCCTTTATATAGTCAGGTTATACACCTAAACGACAATATGTCTTATGACACTTCGGTATTAAATTCTCACATAATCAATTCTTTTGACGTAGACTATCACGACCACTCGTTTTACGAGATTTGTTACGTAATAGACGGTCTTTTACCGCATTACGTCAATGGACAGCGCATGGACCTTAATGCAGGCGACGTTATTTTTTTACGCCCACAAGATAAACACGCGTATATTAGAGATAATAACTGTTTGTCTTATCATAGAGATATAATTTTTAAGTCAACCTTTTTTGAAGAAGTGCTGAACTTTTTGCATCCTAATTTGTTAGAAGATTATCATAAAAGCGATTTGCCTTTTAAAACAAACCTTCCCGTTGCAGCAATAGAGAAGTTTGAAAAAAGAATTGCTGAATACTCTTCTATCGCAAGTAGCAACACTTCTTCTAAACTTATTTTTGCAAAAACTATTCTTATTGAATTGCTGTATTATTACAATAAGCCATTGTTTCAAAAAGAAAACGACTATCCGCTATTAGTCAATCAAATTATTCAAAAACTCAATATGCGCAATAATTTAAGACAAGGCACGGATTACGTTTTTTCTAATTTTAACTACAGCAAAAGTCATATTTGCAATACATTTAAAAAGTATATGCATATTTCTTTAACCGAATATATAAATCAATTAAGGTTAAATTACGCCGCGCATTTATTAAAAACTACCAGTAGTTCTCTATTTGATATTTCACAAGAATGTGGTTTTTCTTCACTTTCATATTTTAATAAATTGTTTAAGCAACATTTTAACTGCACGCCTGCAAAATACCGCTAATTAAAACCTAGCAGTAGCAGATAAATTTATCGCAAATCAAGTACGGACCAACAGCAGAACTATAAATTAAAACAAAAAGTCCTGACGAATAATGTCAGGGCTTTCTCTTTTATAAAAATACTTCTTTATATCAAAAAATTAGGGTTGTTAAGAACAATTTTATTAAAAATATCAATTTTAAAAATAAAGAAATCGATATTTTTCATCATTTCTAAAACAGCAAAATCGTCAGTATTTTCCTAATAAAAAAACACTGTTGAACCATAGATGGTTCAACAGTGTCTCACTTGGTTGCACGTCCGCCAACTTAATTGAACTATTTTCTTACAAATGGTCAGTCGGCGTAATTTTAAGTTTGTAAAATAGCATATATTGTCATTATATGTTGAATTTTTAAATATTTTATGCTATACTACTGATTTTTTGTTTTTGAAAATTTTAGTTTAACCTTATCTTTTTCCGTTTCAAAAAACAATGCGTCGTTATCAAATAAGTTGTGAGAAAGTTGAAGTTTTTTCTTCTCATAATTTACAAGTGATACCATTCTTTTTCGTTAGGTTTAAAAATTCCTGCGCGGACTAAACAATATGACCTTCTTTCACAAATACTCGTATCTTCTTTCCACAAGTTAGGCATCATAAATACACTTGGTGAAACCGCACCTATTTCATCGTGTACCGCGTGGTGATGAGGCCCATAAAAGTTTCTTAATCCAGTGAAAATTTCAATTTCTATCAAATTATCTCCTACTACTGCATAGTTTGAAATGTCAATAGTATCGTTAAACATTAATTCTCCAACTTTACTACCGTTTACGTATACGTATGCAAAGTGAATTTTACCTAAAAATCTAAGTTTAACGTTTGTATCAATCAATTTTATCGTATTTTTAAACCTTATTCTACCAGCAAAGAAAGGATATCCATCCGTAGTCATTTCTTTGATAACTTCTTTCTTTTTACCTATATAAAAGTTTTGAGCAAATAACACGTCTCTTTCTCTTGCCCAGATAAATTTATCATCTGAATAAACGCCAAAATCACCTAAAAATCGTATACTTTCTAAATAAGTGTTATACGCTAAACAATTACGTAAACTTTCCGTAACTCCTTCCCCAAAAAGCGCATAGTATACCGTTTCATCTTGATAGAACTTGAGTTTAACCGTTAACTCGTTTTCACCTTCTTTCAACAATGATGAAATATCTGCCAATTTCATTTTCTTTTCGTAATAGTATTCGCCGTTAAACGACGCCTCTTGTCCGTTTACACAAATAACTGCGTTTTCATATTCAGACAATATTTTTGCCGTTTTAGGTATTTCTTTTACTGCAAAACTAAATCTTAAATATAAGTCACCGATATATTGTTTTTTTAACAACTGGTCAAATATACCTATAATCGCGGTTGGTTTAGAATAATCTTTTCCGTCAAATGAATATTCTGCATAATCTAACAATAAACAATTATCGCTACTTTCTACTACGTTCAATTTATCATAAGGAAAAACAACTTCTTTAACGGCTTTCTCTTCCACTTTTTGTGATTTATTCTTTTCAATTACGATAATTTTAGACTCAAAAGGCTCTAGAGTAAAACGATTAGATATTTCCTTTTCCGTTTCTTTTAGCAAATCAACTTCTTTCAACGTTCCGTTAGCGTCTATATATCCTTCTGCCGTATTATAGTTATCAATATTCAATAATAACAAGCAGTCGTAACCATCAAAGGCATAGTAAACAGAATAAACTTTATCATAAAAACATTTGATTGAATACGGTTGACTATTCTTTATCTCTTCGAAAGTTGTAGTGCTATTTAAATATGAATATTCATATTCGTCTGCTTCAAGGTAAGTTGGCTTTTCTGCAACTAGTAACACTTTACCGCCATTTTCTATAAACTGACGCAAAAGTTTTTCCGTAGGTTTATCCATAGTGTAACACTTTGGAATAATAAGGTATTCATAAACGCATTTTCCACAGCCGATTTTTTTGCCTTCAACAAAACCGTATTTAGCAAGCAACGTTTCATCAAGATAATGAAAACCTATTCCGTTTTTTGCTAAATATTCCGAATAACTTATGAGAGCGTTATCCAATTCCCACACGGTAGAAGAATCGTTTTTATCGTATTCAAAATACGCACTTCTCATAGGATGCAACATTGCTACGTTTACGAATTCTTTTCCTTCTTGCAATATTCCACCTAATTTATCAAAATACTCATTATATTTACCAAATCCTTCGTTTATCCAAGGATTCTGCGGGGTAAAATGAATAGGATAATCGTTCTTTCTTTCTCCGTATTCCGCATACGGTAACAAATGTTGGCATACCTTATTTACACCATACATGTATTGAAATTCACAAATTGATTTCAATTCCTTTGGAGTGGCGTCCCAACCCATCATAGCGTACGTTTCAGTCAAAACCTCTTTCTTTCCAAGTTGTGCGCAAACACTTCCTAATTGACGAAGTGGCAATACGGACATATATCTTTTACAAAGCCAGTCAACGCCTGGGATATGTTCGTATTCATAAAACGGCATTATACCTGCATTGTAAAGCATTTGCGTCCACATATTGCGCTCTTCTATGTAATGTCCAGTAAGTTTTACCCCGTTCTTATCACACCAATCATAAACGGGTTTTGCAAAATTTTCAAGCATTAACTTTTGGCAAAGTTTCCAATATTTATAACGGAATTTTTTATAGCCCTTCTTGTTTACAAACAATAAGCCTAGTCCATCTAAAACATCTTCCCCGTATTCTTCCATAAATGCGTCAATAATAACGTGCGGAAACAACAACGCTTTACGGCAAAATTGTGGTTCGTCGGTAAAAAAACCGTTAAGTAAAGAAAATTTTTCGCCTAATCTCTTTTTATACTCTTCGTGTGTTAAATCAATGAACTTTTGAACTACATTTCTATCCAATATATCAACTGATGAAACTGCCGTTCTTTTATAGACATTTAAACAATTTTCTTCGTTAGAATTTTTATCTAACCTTACTAATTCATCATCTAAAACTTTATATGAAACCAACGCGCTTTCATCTAATTTACCATAAGAATATTCAAGAAAATTTTCTAAGTTTCGTTCGTCTTCAAGAAGTTTTCCACCAACAAACCCACTAGGCCAACCATTTTCATCATAAGCCCATGCTTGCATTCCTTTTTCAGCCGCTTTTTCTACACAACATTTTATACAATCAAACCATTCGTCTGAAAGATATTCGGTTTTTAATCCACCCCTTGCGTGCATAAAAAATCCACCGAAATTTTTATCGTGCATCCAATCAATTTGTTTTTTAAGTTCTTCCTTTTCCAACTTATCGTTCCACGACCAAAAAGGCAACGATTTAGATTGCGGAAAACCCTTAAATCTGTAAGCACTCATATTTATCTCCAAAAAAAATTAAATCTTTATTATTATATTAATTATTAAAATTAAAATCAACATATCTGTAACATTAACAATAAATAATCATAAGTTATTTTGAACGAACGTATTCTTTTTACCTTGCATATCTGCTTACAGATTTTGCAAGTACGTAACCTAAAAATTTACCGTCTACGTACAGTTGTTAAAAATCGTTTGCAATAAGTTTTATACTATCAGCCAGTTCAATTCATATATTAAACATAATCCTATTATTATATTTTTACTTTTTCCGTCTAAATAATTATCATATTCATCTGAAAAATTAAATTCTTTTAATATGGACAAAAAATAATATTTTCGAAGTTTTTTTCATATAATACATAAAAAAATGGATAAAAATAAAATTTTCCTTGACAACGTATATATCCTACGATAGAATTATATTAGAGGTGATTTATGGTTAAGTCAAACGGAGAAATAATGTTTCACTACGCAAATGATATTTCGCCAATAGTTTATGACGAAGATATAGCTGTTTGCAACTGCGGTTTTTTTATAGGAGAACGCGCACCATACACCCACAAACGAAAAGAAGTACACGGTATGGTCTTGTATATTCACGAAGGCGTTGCTACGGTAACGATAAACAATGAAAAACACGTTTTAAATGCAGGTTCAGTAATTATTTTTCCACCAAATTCATACCACAATATCTTTTATCATGGCGACGACATTAACGCCCGTTATTACATTTATTTTAACGGAACCAAGGTCAAAGAGATTTTGGAAGATTTGAAAATCACTGAAACCGTTTACAAAGTGGGAAATTTTTTAGAGTTTATTGACACTTGTAAGTTGATGATAAAAGACTTCAAAAAAAACGGTTTTAAGAATATGACTTACAAAAAAATTCTTTTTCTCAATCTCTTTGCGCGCATACACGCAAAATATTATTATCCAAACTTAAAGTCTGCTAACAATAAAATTTCGACTGCAATAAATCATATGCACGATAACTTTATGTATAAAATTTTATCTATTGACGAATACGCCACTATGTGCAATATGTCTAAAGTTACCTTTGTAAAATATTTTAAACTTTATAAAAATACTACTCCCACCAAATATTTCAATGCATTAAAAATATCTAACGCGCAACTTCAACTTTTAAACACAGATAAAACGATTAGCGAAATTGCTTACGACCTCAACTTCGACGACCCGCTTTATTTTTCTAAAATGTTTAGAAAAATTACTGGAGAAAGTCCTTCTGATTTTAGAAAGAAAAGATTCTAAATTTTATCATTTTTTCACCCCGAAACGAAATCGTTTCGGGGTGTTTCTTTTTAATCTACGAAATAGAAATCAGTAACGTAGAAAGTTAACGGAATTCCGCCAGCGTAAGTATACGTCCAAGCCGATTTACTAAAATTTTCTATTTGTTGTTTAGTTAAAGTAAATTCTTGCCACTCTCCATTGTTTCTTATCTCTATCCAGTTGCCAGAACTATCACTAGTAGTCCCGTCTAGGCGAATCCAGTCTGCATTTCTACCCGTAACCGACGTTTCGTAACGAATATAGAATTTAACGGTATCCTTACCGGTTAATTCCATCATCTCAAGAACTTTTGCATAATTTACGTTCACCCACCAATGTCTATTAACATCAGTATTCGCATGATTGCCTTCAGTGATATCAATTTTCACCACGTTGCCGTAAGTTTGGTCAGTTACCGTACTTATGGTTTCTATTGCAGAGAAAGTGTCTGCACCTTCAACGCCTTCCCAAGTTGTAAAAGCAGTTGATAAGTCGTTGCCAAAAACCTGTTTAACGTCTGCATACGCCTTTTTATCCTTGATAGCGAATATTGCGGAAACTTCTATAGACTGACCGGATTTTAAACCTTGAGCGTTCAACGTCCACGCGTCACGTATACCCGTAGTGAATTGTTGTTGAGCAATTATTACGCTTGAATAAGGAACGGAAACGTGTTTCCATTCGTTTGCAATTAAACTAGTTATTTCAGAATAAGTGCTACCAGTCCAATGTTTCAAGGTTAAATCTTGACTGGCTTTAATGCCAAAACAAATATTATACCCTAAACGCCTAGTCGTAATGTCACCCGCAAAATGAATCGTGCTATTATTCTGATTTATTAGATAAGTGTAAGTACCTTTTAAGGTAGGTCCGTATAACAAGTCGTTGGCATAACTTAAATCCAAACGCTTTTCGCTACCGTCACCACGGACGTTACCTTCTTGTTCGGTTGCCCCGTAAAGAATTTGTACGTCGTAATTCTGCTTAAACGCACTATCTAGCGCGGTCAAATCCGCGTAGTTAGAAACATTTTGTTTATCTTCGTTTGTAAGCGCGTTATAATTTGCAAACGCGCCGTAAATTAAAACGTAATCTTGCTCTTTAAGGGCGTTTACGTCTAGCGTCTTTTTGAGTTTTTCAATTTGCACTTCAACGATTTTATAACGAGCATCGGGTAAATTCAAGAAGAAATCACTTATCCAAAGTTCAACCGCGCCGATGTGGTCTTTACATATCATATTACAATTATTTGAAACGATTAAATCAATTTGCGCTTTGGTGATTGTAATTTCGTTCCACCCCGATTTCAAATCAAACAATAAGCCACCTTTCGACTTATCGTAAGTGCCTATATAAACTTGCGACGTTCCATTTTTATTCAAATAAATGCGAACGGTTGCGCTTTCTGCGCCCACGTCTTCCATTTTTGCCTTTAGACTTGCGAAATCATAAGCAACTGCCCAACTGTTTTGCAATCCGCCGGTTTCGTTAGCGGGATGTGGCGTGTTTACTTTTACGTTAATTTTAACCAAGTTTCCAAACTCGCCGGCATAAAAATAAGTTGAATTGTAGTTAAGCGCCTTTTCAGTAGAAAACACGTCGCTAATCGTTTCAATCGCCCAGAAAGAGTCGCTTGAATGCGGAGTGATTAACTGCGAGCTAAATTCTGTGCCATAAGTTGCAACTGTTTGATAAAGTCCTTCAAACGCAGTTATTGAATCTGTCAACTTTTTAACGTTGCTTATCATTGCCTTTTGTTCGTCATTGAGTTGATTATACGCGATAAGCACGTTATAAAGCACCATTGCGTCTTCTCTAGAAAGAGTTTTCACTTCTGGCAAATTGTCAATGGCAATTTGCGCAAGACAGAAATTAAGCGTCTTTTCGCACGCAAGTAATTTATCAAGTTCACTCTTGCTAATTTGCGATTTATACTCTTCTGGAAGCGCGGAGTATTTTTCTCTTGCCAAATAAACTTTTTCCGCGTCAGCCGATTCAACCTTTGTACTCTCTGGTAAATCGGCTATAAGATTTTTAACTTCGCCAACCTTAAGAGAAAGCATATTTTCTTCATATTCAACCAAACGTTCGTAAGCGTTTGTCATTGTAGAAGAATTTTTAACTTCGTCAACCAGTCCATCATAAAACTTTCTTAACTCTTTAAGTTCTGATTCGTGTTCTACCGTTAACGGAGTAATCCCTTCCAAGCCAGTAATTAACACGTTAATTTCTTTTTGCTTTAACGTTTCGTAATTGTCAACGGCTTTTTTAACTGCGTCAAGTGCTGATTCGTATTTTTTTCTTGCGTCTTTTACTCTTTGCATATCGCCTGCGTTATTAATTGCGCTTTCTATTTCTTGTGCCTTTTGCGAATAGAAAGCCTGCTCAACCTCGCAGAATTTATCGTAATTTACAAGTCTAGACTTATCATTATCTGAAAGATATCCGTAAGTTTCTCTACCAATTAAAATAGTATCTTTATAACTAGACAAATCTTCTTCCGTGCTAACTTGAGCAATGGCGTCGATATAAGATTGCATCTTCCACCCCTTAAAGAAAGCACAGTTTGAATAATCTTTTCCACTATAATCTATAGTGCTTATGCACAAATCCTTAAAATAGAAGTCCGCAGAACTAGTCATAAAGGTTATAAATCTAAAACACTTGCTGTCCGTAAGTTGAAGTGTAACTTTAGTCCATTGATGGGCAGGAATTTCTTGCGATGCAAGAACCGCGTTATCTCCGTTCATATCGGTATAAGAAATTCTAAACGTTACTTTTTCTATAGCGTATGCCCAAAAGGTTATTGCCCCACTAGCGTATCTAGCAGTACTTTCTTCTTTGTCAATAAGCGCAGAATTTAACCACGCTTTAATGCTCGAAAAACCTGCCGCGCTTGGAGTAAAGTATATCTTTCTAAACATATAACCAAACGTTTCTGCGTTGTTAAAAGGCGTTGCGCTACCCTTTTTAACTAAATAAATCTTTTCCTCAAACAATTCGTTGAACTCGGTTTCTTCAGTTATTACGCATTCGTATTGATCGGCAACTAAGGCTCTGTCTTCAATATTGAAACTAGTAATGTTTATAGGTAATTGATATATTGGACTATCAACTACATCTTCTTTGTCGGAAAAAGCGGTAATTTTTACCGTATAACTACCAAAATAATCTTTAGTACTAAATTCTGTTTTATCCGTTTCTATTGTTTTTCCGTCAATTTCAACTTGATATTTATCCGCATAATCAACGGTGCTCCACTTAATAATTTTAACTTCGTCGTCGTAAGTTGCACTTTCGATTTTCTTCAAATAAGGGTCTACTACCTCAACGGTTGCATACGCCCAATATTTAACGTCCTCCAAAGTGTATACTGCACGCACTTCAGTTGTTCCCACTGAAATCGCAGTCACCTTTCCGTTTGTAACGGTTGCAATCTCATTATCAAGCGATTCCCACTCTACTTGATTATTAGTTACGTTTTGTCCGTCAACCGTTACTACGGGTTGCGCGAAAGTATATTCTTTAATTTGACCTACAGCGTTAGAATAAGACATCTCTAAACTGGTTGCGTCTAAATATACGGCAACGTTTCTAACAACTTCAACGGTAAATTTAGTTTCCGCCGTCCACGTTTTATAGGTTGCCGTTGCGGTAATTTCTGCCACACCCGTTTTAAGCCCCTTCAAAACGTTTCCGTTTACTGAAACCGTTTGCGCATCACTAGAAGAAAGAGAAACTTGCGCGCCCACGTCTTTACCCATATAAATTACTGCACTATCGATTGAATATTCGCCATTTACGAAAAGTCTTAAATTCTCACTTTCTGAAACGTTATAAACGTCTATATGAGGACATTCACTCGAATCAGAAACTTTTACTTTACACTCTTTAACTACTTCGTTGATTATTACCAATATTTTAGTAGTGCCTATGCCTTCCGCTATAATTAAGCCGTTTGCGTCAATACTTGCCACGGTGGGGTCTTCAGAAGAAAAAACTATTTGGTCGTTTATTTCTCCTTTAACGCCAAGTTTATAAGTTGCGCCTATCGTAAGGCTTAAATTATATTTGTAAAGTTCAAAGTCAAAAGGTTTTTCAACGGGCGGTGGCGTTTGCCCTCCTTGAGAATCGTCTTTTTTACAACTAATTAAGCCCAACGCCGTTGAGCAAATACAGACTATCGCTAAAATAAAAGTAAATATTCTAAACTTCTTCATCGTTTTCTCCTTATTTCAAATTGTCAACAACATCAACGAACCTGTTTCCGTAGTCGTCTGCCCAAATGAGATTCGTTAAAATGCTATTTGCCTTTAATCTTTCACGAGTTTCAGTCTTTTCTTTTTCGGAAAGGAATTTACCCCTATAAAGATACATAATAGTATAATCAACGGTTATACTTTCTAAAGCGATTCTTTTGTAAAGTTTATTATAAGTTTCTACATCCGTTTCTTTCAAGTATTCTATTGCCCCGTACGCTCTGTTAATATATTCTTGCCAAACCCGCAATTCGCCAAAAGAAAGATTTTTTGCAGGAAAATTAGAATTATCGTAGTGAGTCCATCCGTATTCGTTATACATCCTTGCAAGAGCAAGACGATAACGAGTAAAGAATTCGTACATAATATCAGACGCGTCTTTAAAGTAGTGTACGAAATAATCCTTTATAAGCGCTTCCATATTTAATTCAGTATCCCAAGCGAGTTTTGATTCAAGATAATACTTTAGTTGTATAAAACCAGTGGTGTTATAGTTGTCCCCCACGCCTTCGTTTTTATAATAAACCGGGTTAAACTTTTTCAAATATTTTAAGTTGTCTTGCAAGCAGTTAAAGGGGTCGTGCGGGAAAATATAGTTGTTGTAGTTTGCAGAGTACGTCCAGAACGCCATCTTTTTACAAACCTTTGACCAACCTTCAAGCGCACTTTGTAAAGCAGCGTTTTCTTTACTATCAAAACTTGCAACCCTATTTGCGTTAAAAGTACAAACGAAGGGATATACGTTATCTTTACAAGTTGCTTCTTCTATATTTTTCGACGGAGGGTTAAAAGTTTCTTTATACGAAAAGAACATAAAGTTGAGTTCTTTTTCAACGCCTATTTGCTCGTAATAGTTTTCAAACTTATCTGACAAATCGTTCATAAAGTTTACTATAATGGCAGCGTAAGAATCTCCAAAATAACTCTTTAAATCTTTACATTTCTTACAACCGCAAATTTCTCCCACCTCGTCTTCCATAGAAAAACCTATGTGATTTATTTCCGGAGTTTTCTCTATTTCCTTAAGGAAAACTTGGAACAATTCTTCAATCAACGCCTCATATTCTACTTGATTACCACGCGCGGTGTAACAAATTTGTTTATCGTTCGTGCTATACCAATCAGGGTGTGTGCTTTTATATTTTTCTGGTGGCATAAAGTGGAAAGAACTATGGAACATCGTCATATTGCCCTTAAACAAGTCGGCGTTGCCTACGAAACGATGACGATTTTGAAAGTCTATATTTCCCGAATAGCAACCACCGCATCTTAAAGCGTTTGCAATGTCTGGCTTATCTTTAATATTCACGTCAACGAGATTTACGTCCGTAATTTCTTTAACGTACACCTCGTCTTCAGCATAACATTCGTAATCGATTTGACGAGCAAGAAAATCATACACGCCGTAAATAGTTCCAAAACCGTCTTTAGTTGCGCCCGAAATTACCACGCAGTTGTCAATTCTCTTTACAATGTATCCCTGCGTGGAAAGTTCTGCGTAATCAGGTTTAACGTTAAACTTTTCGAGATATTCGGTTTGTCCTAAAGAAATGAATTTATCCGTCGTGTTATAGTCAACCATATCGTCTGTAATGATTGGAAGTTCAAAACCAGTTGACATTGAAAAGAGCGTATTAAACTCGTTTGCCGCGTTCATTTCCTTTGCATGATAATTAGTGGGCAGTACTATTTGATATTGACTGCGCCCATTTTCAACGAACGCACCGTCAGTAAAGGTTACTTCTGGGCGAACATTGATTACTGGCGGTTCAACGTATCCACCTTGATTATCGTTTCTATCACAAGCAGTTGCAGAAAACACACAGGTAAGCGCAAGTACTGCCGAAATTAATTTGATAAATTTTTTATTCATATTCTCCTCCCAATTAAGACACTACGATAGAATAACTTTCTATGGCCACGTTGCCTTGGCTAACACCGTCTTCACTTCTATCTAAAACATAATAATAAACGACGTATTCTCCAGATATGTCTGCCATAAAATTATATTTTCCACTATCTAATACTATAATTTTTCCAGTAGGCTTTTTAACCATAACGTAGAAACCAATATCTTCGTTAATAGTTCCGTAATTATCTTTATAAGTTGCTTTACAAACGTTTACCATATTACCTACTTTTGCACTCAATATCTTATTGCCCGTGAGTTCAATAGTTGGGGCAACGAAATCGCAAACCATAACGCTTATATCGCGAGTTGCCGAATTTCCACTATAATCGATTGCAGTATAAGTTATTATATATTCTCCATAAGCGCCCAAATTTATTGAATATCTTTGTACTGGAACGTTATTTAGTGTTACGTTATCAGAAACTGCGCAACTTCCGTCGGGATTTTTAACGGTAAGCGTAAACGATTTTAGAGCGGGAGAAACCACGTCTGACGACACTACTTCAGGTAGAACGTAGACGCTATCTTTTTCCGCAATCTTTGCAATGTTGCCAAGATACGTAATCAACGGAGCAGCAGAGTCTGCATATCCCGTTTTAATAAGACTATGCGCGCATACTTCTTTAACGAAAACGCGACATCCACCTTCGCCAACTCCCTTAAACGTCAAATCCAAATAAATTAAATTACTTGAAAATCCCTGATATTTTTCACCGGAAACGTATTCTTTTATAGACGCGCTAGTTCCTGAAACGGTAAGTTTGCCCGAAGAACCTACTAATGAAACGCTATACTGTTCACCTTTAAATTGAGTATTTATTTCCGTAGGTTTGCCCTTACCGTTGACGTTCAAACTCGTCTTTGAACCCGCTTTAATAAGATTGATAACCACCTGTTGTTCAGGGTTAAGACTATCAGTTAGGGTAATGTCAATACCGGTTAAGTTGCTCATCTCTTTATCGTTATATAACATTATAGAAAAACTTTCTGCAAACAACGAATTTACAAACTTAATAGATGAATCTCTAGACGCTTGATAATAAGCGTATCCCGGTTTATCCGTGCCGTAACCTGCCGTTACCCCTTCGTCTAAAACGAACATCTTTTTCATATCAAGGAGTGTTTCATAGCCTTCCCTCGTATCGTTTATACTGTGAACTGGACGAGTTACCTTATATCCTTCGCCTTTGCTAGAGTCAAGTTTATAGGTAAAGGTAACGAAGCCTTCGGTTGAAGGAACGTAAACGCCGTTCGTAATAGTTCCGTTTTCAACCGTTACGTTAGCCGTTTGGGTAGTATAAGTTTTTCCGTCTTGATTAAATACATACATTTGAACTTGGGGAACTTCGTAGGAAAACCCTTTGATATAGAAACGCTCAAACTCGTTTTCAAAAGAACCTGAAACCGACGGCTCCGTGTTCAACTCTACGTCTACCTCGTAATAGTTGTTTTCAGTTACTACTTGCCCCACGTAGTCCGATACTAAATAAGTTACGGTGTATGTTCCTACTTTCATAGGAACAAACTGTCCACCCTTGACCGTTACGTTTTCATCTTCAAACGTTACGTTTATTTCGACTTTTTTATTACCAAATCCACCTTCAACTGAATATTCTGCAATCGGAATAGCAACGTTTTGCTTACCTTCAGTAACGCGCTCGCCTATTTCAAAAACGATAGGATTTTGCTCGTCTGTAATTTCAACGTCAACCACTTCAACTGCAACGTTGTCAAAATTATCCGTTGCTGTATAACAAATTGTATATACACCCTTTTCAGTAGGCTTAAAATATCCATCTTCAACGTTTACGGCAATCCTGTTATTAGTATAATAGTTCTTATAAACTAGCGTTTTAACGTCAACGAAGCCGTCAACGATATCGTATGCGCTAGCGTCAAAAATTTTGTAATTCTTATCTACCAATCCCTTAGGAATTTCCTTATCGTACTCGCCGTAATCCACGGTTATTTGAGGCGCTTGTTCGTCAACAAGGTTTTTATCACTAAGATTGCATCCGCCAATTTCACGAATAACGAAATTCGCATAAGTGTTGGTGTAAGTATCTCCGTAAATTTCAAGTTTAACTTCACCCGTAGTGAAAGAATCCCACGCGCCTGTAGCGTCAAGATTGCAAACGAGTTTTTTTTGCGCTTTATTTGCACCGATTATATACAAATCTTGCTCTGCATAATCAATATACCAACTTATGGTGTCGTTTGCGTAATTTCTAAATTCTTTATAAGCGTCGGGGTTATCTGGGTCATATCCCGGAGTTCCACGGAAGGAAAACAACGCCTCCATCCCCGCAAGCGTACCCGAGGAATATTCTGAAGAACCGCGATAATAAACGTTTTCATCGTTTATATTGCAAAGCGAATAAGAAAGATAATCACCGTCAGTCCACTCTTGGTCTTTGGTAATCATAATAATGAATTTAGACGGGTCGTGCACGTCCGTAAGACGCATATTTATTCTTTCAAAATCAAGATAACCTTTTTCGGTTGGGGTAATATTTAAAGTTATAATAGGGTCAGTGGGCGAAAGTTTAGAAAGGTCTATAACTTTGTTAAGGACAAACTTTGAACCTTGCGTTATTGAAGTTATTACGCCACCGTGTTGAGTGGTAATTCCAGTACCTTCGTCGTATTCGTCAAGATACGGATGATAGCCAAATTCCGCGCTACCCTTTCCGCTAATTTCGTAAAGTAATTTTTCAACCTTAAACGAAACTGAACGCGAATAAGAGGTATTTTTGACGTAATAACGAACGGTATAGTTTCCGTATTGAGTAAGAGTTAAACCGTCGTTTGTAAATTTATCTCCGTCAGGACAAATAATTTCAAACTCGGCAGGGACTTCTTGCCCTCCAATCGAGAAAGTTGCGTCAGGAACGTAAATCACGTCTCCAACGTAATAAGAATCTTCAAATTTGCCTACGGAAAATTCCGCTCTAGCCACACCGCGCACGACGAACGCAGAAACGAACGCCGATAACGCAAATATCAAAGACAAGACAATTAAGATGGTTTTGTTTTTTAATAAATTTTTCATTAACCTTTAACACCTCCTATAGAAAGATTTGTCATAATTCTATTTTGAAAAATACAAAATACGATAAAAATGGGAATACTAACGATAAACGCGCCCGTGAGTTGCATAGGAACGGAGAACGTTTTATTGTCAGTGTTTACGAATGTAAAATAATATAATCCATAAGCAATGGTCGGACTATTTGGCATATAAAGAAGAGGCGTTTGATATTCGTTCCAATAGCCGATAAGTCTTAAAAGAAAAACGGTAGCAAAAATGTTTTTAACTAGGGGAATCATTATACGAATCATAATTTGCAAATTGTTTGCCCCGTCAATTTCCGCAGCCTCTTTATAAGCGGCAGGAAAACCGCTAAACGCGTCGTGGAAAACTAGATAGTGAATACCCATTTGAAAGTGCGCACTCATTATCCACAAACCCCAAATGCTATCGTATAACCCAAGCATTCTTGCAAGTTGTAAAGACGACGGCGTGCTACCAACGATAGGAAGCGACATAGTTATAATAACGATGCCCACGATAATTCCGCTAAATTTGTATTTAAATCTACCCGTAAGATACGCGGTTATACACGGAACGAGGGTTGAAAAGAAAGCGCAACCCACCGCGTAAAGAATAGTGTTTATATACATTCTTATAACGCCTTGATATTCAAATCCACCGCCCGCTCTAACCTTAACGTAAATAGAACTTAATGCGGTAACGTAGTTTTCAAAATGCCAGCCTTCCGTAGGAAAGGCGGACTTGTTCCACCCGTATTCCAAAGAGGACTTAAACGAGTTCATTGCGCCGTAAGCAAAGATAAAGAGCATAGTAAACGTATAGAGCGTCAACACGATTCCTAACAAGAAAAAGAACCAGTTATCTAATAAAAATTTGACTATTTTATTTTTATTTTCCGATTGCGATTGAGCGCAAGCGGGATTTTTATAATCGTTGTTCATAATAAAATTATTCTCCTTAATCGACGCTCGGTCCAATTTTTTTCATACCCCATCTAACGAAAAGGGTAAGCGGAACTGCAATAAAAGTCATCATAAGCCCCATTGCAGAAAGAAAGGGATATTCTTTAAGATTGCCTTGAGCAACCCTAACGAATAAATAATAGCCAAACGTTTGAATTTTTGGGCTTGCCATTTCGCCGTATAGCGTGTGTAAACTCATCTGGTTGGTAAAAATACCTGCGATATGTACGACGAAAAACGTTGAAAACGTTGGGTAAACCAACGGGAAAATAATATACAAAAACTCCTTAAAGCCGTCTGCCCCGTCAATAGTTGCCGCTTCAATAACCTCTGGGTCAATAGACGCCATATTTCCGTTATATAGAAGTATAGACGTGCCGAAACTTGCCCAAATAGAATAGAATAAAGCCGTGCCGAAACGAGTGTTTACGTCAGACAAAAGGGGTGGAATTTTCCAACCTGATTTGCCCAAAAGTTCAGGAAGAACGTTTTCTGCAACGCTAGTAAACATAACCGCCATAACTAGCGGAGAAATTACCTGTGGTAAAAATAAAATTATTCTAAAAAACTTGCTTGCGAATTTATTCTTAAAGATGTAAAACGCAAACCAAACGGTTAAAGTCGACATAGAAATGGTGGTAACCGCGTAAACGATAAGCGAATTGCCGATGGACGCAGAAAGCGCAGGGTTGGCTTTAAGTTCAGTAAAAATTTTGGCAAATTGTTTAAACCCTACCCATTGATATCCCGCAGACTCAAATCCCGTGGTTCCATAATTATAGTCCTTAAAAGCAAGCAAAATAGAGTTGAAGTTTACCACGACGTAAAAAATACAAAATTGAATAACTGGATACGCCATAAGTAAAACGTAAAACAACAAATCTTTTTGTTTACGATTAAGGCTTCTTAAAGGTTTTTGTTTTTCCATAAACATCTCCTTGATAGTGATAAAATTTAGCAAAAAATTAAGATTTTGATAAAATTGCCCTACGCAAACGGCGTAGGGCAATAAATTAACCGTTTAATCCTAACGTTGATTTCCAAGTAGATTCGTTTCTCTTTTCCTTCAGTTTGTTAAATACTTGCAACGCCGTGGGTTTTTCGTCGTAAATATAATCAAATGCGTAATCGTAACCCTTAAGCGAAAATCTATAAGTAAAATAACTTTGATTATTAGTGTAAACGGGATTTCCAGAAACGAGATAAACCACGTCTGCGTTCTTTTTATATTCTATCAAAGACTTTGCATAGTCGGTCATACCTACGCCCGAAAGCGAATCAAGGTCGTAATTAAGACCACGGGTAACACCCGTAATTTCCGTAAACTCTTTAAGTTTTGCCTCTGAATAGCAGTATTCTAAAAAGTCAAGCGCAAGTTGTTTTTTATTGTCTGCAATATTGCCCTTTATGAAAGAGATATTTTGTTGAGCCTCAACGATAACGTTTTTAGTACCGATACGGCTTTCGTCAACCTTTGGAATAGGCATATGCGCGTAAGAAACATCTTCTGCCGTTCTTCCCCCGGGGAGTTCGTTAAAAATAGTAGCGTCTCTAGTTTCATTTTCCCAATAGTTACCTTCAACTAGCATAGCAATAGCCTTGCCTCCGTTCCACTTTTCAGGTTCAAATTCACTCAAAACGTATTCGCGCTGAGCGTCCGTATGATAGTGTGATTGACCTGCGGTAAGTTTGGTGCTGTAATAACTAGAGTCAGAAACCATTTTGCAAACGAATTCGTATGCGCGATACATTCCTTCGGTTTGATAGGTTTTATAGCCGGTCAAATCGTTAATGGTTACGTTTTCAAACGACAACTCGTCTTTTACGAATCCATTGCTATCACTTTTAACTTCCGCGTTGGTTACTACTTTAAAACTGTTTGAAGATAAGCCGTAACAAGTGGAAACTGATTGCGCGCCGTCAACGTCTGCCCAAAGCGAATTAAAAAGATAGTGCATATACGCCTTACCAAAACGCCCCGTCCAAGTGAACGGCGTTACTTGTTTGGTGGCCATATAATCACAAAGCACAAAAAATTCTTCGTAAGTTGCAGGCATTCCGTCGTCAAAAGTACCGTATTTTCCATCTGGACCTGCGGACTTTTCGCCTGCAGCGTTAGTATAGGTAGTAGGCAAATATCCGTAATCTTCTAAAACAGTTCCCGTTGCAGGGTTGTCGTTATTTGCTTGCGTATAAGTAGAAAATTCACTTGGAACTTTACCTTTAGCAAAATAAAGCGACTTTGTATTCCACAAGTTTTTGTTATAAGTCAATCCGCCAAAAGATTCGTAGTGTGGAAGCGCGTAATATTTATCGTTATATTTATAATAACCCTTTTGTTGTTCAGTCATTCTGTCTTCTAAAGAAACGCCGTCAACCTTTTTGGTTACTATGGAAGAAATATCAAGTAAAGAACCAGTTGAAATAGTATCGTAATATCTAGATTTATCGGTAAAATAAACTTCATCTTCACTGCCCTTGATATCTTCTGCAAGTGATTCGCCGTCTTGCTTGTGGTCGTTAATCATAACTTGCACGCCTACTTTACCGTTCTCTCCTTTATAGTCTTCGTAAAGGCTTTCAAATTCCGTTTTAATTTTAGTTAACCACGCGTTGCCAACACCACCTAAATAGTGACTTACGTAAAGTTGAGTTTTTCCTCTGTCAGCCTGTTCGCCTTGTGGGCCAACGTTAATACACCCCGCCAACGAAGTTACGCCAACAAGAGTTGCAAGTGCGCACGTTGCAAGTTTTTTAAACATTTTTTTCATAATTTTCTCCTAAAAATAAGTATACGCATCGTGTTTTGCTTAACTTCCGCAACGGCTCAAACCGTTGCGGAAGGATTTTAATTCTTAATCTGCTAAATAGAAATCAGTAACGTAGAAAGTTAACGGAATTCCGCCAGCGTAAGTATACGTCCAAGCAGAGTTACTAAAATTTTCTATTTCTTGTTTAGTTAAAGTAAATTCTTGCCACTCTCCATTGTTTCTTATCTCTATCCAGTTGCCAGAATCATCAGTAGTAGTCCCGTCTAGGCGAATCCAGTCTGCATTTCTACCCGTAACCGACGTTTCGTAACGAATATAGAATTTAACAGTATCCTTACCGGTTAATTCCATCATTTTAAGAACTTTTGCATAATCTACGTTTACCCACCAATGTCTATTAACTCCAGTATTCGCATTATTGCCTTCAGTGATATCAATTTTCACCACGTTGCCGTAAGTTTGGTCAGTTGCCGTACTTATGGTTTCTATTGCAGAGAACGTATCCGTTCCCCCGTTACTGAATAAATTAGTGGCAGAAATCTGTTCAATGTCAGTCACTTTTATTAAAGTAAAATCAGAGAAAAGCAAGGTAACGGGAGCCGCCCAATCTTTTGCAATCAATCCGCCCTTAATTGCGTTGGTTATTTGTTCTTTATTGAAATAAAGGGTGTTCCATCCCTGTTTCAAACTCGTTGCGTTAACGTTGTAACTACCAAAGCCCACAGTCGTTTGTTTATTCGCCCAAACGTTTACTTTAACCACGGTATTTTCAATTAAGTTCAATCCAATCAATATCGGCTTGAAATTGAACGTAACACCCCAGTTGCTAGCAGTCCCACTCGTTCCTTTAACGGCATTAACCATTACGACTTTCTCACCCATAGACCCGTCGTAAATATAGTCCTCAGTTACTTCCGTTCCTTTTGAAAGTTCGGTTATAGTTTCCGTAGCACCAAAAGTATCGCTTGTGTTCGTGCTAAACGCAGAATACAACTGGTCGCCGTAAACGTTATAGTTATTATCGCGTTCTCTAATTGCAAATAGTGAAGAAACTAAGAAATAATAATTTTTAGCAAGCAGATTAACGGACAATTTCCATCTATTTGGATTATATCTCGTATCAATTTCAATATCGTCGTAGGTAATCTCAAAATTTGACCATTTACTTTGCGTCAATTTTCCAATTTCTTTCCACTCGCTCGCACTATTTTGTTGATTTAAGCTCAAATCACCTGGTTGACTAACGTAGACGTTTAGATAAAAATTAAAACCTATATAATCTTTAAATCCGTCTGCCTGGTAATACAATATATTATCTCGTTGTTGGACACCTTCGTTAACAAGTTTCATAGTAGGTCCATAAGTATCGTTATTCGTATAATATTTTTTTATCGAGTGGTCATTTCCGTCAGTACCAACCTTTCCTTCCGCCTCAGTCGCGCCGTGAATTACCACAACGATATATTTTTCATTAAACGTTTCTTCAACTGCGTCAAGTTGCGCTTTGTTAATAGTTGCAATTTCTTGTGCGCTTAATTGATTTTTTGCAACGATTGCTTCGTAATTTTTCTTTGCGCCGTAAATCTTACAATAATCGGCTTGTTCCACCGTTTCAGATTCACTAACCACGGTTGCAATAGCGTTGTTAATTATTTCAATTTGTTTTGCGTCAACAGCGTTCTTTTCACTTTCAACCACGGTTTTTGCAAACGCGCCGAGAGCGTTATATTTTTCATACGCGCTATCAACCGCACTTGAAGTTGCTGTTGTGGGAACGCTGGCAACGAATTCGCTTATAGCCTCTTTTTGAGCGGTAACGTAGCCGTTTGCGTTATTTTCTTTTTCAGTTGCTTGTTGGGCGTTCCAACCGTCTTTTGCAAGGAATTCTGCCTTGTAAATATAGTTTTCTACACTTTCAATTTGCGCCAATTCTTCTTCAACATCCGTGTCAAGGTTTAAATTGCCGTAAGCAATTTTTGCAACTTCTGCAACGCTTCTAACGTTATTTCCTTCAATTATATCGGCGTATTCATAAGTTGCACTACCTTCACTAACCGTCTTTATATACGCCAAAGCGTAAAATTCACGGTTATAGTTTCCGTATTTAATAGTTGAGATAGAATATTCAATTTCATAATACCCCGTTTTTGCATTGAGTTTTGCAGTCAATCCTTCAGGATAATTTATTTGACTGTCGTTATACTTAACGGTTTTCCCAAATTGAGTAACGTGGTCGGTAATTTCCGTTATAGAATTTGCCGTCAAATAGTCGTTTGGCAAAATAAACGCGCCAAAGGTCTTGCTTTCGTTGCCGTTTACTTGCTCAACCACGTTGGGGGAAATTTGCGCGCTAAAACGCATACCAGTAGGCTCGTCATAACGAATGCTTGCGCCTTGCATTTGAAAAATGTTGTCGTCAACTACTGGCGCGCTTTGGTTCGCAAAAGCAGTTGCGCAAAAAATTCCGCTTACAGAAAGAGCCATTATAAATGCAAAAACTAACAACAATATTTTTCTTGATTTAGCAATCATACTCCTAGCCCTCCATCTTCTAACGGGTCGAATTCGTCAAGGTCATATGCACTTCCAGGACTATTCAACAAAACGTCTTGTTTGTACACGTTCTCGATTAATATATCAGGTAACGTATACTCTTTTTTTGCCTTGTTTTCCATATTTTTCTCTCCTTATAAAAATTATTTTTAACCGCATTTTGCGGATAAAGCCTTTTAATATCTATCAAACGTTATCGTTTTGCGTTCAACACGCAAAACGGGGCTAGCCCCTAAAAATTATTATCGTTTCTTTAGATTTTACGTCAGTTTTTTATTCTATCGTAAACTTTGCAACTCTTACTCCTTGACTTCTTCCGTAAAGGAAAGTGTCAACGTAATAGCCTTTTGCACTTTTATTTAAACGTTTGCCGTTGTCTAGCCAACGAATATCTTTAACTTTTGCGTTAACGGTAAAATATTTTTTTTCGTTTTCTGCAAGTTGAACGTTCGGGTTTGCAACCATATATACTTTGTCTATGACTGCGTAATAAACTTTTCCGTCAGTCAATATCTTTGCGCCTTCTGCCGTAATATCCGCTTTTACCGCGTTATAAATAAAGTTTTTGTTAATCTTTATCCACTCGCCAACTATATTAAATACGGCGTTGTCAATATCTCTTATAATTCCGTTGCCCTTTAATCCTACGTTCATCAAAAAGTTGCAGTTATGCCATCTGCAATCGGCTAAATTGCTTATAAGTTCGACGGGCGACTTGTAATTCATATCAAGTTTAGTATAACCCCAATGGTCGTTGAGCGTTTGACACATTTCCCCTGCAATAGGCTTATCCGAGCCCTTAACCTTAAAGGGATTTCCACGTTCAAACGTTACGCTATCAATCTCTTCGTGACTTATCTCCCCACGCGCGCTCATACCCGTATTATTTACTATCATAGTTTGCGGTTGATAACTTCTTATCATTTTGTAGAGCGCGTCAAATTTCCAATCTGCGTCTTTATTATCCCAAGACCCGTCAAACCAAAATCCGCCAATTTCCCCATATTGAGAACACAAAACTTCTACACTCTTTCTCAAATACTCTAAATATCTTTCAAAATTTGTAGGATAATCTTTATTATGCCAATCTATTAGCGTGTGATAGAAAAAGGGGACTATATCTTGTTCTCTGCACGCGTCAACGAATTCTCTAACCAAATCCCTGCCAATCGTGTGCATAGTGTCGTAATCGCTTAACCCCTTCGTGTCAAAAAGCGAAAACCCATCGTGATGCCTTGTCGTTAGCGTTATATAT
>JAFQEM010000027.1 GCA_017399035.1 Clostridia bacterium | reverse complement strand
TACTATTTGTTGGTCGTATATGTGCGTATGTGGTAGTTCTTTTCCTCCACAAGCTGCAAGCGTAAACATACACATACATGTTGCAAGAATCGTTATTAATATTGATAAGATTTTCTTTTTCATAAATCCTTCTCCTTTTCAGCATAATAAAAAAGTGTCGTTCCTAAACGGAGCGACACCTGTAAAGTGCCTTACCGCTTAGTTGCGACACTATTGATTAAAATATAAAACTTAGAAATAAGGTTTTTATTTAACGCAAATAAGGTACACTTTACCCAAAGTATACTCATTTCCAAATTTCATATTCAATAATGTCGCAAGCATATATTACCACTTTTTTTAATAAATGTCAACAAAACGCAAATGTTTAAACAAAAAACCAAATTTGGCAGTTAGGCGTGTGCTTGTCTTGATACAAGCGGCGTCGCTTCGCTCCGCCGAGACAAGCACACGCCTAAAACTGAACAGAAAGGCTATAAAAAAATGAAAAGCATTACACCGACGAGTGGGGTTGCGCGCTGAACCGCTGGCGCAATTTCCCACAAATCGTCGTGTGTGTTAATTTGCTTTTCTCATTTCCTTTATAGTTTCTTTATTTACAGTTCCCATTAGCGTTCCTTCGTCCCAACACTTGAAATCGTCGAACAGCAGAAGTTTCTGGTTGTCAACACCTATTGGGCAAGCGATATCTTCATCCATAATATCCGATATAAAATACTGTGGTAAACCCCTAGAATAAACAATTTTTTCACCCGTTTTCTCTATATATTTCATTAAATAAGCCAATGCTTCACCCATACGCCCTTTATCTTCTATTTCTTCAAAATCACTACGCCCATACTTTTCATTAAAATACGTGTTTTGCATAGTTATCTGCCTTTTATGTGTCTTAAAACTGTAATCGTTTACAGGAATAAGTTTCCCCGGCATTGTTCCACTTGGTATATAGAAAACTCCGTGAAAATGCAAACGTTTCTTTTCGGGAGAACGTTCCCATACCCCTATATATCGCCACCCCTTTCTATTCGCTAAATGATAAAAGCAATTTTTTAACACTTTCTTAAAACTGTCTTCACTATGCTTTTTATCATCATAAGTAAAAGTGCAAAAATAATTAAATTCTTGTAAGTTCGCCTTTCTGGTAAGCCTTATTCTCCTTGCTATTAAATTCCGTTGTTTCCGTTCTAAATTGTCATCAACATATCTTTCCGTATCTTCTATAGTCTTAAACAATGCTTTCATTCCGTCAATAATAACTTGTCGCCGTTCCTTTTTCTTAAGTTCCAAAGTTTCCCTATAAAACTGCTCAAATAACGCCTTCTTTGTAGTCTTTTTACCTTTACGTTTTACTTTTTTTATAACAGGTTTTAATTCACCGTCAACAAACTCTACTTCTTCCAACACGTGCCCGTTTGATAATGTTAGCATTGACGGTATTTCATCATATTCTGGAATAATCTCATTCTTATCATTAACTACTATTTCTTTTTCTATCTTTAATGCTTTAGGCTTTTTGGGGCGTTCAGTATGTGGAATCGCTATATAGTGGCTACCGTCGTAATATACTTTCGTTTCACCATAAGCCATAAGTAAAAACTCTCCTTTATTTAGTTTTAAGAAGCCTGTTCTTCGTCAACACCTTTGTATAAAGAGTTCATAAAATAACTGTTTTGTAATTTTAATTCTTCAACAGTTGCTTTCTCTCCCATATACTCTAGGTAATCACGTAAACCGACTTTTGTCTTTTTCGCCATATCGTTAAAGTAATCACTAAAACAGTCCGTAGAAAACCTTTTGCTATATATTTTTTTGTTCATAATAAAATACTTTTTCTTTTCTATTCTGCCATCAAACGTTCCACGTTCTTTCTCTATATACGAAACGCTATATCCATACTTGTTATAAATTTTTGCGTTACGCTTAAAAAGCCAAGAAGCAACGCTTTTTAGCAAGTGAACAAGTAAAGTATTATCGCCCCGTCTATATCTAAAATCATAGTATAACCCTATAAACCTATCAAAAACTAACTCTGTTAGCATTTCTTCAAAGATATAAAACGGCAATGCAAGTCTTTGACTACCGGACGCAACAATAGTTATAACGTCTGATAAATCTCTTGCATCCGCACCCCAGCTTTCTGGTCGCTGTTCGTCCGTAAACACTTTAACGAAAGGAAAATTATCTACCGTAGCACTATGCCTGCACATTTTAAGCCAACTGTTAAAAAGGTCATTCTTCTGATTAGTTTCATCCGTCTGCTTTTTAACATCTCTTAACTCTAAATTGTTTCCACGTTCTTTACCGACTTCGGTAATAACAACTACCCCAAACTCAAAACTACCTGCGTTAGGGTTGTTTTCAATTACCTTCTTGCCTAGCCTTAACACGTCAAAGTCTAATATATGGGCGTGGTGTCCCCCGTCCATGGTTTCGTTCGGAAAGAAGTCTGTAGCCCACATAGGAAAATTACCTTCGTCTAAAAGAACGTTATCTTCCCTTATAGAGTAGTTCGCAACCATTAAACTGCTTTCTATTACATAAATGAAATACAGTTGTGCGTATATACTTAAAATATCAAACAAATGCCATATACGAAGTCCGTCGTCATAGGTCATACCATACCTTTTAATATCGTATCCGTATAACCGTTTCTTCTCATCACCGTTTCGTTCATACCTTTCCCTTTTCTTGTTTATCCACTCTTTAACTGTTGCTAAATTATATACAGTTCCATAGTCCATACAATTTCGTAAATCCATCTCAAAACTTATCCACGGGAAATATGGAAACTTCATATCATTTTTCCTTAACAACTCAAATGCTTTCTGCCTAAACATTACTTCTTGCGATAACGCCATATCCGTTATTATGGTGGTTTTTTTACGCCCCATAGAACCACAAGTCATTGAAACTATCGGGAGTTCGTTTATAAACCCACAATTTCGTGCTTCAAGTCGTCTTAATTTTGATATCGCCAACTTGTGTCTAAATCTTCCAAATAATATAAGCGCAACAAAAAGCAAAACCCACCACGGAAACGTCGTTAAAAATACTTGTAAATCTATAAATAATTTACAAATTTGTATGTATAACGTATCAAACTTGAACGACACGAAGAAGTAAAAATAATATGCAAAAAATGCCACTATAATCGTTGCAAGATTGAGTTGTATTCCCCATAAAATAAGCCATAATATCCATATAAATCTGTGTCTTTTTAGAAAACAAATATATGATAATACTAACCTTTTTATAGGTTGATAAGTTGTTTTAGTTATCCACTTAAAAACCCTTAACGGAACAGTATCTTTGTTATGCTTTACATTGTTGCTTTTGTATATCCTTTTTAGCGCTAAAATAAGTATTAAAATGCTTGGAATCGCTATTACCAAAACCTTTAACAAAACCATACAAATATCGCCTAATAACATACCATAAGCAGCAAGGTTTTCTTTGCTAACAAGCATTGAAAAATAAGTTCCTGCCTGCGTCTTAAAAGCTTCAAAATCTTCGGGTAAAACAATATTCCACTCCATTACCCCTGAATATTCATTTACTGTCGGTATAACGCTATCTGTTAGTCCTAAAACTCTAACAAAAAAGAATTTTATAGACACCCACAAATCGCCTAAACTTTCAAATAAACGCATATATGAAGAACCGAAGTGGAATATGCCGAGATATATAAAATACAAAGATAATGCTATCGTTAAGAGTATGTTAAATACTCTTAATTTTTTCATAATGCCTCCTTTATCGCTAATTTGTAGTTAATCGGCTACCTGTAAAAATTAGATAGCAGACAACTACGACCACAACGATAAGAAGAAGTATTGCTAATACCCTTTTTATCGTTTTCAACTTTACTTTTCCTCCTTCTTTTTCTGTTTCTTTTTAGACAACTTTTCTAGTTCCTTAAGTTCCTTTTCTTCTTGTTTTTTCAACTCTTTTTCAGCCTTTTTCTTTTCCCTACGTTTCTTGACACCCTTACCAATAGCCTTAAAAAGCATACCTATTAACTTAAATGGTAATAAAATTAGCCATATTAAGAAGTTAATTATGTAAGGTAAAACAGGCCATAGAATTATTACTAAAAGTATTATCGCTAACACTATTAGTAATATCTGCCACCACGCTAACCCACTATTATCTGGAATGGTAATATCGTTATAAATGTCTATAGGACTGTTTACAACGGGAATTACCGTATATACCCCTTCTTTATTAAAAGTAAGTTGTATAATATCGAAATTCATAAATACGCTTTCTTGAACTATGTAAGTATCTTTGCCGTATTGCCCGCTTAAATTTTTGCCTTTATAACCGTCATAAGCCATAACAGGTAAATTCATATAATCGGTCTGTGCAAATCTGAACAATACAACCGTTTTATCTGCTTTGGTAGATTCGTCGTAAAAGTTTCTAAAATCTTCTAACGCTTCCTCTGAACCATCTATTAAAAGTGTTGATGAGAGATTATCTCTAGCCATATCTTCAGCCGTAACGATTTTTATTGGTGATATGCCTTTATAACTTTGGTCCACGTCGTTAGGACCTAAACCAAATAACCCTGCAAAAAACTTAAACCAACCATTATGAGTTTCGTCATAACTTAACATATCGAAAGTATTATCAGCATCAAAATCAACTAGTTTATGGTGGATATCATCTCCCACATAACTTACAGCCGTTCTGTCTTCTGATAACGTCTTTTCAAACAAGTCGTGACTTATCGTTTTCCCCGGAACGTTTATATATCCGTCAGTAAAACTCTTGTCATAAGTTTCTATATATGTTTGTAAACGCTCTGCCGATAAAACGTAATTTGCAATGGCACTTCCGTTTGTTGAAAACAAATAAGAAATACGTTTACAAGACTCATTTACAGCAGTAGTATAATCGCAGTTATACGCCCAATCATATTTATCATAGTGTCCGCTACCGCCTACCATCTGTTGATAACCCGTATATAGTTGTAAAGCATGGTCTTCGCTTTCATAAGTATATTTACCTAAATATGGATAAAGCATATTGTAAACGGTGTCATTACTTGTAATACAAATAGGTGTCGTTTCATACTCGTACCATTCTGCCTTTATACGCTGCAACTTCCCGTATTCTTCAAAGAATCTATTAGGAACTGCAAAATATACGCTTGTTAAATCGTGTCTATGATTACGTTCATATTCGCCCGTTCTGTAATAAGTGCTATATGTGTCTAACGTAATTGTTTCTAATTGATTTACCTCACACGTTAAGTTGCTTTCTGCGTCAGCATCAGGTCCATACCCTTTTGCATAACCCGTAAATAAATACGTTCCACCTACACCATATTCAGTTGCCAAATTGCTACCATAAGTCACTAATTCAACCCCTGATATATCATAACGGCGTTGATTACTATTAACCCTATCGTTAAAATATTTGCCGTTTATCTGCCTGTCCACAACCTTAAATTTATAGAATAAATTTTTATAGTTGCTTTCTTCAGATTTAGAGCAAAACTCTAATGTAAACTTTTCATAATCACTAGGCTTACCGTTACTATCGTAGGCTGTTGCCATTTGTATCATATTCGCTTTGGATTTAGTATCTAGGTTCTTCCCCGTAGGGTTATATAGGTAAACATATAAACCATAGTTGTCTTGCATATTAGCTTTGAACGAATAGCAATATTCTACAAAATTTATAATCTTTACTTTGTCATCTACTACCGAGTATGGATAATCTAAAATATTAAACCCTTCGCTACTTTTTAAGTCGTCTAAAACGTTAGTTTCATCAAAACTTACTTCTCTTTCGGAAGCAAAGGCTTTAGTGGGTTGCACCACAGTAGAAAACAGAGTGCAAACCACCAATACCAAAGCGATTATGCAAAAGAGAAGTTTATTTCTTCTCCCTGCATACATCAAAATACAATCACCTCCTTATCTAGTTCAATTCCCGTTACCTTTTCTGGAACGGAGAAATTAAGTAATACACTTGATTCACCATCATAAGAGTAAACTATAAGCATAAACATATTTTCGTAAGAATATTGACTACAATCTTCCACAACATTATTAGGGTAAATTGCTTGCAATATTTCCGTTAGATTTCCTTTCGGCTTAATCGTAAAAGTATTTTCGCCATACTCTACGTCAAACCCGTCGGTTAAATCTTTTTCTGCTTGATACGAATATAAATATTCGTCCACCTTAAAATCGAAGTCCTTACCTGCAAGTTTATTTGGCACTACTTTAACGGAATAACCACTAACGTTCTCACCGCCAAAAGTATATTTGACTTTAACTGTTAATGGTTCGTTTACCGTCATTTCAAAGCCACTAGAACTTGTCATTACTTCTTTACCGTTGCACTCTACTGAAAAGGTTTTTATTCCCCCCGTAAAGCCATTGGTATAATAAGCAAGGAAACCGATTGCGCCTACTACTATGAGAAGAATCAAAATATAAGCTATAACTTTACCGATTTTTCCTTGTTTCTTTGCCATAAGTCACCTCTTAAAACAATAGATTTCCCGTAACATTAACTGATGCTACAGCCGTTTTATCAAGATTAAGATAAATAACTTTTACTACGCCAGAAGTCGGTTCTTTAACGGTTAAACCAATCTTACAATCTTCAGTTATTTCTTTAACTTTATCAGAGTAATATCTAGTTCTACCACCGTCAATGTTGGTATATTTTTCATAGTATTCGTCTATTTGTTTACCACCCGTTGTAATAGTTGCAACACCGTTGCTATATTCAACAGTTACAAACTTATCAAGCATAGTATTAAGTGCTACAGTTTCTTCGTTTTCCCAAGACCAAGTTTCTGCCCAATAATCGTAGCTATAAGTTCCTTTAGTAACGCTACCTGTGCACCATAAACTTACTTCAAGAGTTTTATAATCGTCGCCTAACTGATTAAAAGGGTTAATTGCAGCAACGTTAAAAGCATAAGAGCCGTTAAGCCCTAAAGTATAATTTGTGCCGTCATTAGCAACAATCGTATCAATAGTTATTTCAGTAGGAACACCTACGAAAGTAACGATACAATCTGCCGTATAACCACCCTCTTCAGTAGTAACAGTGACAATAATATTTCCGTCAAACGGAGCATAGCAAGTAACGTCAGCATAAGTCTGATTATCAGCATTAGGAGATACTGTAACATAATTAGATACGTCTTCAGTATTTTCACTTTCCCACTTTACAGACCAACTAACATTTTTATTTTCAGCCGTAGATGGTAATACCTGTGCGTATATGGTTTTTGTTGCCGTATTGGTCGTTTGCGAATACGTCATAGCCGTTAAAGAAAAAAGTTTTACACCTTTTGTATTAACAAACTCCGTATCAAAACCACCATTATTTACACTTGCCTCTTGTTCTTGCTTAACGGGTTCTTCCGTTCTTACTTTAGGTGTTAAATATCCTAATAAAATTCCTGCAAGCGTAGCACCTACAAGAAAAAATGCTATAAGTGTTAAAACCCACTTGATTTTGTCAGAAGACTTGTGTTTATTTAATTCATTATTCATAAATTATTCCTCCTTAAAATTCCATTTCAGTATTATCAACCGTAATACCCGTAACTACTGATTCGTCAAAACGAAAGACAAACGCCTCTTTATAACCAGATACAGTTTCTTCTACCCAAACCTTAAAGTAACAGTCATCTACGAAAGAATAGAATTTGTTAGTATAACCGGTAGTTCTGCCACCGTCCATTCTTTGCGAAGACTCATAGTAGCTTTCTATAGTTTTAATAGTGTTTACTGTTAATTTTCCGTTAGCGTAAGAAACGGTTATAAAACTATCTTTTAGCGTATCTAAAGCAACGTCATTTAACGTTTGTTCCCACCATTTGTGAGTGCCTGTTTGGTTGTAATATTCCATATTACCAAGTTTTACTGTTCCAACGCCTTCTACAGTGCAAACAACTTGATTGAATTGACTTCCGACTTGGTTAAATACGTTAGATAACGTAACATCAAAAGTATAGGCTTGACCTACACCAACTCTATACTCTCCAGAAGTAGGCGAAATAGTTCCACTAATAGCTATATCGCTAGGTTGCCCCGTAAAAGTAACAATACAACTTGCACTATAACCGTTTTCTTGCGTAGTTGCAGTAACAATAATGTTGCCACTAAACTTTTGATAACAAGTTACAGTTGCTACATTTGAACCCGCAGATGTAGGCGTAACGGTAATATAGTCGCTTACGTTTGACGTGTTAGTAGAATCGCCCCACTCTACAGACCAATTTACCTTTTGATTAGCCGCACTAGCTGGTAAAACCGTTGCCGTTAACGTCTTACTTGCTGAATTGTTTGTTTGCGAGTATGTAGTAGCTCTGCTCATAGCGAGTTTTACATACGGGCTATTGTTTACTTCACCGATAAAATCGTTAGAAGCAGTATTCATACTTCCCGTTTGTTCAGTAGGTGCAATAGGCTTTTCTTCCTGTTTTTGATTTTCACTTATACAAGAACTAATAAGTGGAGCAAAAACACCTATAAACAATACGATTAAAGATATAAAGACTATTATCCACTTAACTTTGTCTGATTTTTTATGTTGTTGTAATTCATTTTTCATATAATTTCCTCCTTAAATCTGTTTGCCTTGTTTGTTGTATTGCGTAATATACTTATCGGAACGGTATCGGTTTTTCATACCTTTACTATAACCGTAAGCAGCCGCAAGTCTAGAACCAAAACGTTTAGGAATGTTATACGCATCATCCCAACCTTTAGAATAACCTTTGTCGTATGACGTGCGAATATCATCTCTCCACTTGTTTTTTTGTTCCTTTTCTTTAGTTTTTTTACCAACGTAACCGTTGGCATAAGTTGTTGTTGAACTCATAAATTACCTCCAAATTTTTATTTAATATAAAAACTGCGACTTGGGGGCTTTTACACCACCGCAAGCCGCAGAAACGGTTGTTTTTTAGTGCTTATTTTTATTTAACAAGCATATTAAGTAAAGCCTTGTCTGAATTACGATAAGGTTTAACCGAACATTCGTAAACTTCGCCGGTTGCTTCATCTTTAGTGAATACGGCATAAGTATTACCCGAAATAACGCCACCCTTTTCGTCCTTAATTTCAAAAGGCGTAATCTTAAGCTCTGCTTTCATAGCGTCGCCGAAGACTATATCAAGAACGGTATAACCGCCTTTATCAGGGGGAATAATAGCAACTTTTACATCCCTACCCCTTACTTGTCCTTTAATGAAATACGAAAAATACGTCTTTTCGTTCTTTTCAAATGTTTCTCTTTCTACCATAATGTTCTGTTTCTTCGACATAATATTTTTTTCTCCTAAAATTTAATAATTAAGCACCTTTCTTTCTAGAAATTGCTCTTGCTTCGGTTTTAGATTTCCCTTCAGCGATTGCTTTGTGATACTTGTAAGCACCTGCATGGTCTGACTGTGCTAAAAGATAGCCAGAACGGAAGCCCTTATTGTAATCATCAAGCGGTTCGTCCTTTTTAGGACCTCTTGCATGGACCATACTTTTCCTTTCTTTAGCGTAACCCTCTGCACGCTTGGAAGGAGTCATCCATTTCCTTTCGTTGCTGTTGTAATTAGTATTTTTGTTTGCCATAATAAAAAATTTTCTCCTTTTAATAAATTTAATAATGATTTTGCCCGTAGTTCAGATAGCACAACGCCCGTGTTGCCGTTAGCCAAGCGTTAAAATTTAATATTTAATTGTTGTTTTCAATGCTAATAGGGAATTATTTATAAAACACTACGTTTCCTGCGACCTACTTTTGGAAGGTGGCCACCTTTATCTAACGTCAGTCCACAAGTTCATAGTCGGTTATCACCAACCCTATTAGAATTGTGTTTATAAAAAGCATTTTTCGCTTTTATTACTTTTCGTATCTACGGGTGTAGCTTGTAGATGGTAAGCGTTTACCGTTGATATACGTTCTGTCTGCAAAGATTTGCTCATATTGTTTATCACGACTTTTAGTCCTTTCGTAGAACACGTCGTTACTGAAAACAAGAGTTTCCCCGTTATCCGTTCCCTCAACCGATATATCTTGTTTAACGATATATTTTTTAGTGCGATAAACGTTTACGGCATCCTTACAAAAGTCTGGAACACTACAAAACATCAGCTTCATCCTCCTTGTTTAATTCTTTTACAAAAAAATCGCAAAGTTGTTTGTTTAGGCGAGAAACATAATAATAATTTATCCCCCAATCTTCAGCTACAACCGATAGCGAATTATTGTTGACATATAACGAAACGTAAAGGTCGTAAAACTTAATAGAACCACGCCTTATAACTTTGTTATATCTTGCAACCAATTTACATACGTCCGATTCCCCAACCAATACAGATATCTTTTCAAAGTCCTTTATTTTCGAGTAATAATATTTAATTTCGCTCAAATCTTCTTTTACTTTCTTTATCGTTTTCATTTCTTTACACCACCGTTTCTACCGAAACTTCTTAAAATCGTTTCTAATACCTTTACCTGTTCACCGGTTGCAACACCCTTTAATTCTTCTAAAACTTCAAACTGCTTTGCCGTTAAATACCTTTCATATAAATCAAAACCGTCTTGAACATATACGCAACCCGTTGGTCCTGTTTTCGTATCAATAGGGTAAGAACACGAAAGCACTTGAATATCGTTTTCAATAGTTCTACGAGTAACGTCAAATTCAAAAGCTAAATTTTCAATTTTCTCTGACCTACGCATATTTAATATTTCAATAATGCGTTGACGACGTTCAATCGTGCTTTTCATATTCTCACCTCCTTTGCCGTTGTTATGCCTGTATTCTAGAACCTATTTACGAAGCCTAATTTCGTAAATTAAAAACTTTTTTAATTTTTTTGAAAATTTTTTTTGAAACGAAAAAAGCCCCCGACAACCAGACTGCAAAATATTGCAATCTAATTATCGAAGGCTTCACAATTTACTCGGCTCACTCTTACGATTTTAAGTATTGGTCTTTCAAGGGCTTACGAAGCGACTCACGTCCTACCGCCTTGTAGTCTAATATACTGTTTATTTAGTTGTAGCTTATAACTTCTTCTCCTGTAGGGGCATAAATATCTTCAACAATGTGCCGCCTACTTTTTTGTTGGCTTACATAACGTGTATGGCAGAACGGACATTCAACCTTTAGTAAACCATCTGCATTGCGATACCCCATTATCTTTTGACCGCAGTTCCTACAATACCCCAAAACGGGTGTGTTCTTCTCTTGATACATACATATCTACCCTCCTTCTTCCCGTAAACATAACGGTTTATATTTATTAAACTTTCATTGTGTGGTTGGGAACTCCATCACGAAAGCATAATACCGAATCTGTTTCTATTTATATAATGTTTTAATAGCAGGGTTCATCTAAAAAGCCGACACAAAAACTTTTTAAATTAAGTTTGCTAAAAATATCACCACATATTAACAAGCCAAAAACACAAAATCTTGCCACTATGCCGTATAACCTTTTCGCACGCATAGTCTAACACACTAATTATGACAACTACTGTCATATTAAAAAAATTATTTAACCTTTTTATAAAAACTAAAAATAAATTGCCTTTCTTGGTAGTGGTTTTTTCGTATCATAAGCCCTCCCCTTTTAACTGTCAAACGTCGTCTAAAAGATTGACCTATTATATATTGATTAAAAAACAATCTTTTTTCCTTTGGTTTGACAGCGGGAAGGTCTTATGATTTTCGTTAAGTGCGAAAGACAATTTATATAAATAAGTTAAAAAGGTTCAAATCAATATTAAATCTAGTGCAAAAAATGTCAAAAATATTTAGGTTTTTTGCAAAAATGCTGATTAAAAGTGCAAGTTGATTGCTAACACTCTTATTTAATTTTATGAAACAATCTATTCAAGAAAATTAAATTTGAGAAAATTGGCGTATAGCAAAAATGACAATCTAATAATTTATAGTTGCATTTTCTGGGCGTAATACGTTCCTTCTTTGGACGTAGTGCGCTCTTTTTCTCTCTATAGGAGAAATATGAAAATAAAGAAAGAACTAAAAATTATCACAAAAGGCAAAATTGATGTTTTTAAGTTAAGCGAAACCGAACAAAACTTATTTTTTAATTCGCTTTTAACTAATATTTTAGAAATTTTTAACAAAACGGAAAAAGGAGATTAAAAATGAAAACAGCTGTAATTTATGCTAGATATTCTAGTGAACGACAAACCGAGCAGTCTATTGAAGGACAAATTCACGTATGCTCCGACTTTGCCAAGAGAAACAATATCTTAATTATTGATACTTACATTGACAGAGCAATGACAGGAACAAACGATAATCGTAAGAGTTTTCAAAAAATGCTAAAGGATAGTGCCAAAAAGGCGTGGGATTATGTTATTGTTTATAAACTTGATCGTTTCTCACGTAATAGATACGAAATGGCTATTCACAAGAAGACATTAAAGGATAATGGAATTAAGGTTCTATCAGCAATGGAAAACATCTCCGACACTCCCGAAGGCATTATTTTAGAATCGTTGCTTGAAGGTATGGCTGAATACTACTCTGCTGAACTTTCCCAAAAAGTTAAACGTGGTATGAAAGAACTTCGCAGAAAGGGTAATTCAATGGGCGGTTATTTGCTTTACGGTTTTAAGAAAGATGGCAAAAAATATGCAATAGACGAAGAAAAAGCCGAAATAGTTAAATTTATTTTTAACGAATACGCTAAAGATTCTTCTATAAGGGATATTTTGGCTATATTAGAACAAAAAGGTATTACTAACAACCGTGGTAAACCATTTACTGAAAATACCGTTTATAAGATGCTTTGCAACTCTAAATATATCGGTGTATTCTATTGTAACGGCGAAGAAAACAACAACACTTTCCCGCCTATAATTACAAAAGATATATTTGACGTGGTTCAAAAAAGAATAAACGCTAATAAATATGGTAGCAAAAGCAATAAAGAAAAATATCTTTTACGCAATAAACTATTCTGTGGTTATTGTGGGCAAACAATTACCGCTGAAACAGGAACGTCACACACCGGCAAGGTGCTTTGTTATTATAAATGTTTCGGCAAAAAGAAGAAAAACGGTTGTCAAAAAGAACTAATACGAAAAGATATCCTTGAAGAACTAGTAGTTGACACGATTGTTAAAACGTTTGATTCCGAAACAATAAACAAAATAGCAGATACTCTATTAAAAATTTATTCTGACCGTTCTGATACAAATAAAACTATTGCATTATTAAAAAAGGAAAAGCGAGAAACAGAAAAAGCCATTGATAACTTTCTTATAGCAATAGGAAAAGGCGTTGTTACAGAGTCAACACAAAAAATGCTTACTAACCTTGAAACAAAACTCAATAATCTTAACGAGCAAATAACTATTGAAGAAACAGCATTAAACTGTCAAATTTCTAGAGAAGATATTCTTCGCCACTTTACAGTTGCAGTTAAGAAAGATCCTGCTGTAATGATAAATCTTCTAATAGATAAAGTTATCTTATACGACGATAAAATTGAAATATACTATAAAAGCCTTACAAACAAAAGTCCCGACAAACGTCAGGACTTTTTAATTTATAACAATGAAATATATTACGACAAAACAAGGGTGGTTAAAAATCTTTATATAACACAAACCAACCATAAAAAAGTTGTATTGAAGTTATTACAATTTATAGCCGCCTAAAATAAAAAAGATAGAAAAAACCGTCTGATTTGACCTGCTGAGGTTCAAATTAGACGGCTAGTGGTTGCGGGAGTGGGATTTGAACCTCACGACCTTCGGGTTATGAGCCCGACGAGCTACCAAGCTGCTCCATCCCGCGATTTGTTGCTCTATTTAAGATGCTTGTTTATAATACACTATTAAAACGAATTTGTCAAATGATATTTACAAAAAATTTTAAATATTATTTAATTAGACTTGTATTTTTTTGTCGGGTTTGTTAAAATAGATTTATGTTTGTTGAATTAAAAGACCTTGTCTTGCCAAATCAGACGGTTGCAGTTGCAATTTCTGGGGGCAGTGATTCGGTTGCTCTATTACATTATATTCATAACGCGCGCAAAATATACGGTTTTAACGTGATTGCAATAAACGTTGAACACGGCATTAGGGGGGAAAGTTCGATTTCCGACAGTAATTTCGTTAAAAAACTGTGCGAAAAGTGGAACGTTAAACTGTTTTCTTATCAAGTTGACAGCGTAAAAAAAGCAAAGCGTGAAAAATTATCGTTAGAACAGGCTGCGCGCACACTTCGATACGAGTGTTTTTATGACGCATTAAACAGAGGCTTATGTGATAAAATAGCAACGGCGCATCATCTTCGCGACAATGCAGAATCGGTTTTATTTAACCTTTTTAGAGGCACGGGAATAAGTGGAATAACAGGGATAGCGCAAAATTACGAAAACCGCATAATACGCCCCTTTTTAAACGTTTCTAAAGAAGAAATTCAAAAATACGTTATAGAAAACCAACTTGAATTTGTAACAGACCAAACCAACTTTGACGACGACTATACAAGAAATTATATTAGACTGAATATTCTTCCACAAATAGAAAAGATTTTTCCTGAATTTGAAAAGAGCATTGCAAGATTTTCACTTATTGCAAAAACTGAAAACGACTATATGAACGAACAGGCATACTCTGCCGTTTGTAAAGAAAATGAAATAGTGCAAATTAGTCTTCCCCTACACCCTGCGCTTTTAGCGAGGGCATCAGTTATCGCAATGAAAGAGGTTGGTATAAAAAAAGACTGGGAAAAAACGCACGTTGACGCCATTTTAACACTTGCAGATGCAAAAAACGGCGCGCAAACAACCTTAAAAAACGGCGTGGTTGCTATTAAAGAATATAATAAAATAGTTTTTACCTTGTCACAAAAAGCGTCTAACGAACAAATTCCTTTCGGCATAGGAAATTTTGAACTAGGTAACGCTAAAGTTGGCGTAAGCCTTATAAACCGCCCGCAAAATCTTAAAGACGAACTTTTTGGCGACCTTGAAAAAATACCGCAAACCGCAGTGATACGGTTTAAGCGTGATGGCGACGTTTTTACTAAATTCGGCGGTGGCACAAAAAGCCTTGGGGATTATTTAACTGACAAAAAAATTCCATTACGGTTGCGAAATTTTATACCGCTAATCGCCAACGGTAATGAAATTTTAGTAATTTTTGGCGTTAGCATATCTGAAAAAATTAAGGTGGGTGAAAATTCCACTAAAATTATAAAGTTTACCAAAGAAGGTGTTTGATTATGAAGAACAATCTTAAAGTGCTTTTGACAGAAGAACAAATTCAAAAGCGTGTTAAAGAACTTGCAGCGCAAATTACGTTAGATTATTCAAGCGTAGATAACTCAATCCGTCGCCCCGTATTTATTTGTACGTTAAAGGGCGCAGTTTATTTCTTTGCAGACCTTACGAAGAACATAAAACGCCCTATTATGTTAGATTTTGCAAAACTTTCTAGTTATCGCAACGGAACCGTTAGTGGGGATATGGAAATGCAAAGCGATATTACCACGGACATAGAAGGCAGAGACGTTATAATAGTTGAAGATATAATAGATAGCGGAAAAACGTTGAAATTCTTTGTAGAACTTCTCAAAAAGCGCAACCCAAAATCAATAAAAATTTGTTGTTTCCTTGACAAAAAAGAACGCAGAGAAGTTGATATGGAAGCAGATTACGTTGGCTTTGATATTCCCTGCGGTTTCGTTGTTGGTTACGGACTTGACTATGCGGAAAAATATAGAGAACTACCATACCTTGCAGAAATTCTAGACCCTTCTAAAGCATAAAAACAACTGCGATAAAACAAATTATTTTATAAAAATTTTAAGGAGTTAAAAATATGGAACGTTTAATATCTTTAGTAGACAAACATAAACAACTTATACTTGACGCAGAGCGGTATATTTGGAAAAATCCCGAAACGGGTTATAAAGAAGTTAAGACTTCTAAATATCTTGCAGAAAAGTTTGCTGAACTTGGTTACCAACTGACCTTTGCAGACGGTATAACTGGTTTTTACACCACCATTGACACAGGCAGAGAAGGTCCTACCCTTTTGATTTTGGGCGAACTTGACTCTATCATCTGCCCTTCACACCCTGAAAGCGACCCTGTAACGGGCGCAGTTCACAGTTGCGGTCATAACGCGCAATGCGCAGCCCTTTTAGGTATCGCAGCGGTTCTTAAAGAACCAAACGCCCTTGACGGTTTGAGTGGTAAAATTAAACTTTGCGCAGTTCCTGCCGAAGAACTTTTAGAAATTGAATACCGCACTAAACTTATGGAAGAAGGTAAAATCAAATATTTTGGCGGAAAACCCGAGTTTATGCACCGCGGATATTTTGACGACGTTGACCTTGCTTTTATGGTACATACCACTAATTCAGAAACTTTCAGTTCCGTTCCCGGCGCTGTGGGTTGTATGGCAAAGCGTATAATCTATAAAGGCAAAGCGGCGCACGCTGGCGGTAGCCCACATCTAGGCAAAAACGCACTTTACGCAGCAACTTGCGGTATAAACGCTTGTAACGCTTTAAGAGAAACTTTCCAAGAAAAAGATATTCTTCGTTTCCACCCTATTATGACTAACGGTGGCGCAATGGTAAACGCTATACCCGAAACGGCAGTTATAGAAACTTATATTCGTGGAAAGAGTTTTGAGGCAATGGCAGACACTAATAAGCGCATAAATCAAGCGCTTATAGGTGCGGCGTTATCGCTTGGCAATAATATTGAAATTGTAGATAAAGCAGGTTATGCGCCACATATCAACGATAAAAATATGCTTGCTCTTGCTAAAAACGCATTCAAAAAAGTTTTCCCCGACGAAGAATTTTTTGAAAAGCCTGAATTTAGTTCGGGCAGTACCGATATGGGCGACCTTTCTTGCGTTATGCCTGTCGTTCACCCTTACGCAAAAGGCGCAAAAGGAACTGGGCACGGCAACGACTATTATATAGTTGACCCGATAAACGCTTGCGTAAACAGCGCAAAGTGGCAACTTTCAATGCTCTATACGTTGCTTTCAGACGGCGCAACGCTTGCTAAAAAAATAGTAAGCGAACATACGCCAAGATTCCCGAGCATCAAAGCATATCTTGAATATATGGACTCACTAGAATCTGACGGGGACAGAATAACTTATTTAGACGGCAAAGCAGAAATAAGACTATAAAAATAGTATATCATTTAAAATTTAAGTGGCGGGGCGCAAAATTGCGCCCCGCCACTTGTTTATTATCCATTTTGTTTTGAAAACTCTTTAGCCAAATCTATAAGCAACTCTTGTTGTTTATCCGTTATTCTATTAAAATATGTGTTCATCTGCGACGACTTTGTAAAAACTTCTCTTTTTTCTACACTTTCGAAAGATAATAATTCATCAACGGTAGTTCCAAAAATACGTGCCATTTTAATCAAATATCCTGCGGTAGGTTCGTTTATCCCCTTTTCCCAAAAATATACCGCCCCTTGAGTAACCCCTATTTGCTCGGCAAGTTGTGCCTGTGTATATCCCTTTTCAATTCTTAATTCTTTAATATTTCTCGCAAGCATATATTTCCCCCACGCTTTTTAACTATTTTAATAGTATTTATTAGAATTTTGTTTGCAAATTAGATTTCTATTTGTTATAATGTTGTTTAACTAGTATTCTATTTTTGGAGGGAGTTTATGCAAAACGACATCTTACAAGCAACTGAAACTAAATACGTTTCACAAACAAGAAAAGAATTGAAAAACGGACTTATGTGGGGAGGAATAATATGCGCAATTTGTATGGCAATTTTCTTTACTGCGTATTTTTTGAAACCATCTAGCGAATCGCTTATCGGTGCTGTTGTTTTATCCGTTTGTTCTTTTACTTTTTCATCTCAAATGTTTTGGATGGGACACATTACAGATATTTTCTTTTTCTTCTGCCGTTCTTTCACTTGGCCGTTCGGTTTTATATTCGAATTGAGTATCGACGGTATTTTATGGTTGTTAACCGTAAAACTTGCCCTTTGGATATTAAGTGGAATTTTATCAATCGCTTTCTTTTTATTAGGTTTAGCCTTCTGTTTGTTCTATTCGGTTTTTTCTTTTCCGTTTACTCTTGTTGCAAAAATTAACGAAAAATAAAAAAAATAAGGAGAATTATTATGAAAAAATATCTTTTGTTCGTTTTA
This sequence comes from Clostridia bacterium, assembly GCA_017399035.1. Classification (GTDB taxonomy): domain Bacteria; phylum Bacillota; class Clostridia; order Christensenellales; family Borkfalkiaceae; genus UBA1259. The sequence goes on along the minus strand of JAFQEM010000027.1, from coordinate 31,376 downwards.
AGTTTTTTATTGTGCTTTTGTTCGCTATGTTTTTGTGCGTGCAGTACCCCCGAGGAAAAAGAAACTATTACTGGCATAACCTTTACAAGTTCGACTTTTGATTATGACGGGACTTTAAAGTCAATAACGATTGACGGCGATTTGCCAAGCAGTGTAACCGTTTCTTACGAAAATAATTCACAAATAAACGCAGGCGTTTATAACGCAAAAGCAACGATTAGCGGTAAAGGTTACCATACTCTCACTTTGACTGCAACTTTAACCATAAATAAGATTGATATATCAGGCGTAAGCGTAGAAGAAAATCAAGAAGTTAAACATAGTGGAGAAAATCTTTTACCAAAAATTAACGGCACCTTACCAAATGGTGTTACGGCGAAATTTTTTCTTAACGATAACGAAATTAACGGCGTTAAAGCAGTAGGAAACTACGATATAAAAATCGTTTTATCTGGAAATAATTACAACGAAAAAACATATACTTGCTCTTTCAAAGTTAAACTAAATTTAACTAATTTAGCACAAACTGTAATAGAAACTTTTGGTAGCGCCCCTGACCCTTGGTCTTTTCTTCCCGAATCTTTTTCTTCGGAAAATAAACAACTATCAAATGCGCCTACCTATGAAACCTTTACTCAAACGTATTCGTTGCCAACCAACGGCATAGGCAAACAGTTGAGCGTTGCTTACGATTTGTTAAATAAAACCCAAAAGGCTTTAACTTACGTTCAACCAGTTTACTCAGTATTGAACACAATAAAAACCTTATACACCGAGTTTTTAGATAACAACCCAGAAAATTATAAAAGTTTTTCAAGCACCGTTGCAGGAATAACCTTTTCAATAACGCTTACGGAATCTCAATATCTTTTATCGGCTACGGTAAAATCGGTACAACTTGTAATATTCTCTGACACGGAAACTCACACATACGGTGCGAAAGTACAATTAGCGAACAATACTGCGGTAAAATATACGGTTGGAGAAAATAATTTACTTATTGCAATGGACGTTTTAGATACGCTTGCCGTGCAGATTGAGTTCGTAAGAGAAGAAGAACAAGTTTTAGGGTATATGTACGAATATATTGTTGCGGGAGATAAAACACTAACCGCAACAAGCACTATGATACTGGTGGATACAACCTATACCACTTTAATTGGTACTAAAGGCGATTTTATCCCAACTGCAGTAAGTAGAAATTGCGAAGTTTATTTGAATAGCACGGGAGAACTAGTAGGAACGGAAGTTCGTGAAGAACTTACGATAAGTGGTATGACTGCAACGTATAATACCTTATGGTACACCTTAAATGACGTAAGCGGTATAAACTCTATTAAAAAAGTTGATGAAATGAACGGCACTAATGCTGATACAATTTATATAAATGGGTCAAACGACACAATACATACTAAATTAGTTGGTATTCTAGGTGGAAAAAAAGCCGCGTCAAGAAGATTTGATATAGAATTTAAGACAATGTATTTTTATAATTATAATACTGAAAAAGAAGAGTACGAAAAAGTTTCTTGCGAAGTTCCTATGCTCTTTGTTCAAGAAGAATATGCAGATACCTTTGAAGAAGATTTTGAAAATGCAAATGAAAGCAGTTTAACTCAAAATGTAATTATTAACGTTTCTAATAACGATAAAACTGCTATCAATTACGGTTATTATACTCTTTTACAAGCATATGATATTATAAAAGATAAGGTGTTTTTTGACAATATAACTGAATACTGTAAAAAATAATTACTTATGAACCTTTTAGGGCGGGGCGCAAAATTGCGCCCCGCCCTAAATTTTTTATCAATGTTTATTGTAAAATTGTTTAATATTCAACTTCCATTAAGCATAAGCCTTTTGCAGGCAAGGTTTTTCCACCTAGCGCACGCTTTCCGCTAGATAGCATTTCTTTAACCTGTTCAAGGGTAATTTTCCCTTTGCCAGCGTCAATTAACGTGCCAACCATAATTCTTACCATATTATATAAAAAGCCGTTGCCCTTAACTGAAAACACCAAATCTTGTCCGTTGTAATCTATATCTATTGAATAGACGGTGCGAACGGTTGTTTTTACGCAACTGCCCGACGCGCACATACACTTAAAATCGTGTTCGCCGATTAAAATTAACGCAACTTCTTTCATTTTTTCAACGTCTATATTGCCGTCTATTTTAACTGCATAACGCTCTTTTAATGGTAGTTCTACGCTAGATAAGTAACAAAAATACGAATACGTTTTACTTTTTGCGCTCTTTATTGCGCTAAAATCGTTGTCCACACGTTCACTAGATATCACCTTAACGTCTGATGGAAGAAAAACGTTTATCGCCTTATAAAACTTTTCGGCAGGGATATTTTCAAACGGTGTTTCAAAATCGACCACTTGCCCTTTTGCATGCACGCCTGCATCCGTTCTGCCACTACCCACCGTTTTTATTTTTACGCCCGTAACCTTTTCTAGCGCATCTTCTAAAACTTGTTGAACGGAAATTCCGTTTGGTTGCACTTGCCAACCGCAATAAGAAGTGCCGTCGTAACTGACTGTAAGTTTAACTTTCATTACACCACCAACAACCAGTAAAATTTATTCAAAAACACCACGCCCACTATTAAGCCTGCAATAAACACAGTTGCAACTGCATCACGCCAAGTAAGGCGCATTTTTTTATATTTAGTTCTGTTTTTACTGCCAGAATAACAACGCGCGTCCATAGCGTCGGCAAGTTCGTCGGCACGCCTAAACGAACTTATAAGTAAGGGTATAAGCACGGGAATAAGCGCCTTTGCACGCTTAAACAAATTACCGCTTTCAAAGTCTGCGCCCCTTGCCTTTTGCGCCTTTATAATTCTGTCCGTTTCATCAAGTAGCGTGGGGATAAACCTTAACGCAATGCTCATTATAAGCGCAAACTCGTGCACGGGGAATTTTATCCATTTTAAGGGGTACATAAGGCTTTCAATACCGTCGGCAATTTCTACGGGGGAAGTTGTTAGCGTAAGCAAACTTGCCCCTAAAACTATCAGAGATATTCTTGCCACTATAAAACCTGCGTTGAGTAAACCTTTATCCGTAATTTTAATAAATTTCCACTCTAACAAAATTTTTCCGTCTGCATTAAAAAATATTTGCAATATTGCGGATAAAATTATAAAAAACAAAATTCCTTTAATACTTCTTAAAACCTTTAAGAAAGGCACTCTTGAAAATATGGTTGCTATAATTACAAACAAAAAACACGCCAAAAAGCCCAAAAAGTGAAAGGCTTTTACTAAAAACACTGCTACTATATACGCAATAACTGCTAAAATTTTAACCCTTGCGTCCATATTATGCACGAACGATTTTGCGGGAAAGTATTGCCCGAAAGTTACGTCTTTCATCTTTCACCCCCGCAATTTATTTCGCTTACTATCGCCTTAATCAAGCCGTCTACCGTGTAATCGTTTTCTGCCGTAATCCCCGCCTGTTTGAGCATATTAGTTAAATAAGCGGTCAAGGGTAAATCTAGACCCGTTTGTTCAAGGCTTTCGGCATTAGAAAAAATTTCTTTTGGCGTTCCAACCGCAACTATTTGCCCGTGCGAAAACACAGCCGCGCGAGTGCAGTTTTCAGCAACCAAATCCATATCGTGCGAAACTAAAATTATAGTTTTAACAAAACTTTTATGAAGTTTGTGAAGTAAGGCTATAAACTCTCTTTTACCCTGTGGGTCAAGCCCTGCAACTGGTTCGTCTAAAACCAAAACTTCGGGTTTAGTAACTATAACGCCTGCAATAGCCACTCTTCTTTTTTGACCGCCAGAAAGTTCAAAGGGCGACTTATCCTTTACTTTTAAATAATTAAGCCCCACAGTTTCAAGCGCGTCTTTAACCATAACTTCCACTTGTTCTGGCGAAGTTTCGGGCATAAAATTCTTTACGCCAAACGCAACGTCTTCAAAAACCGTTTCTGCAAAAAGTTGATATTCGGGATATTGAAAGACCATACCTAAACGAGCGCGCAACTTTTTAAAGTCGCACTTTTTTTCGCCAAGGTCAAATTCGCCTATTTTTATACTTCCCGAATTTTTTTTAAGTTTTATAAGTCCGTTAAGATGCTGAACGAAGGTAGTTTTTCCACTGCCCGTTTGCCCGATAATTCCAAAAAATTCCCCTTCTTCCACCGTGAGCGTAACGTCTTTTAGTGCAAGGTTCATAAGGGCTTTGGATTCACCGTAAGCATAACTTAACTTTTCCGTTTCAATGCGCATAGTTCCTCCGCTAGCCTCTCTTTTGTCAATATTCCGTCTGGCAAAATTACCCCTTGCCGTGCAAGTTTATCTCTAATTTCCGCGCACAACGGCAACTCTAAACCAAAACCTTTTATCACTTCTTTTTGATTAAATATTTCTTGTGGCGTTCCACAAAGCGCAATTTTGCCGTCGTTTATAACGTAAACTTTGTCTGCGTCAACCACTTCATCCATATAATGCGTAATGGTAATAACGGTAACGCCGTTATCTTGGTTAAGTTTTTTTATAACTTCTAGCACTTCTTTTCTGCCCTGCGGGTCAAGCATTGCAGTTGATTCGTCAAGCACCAAAATTTGCGGTTTTAACGCAAGCACGCCCGCTATTGCAATACGCTGTTTTTGACCGCCGGAAAGTCTTGTTGGCGAAGAGTGGCGGAATTTTTCCATACCGACGGCAGAAAGCGCAAACTCTATCCTTTGACCTATCTCTTCTCTTTTAATACCTAAATTTTCAGGCCCGAAAGCAACGTCGTCTTCAACTATTGAGGCAACCAGTTGGTTATCTGGATTTTGAAAAACTACACCCACGCGCTTTCTTATTTCAAAAACTTCCTTTTTATTGAGTGTGGAAAAACCGTCTACGATTACGCTACCTTTATCGGGCAACACAAGCCCGTTAAAGAGTTTTGCAAGTGTAGATTTTCCACTTCCGTTATGACCGATAATAGCAACGTATTCCCCTTTTTCTACGGATAGAGAAACGTCTTTTACTGCATTAGAGTGTTTGTCATAAGAAAAACTTACGTTTTCCAAAGAAAGTATTGCCATTTACGCCATCCTTTTTTTAGCCATATAAAATTATTATAACAAAAAACTGTCCTTTTTACAAGTAAACTGCGCATCAAATTTGTTATAACTTTTCTCACGGGTGCGCGCGTATAATATTTTATTACTTTTTTGTAAAAAAATTTTTCGTTTGCCGTTGACTATTTTTCTTTTAAGATGTATAATAACATTTGGTAATATTATTTACAAATCTATTTTCAATTTGGAGGACTTGATATAATGAAAAAATTGACTATTGACGGCAATACCGCCGCCAGCCACGTAGCCTATGCCTTTTCAGAAGTAGCGGCAATCTACCCGATTACCCCTTCTTCGCCTATGGCAGAAGTTGCAGACGAATGGTCAGCAAACGGCAGAGTAAATATGTTCGGACAAAAACTCCGCCTTGCAGAAATGCAATCTGAAGCAGGTGCGGCAGGTGCAGTTCACGGTTCACTTACCGCTGGTGCGCTTACCACTACTTATACCGCAAGCCAAGGCTTGCTTTTGATGATTCCGAATATGTATAAAATTGCGGGCGAACTTCTTCCCACGGTTTTCCACGTTAGTGCGCGCGCTCTTGCAGCACACTCACTCAACATCTTCGGCGACCACGCAGACGTTATGGCGTGCCGTCAAACGGGCTTTGCAATGCTAGCGTCTAACTCTGTTCAAGAAGTTATGGACCTTGCGCTTGTTTCACACCTTTCAACCTTGAAATCAAAAGTTCCTTTCTTGCACTTCTTTGACGGTTTTAGAACCAGCCACGAAGTTTCAAAGATTGACGTTATTGATTACGACGAGATGAAAGCGCTCGTTGATATGAAAGACATTGAAGATTTCCGCGCACGTGCGCTCAACCCTGAACACCCCGTTCAAAAGGGTACTGCGCAAAACAGCGATATCTATTTCCAAAACAGAGAAACCGCAAACAAATATTACGAAGCAACACCCGCTATCGTTCAAGAAATGATGGACAAAGTTTCTGCACTCACTGGAAGAAGTTATCATCTCTTCGACTATATCGGTGCGCCCGACGCAGAAAACGTTGTTGTTTTGATGGGTAGCGGTGCTGACGCTGTTGAAGAAACTATCAACAAAATGAATAAAGAAGGACATAAAGTTGGTCTTTTGAAAGTTAGACTTTATCGCCCCTTCGCAATCGATTATTTCGTAAACGCTCTTCCCAAATCCGTTAAAAAGATTGCCGTTCTTGACAGAACTAAAGAGGCAGGCTCTCTTGGTGAACCTTTGTATCTTGACGTTTGCTCTGCTCTCTTGGAAAAGGGTATGTCAGACATCAAAGTTGTTGGCGGTAGATACGGCTTGGGTAGTAAAGAATTTAATCCTTCAATGATTTATTCTGTTTACAAAAACCTCGAACAAGCAGAACCCAAAAACCACTTCACCGTTGGTATTTACGACGACTTGACCAACACTTCTTTGGATTTCAGCGAAAAATACGACGCTGCACCAGAAGGAACTATTTCTTGTAAGTTCTGGGGCCTTGGCTCTGACGGTACGGTTGGCGCAAACAAAAACTCTATTAAAATTATCGGCGACCACACCGACAAATACGTTCAAGGTTATTTCTTCTACGACAGTAAGAAGTCTGGTGGTATAACCGTTTCACACTTGCGTTTTGGTGATACGCCTATTCAATCTGCATACCTTATCGACGCAGCAGATTTCGTTCAATGCTCTAACCCCTCTTATATCACCCGTTACAATATGACAGGCGATATTAAAGAAAACGGTACGTTCTTGTTCAACACTTCTGCTAAAAACGCTGAAGAACTTGAAAACGTTCTTCCCGCTTTCGTTAAGAGAGATATTGCTAACAAAAACATCAACCTTTACGTTATTGACGCTATTAAGATTGCTGCTGAACTCGGTCTTCGTGGCAGAACCAACACTATTTTACAATCTGCGTTCTTTAAGGTTGCTAACATTATCCCCTACGAACAAGCAGTTGATTATATGAAGAAGATGGCTTATAAGTCTTTCGCTAAAAAAGGCGACGCTGTTGTTCAAATGAACTATAACGCTATCGACTCTGCCGCTGCTAACCTAGTTAAGGTTGAAGTTCCCGAATCTTGGAAAACTATCGAAACGGGCGCGCCTATGGCTGCCGTTGCAGATAACAAATACTTCAAAGATATCGTTCATCCTATTCTCGTTCTTGAAGGCGACAAACTTCCCTCTTCTGCATTTAACGCAGACGGTTCTGTTCCCACGGGTACTACTAAATATGAAAAACGTGGCGTTGCAGTTCTCGTTCCCAAGTGGGATGCAAGCAAATGTATTCAATGTAACCAATGTTCGTTCGTTTGCCCGCACGCTTGCTTACGCCCTGCAGTAGTTAGCGAAGGCGCAGAAAAGCCGATTAGTTTCGTTACCAAACCTATGATAGGTAACAAGGGCTATGAATACAGAATGCAAGTTTCCGCTCTCGACTGTATGGGTTGCGGTGTTTGCGCAGATATCTGCCCCGCTAAAGAAAAAGCGCTCACTATGGTTCCGCTCGGCTCTGTTGTTGCAGAAGAAACTGTAAACTACGAATATAGCGAAACTCTTCCTGAAGTAAACGTTTCCGCTTGCCCTGGTTGCAAACCCACCACCGTTAAAGGTAGTCAATTTAACAAACCGTTGTTTGAATTCTCTGGCGCTTGCGCAGGCTGTGGTGAAACGCCTTACGTTAAACTTGTAACTCAACTTTTCGGCGATAGAATGATTGTTGCAAACGCAACGGGTTGCTCTTCAATCTACGGCGGTTCTGCTCCTACCTGTCCTTACACCACCAACAAACAAGGCAAAGGTCCTGCTTGGGCTAACAGTTTGTTTGAAGATAACGCAGAATTTGGTTACGGTATGAACCTTGCTATGAAGGCTCGTCGCGCTAAAATCGAAGAAGATATGACTTCTGCTATGGATAAAGTTGCCGACGCAACCAAAACTGCTTTTGAAACTTGGCTTAACGATAAAGAAGACGCTGAAAAATCAAAGGTTGCATCAGAAATGGTTAAAACTGCTCTTGAAACCGAAACGGCTGAAGGTCTTGACTACATTAAGGGCAACCTTGATTGCTTGGTTAAACCTTCTATCTGGATTTTCGGTGGCGACGGTTGGGCTTACGATATAGGTTACGGCGGACTTGACCACGTTCTTGCAAGTGGCGAAAACGTAAACGTTCTCGTTCTTGACACTGAAGTTTACTCAAATACTGGTGGTCAAGCAAGTAAATCTACACCTACTGGTTCAGTTGCTAAATTTGCCGCTGCAGGTAAGAGAGTTAAGAAGAAAGACCTTGGTATGATGGCTATGAGTTATGGTTACGTTTACGTTGCTCAATGCTCAATGGGTTCTAATAAGCAACAACTTATGAACGCGCTCGTTGAGGCAGAAAAATACGACGGACCTTCACTCATCATCTGCTACGCTCCTTGTATCAACCACGGTATCAATATGATGAAGTCGCAAGACGAAGAGAAGAAGGCTGTTGACTGCGGTTACTGGCAACTCTATCGTTACAACCCAGACCTTATTGACGAAGGAAAGAACCCCTTCTCGCTCGATTCTAAAGAACCTACCGCTGATTATAAAGCGTTCTTGCTTGGCGAAACTAGATACGCATCTCTTATGAAAGCGCGTCCTGAACTCGCTGAACAACTCTTTGAAAAGACCGAACAAGACAGTAAGTTAAGGCTTGAAACTTATAAAAATCTTGCTAAAAAAGACTAATTGTTAGTTAGATTGAAATTTAATGCGCCCTGCTTTTGGAGGGCGCATTTTTTTTACCGTTTAGTTTAGCAAGAATATTTTAAGGGGTTTTGCTTGAATTTTTTTATTATATAATATATAATGTATATAATTAACGGCTATCTTACAAACAAAGGAGAAGACTATGCTTAAAAAAACTTTTAAAGTTTTGATTTCTATCGTGCTAGTTTTAGCAATTATTTTGCTTGGAGCGGTGGGATATTTTAAACTGCCTGTAAACGAATATTATAAAAATTCCGAAAAGGCTTTCGTTATACCCGAACTTGACAGCGGTTACGTTCCGCAAGGTTTTTGTTTTGATATAACTCAAAACACCTTTTTAGCAACTGGATATATGAAAGACGGTTCTGCATCCCCCGTTTTTGCAGTTGATAAAGACAGCGGTAATACGGTTAGAAAAGTTTTACTTAAAAATCAAGACGGCACAAATTATACTGGACACGCAGGCGGTATTGCTTTTTGGAAAAATTATCTTTACGTTGCAGACGGTGGCGAACACGCTATTTACGTTTTTGATTACGAACAATTTAAAAATGCAGATTACGGCGAAGAACTTTTATGTATAGGTACTTTTTCTACTGAAACTGCAAACGGCGACTATATTAAGCCGTCTTGCGTAGAAGTTAAAGATAACTCTTTAATTATAGGCGAATTTTATCGTGAACCGCAATATAACACGCACGATTCACATAAAATCACAACCCCGAACGGAGATAAAAACACCGCTCTTGCCGTGGTATTTAATCTTGAAGATTCTCTAACGGATACTTTTGGAATTAACCCCACACCAGTAGTTGCTTTTTCTATGCGTGAACAAGTGCAAGGCATGACCTTTGACGGCTCTAAAGTTTATCTTTCAACTTCTTGGGGATTGTCTTTTTCACATATTTACGTTTATGATATTGAAAAGGCTCAAACGGAAAGCGCAACTGTGCTTGAAACCACCGTACCCCTTGCATATCTTGATAGAAGTTGTTTAGTTAAAGACATAAAAGTTCCGCCTATGAGCGAAGAAATGGCAATAGTTGACGGCAAACTTTATATCAACTGCGAATCGGCGTCCACCAAATATATCTTTGGCAAATTTACGGGCGGTAAATGGTGTTACGCAACCGACCTTTCTAAATACGGTCTTTAAATAAAACCAAACTTAAAGCGTTTCTCAAAAATGAGAAACGCTTTTTCCTTTACGTCTTTAAACATATTTTATCACAATTCCCCCTTGAAAACAAAGAATTTATCGTTTTTGGGTAATTATATCAACAAAATTAAATTTGTCTATATTTTTATGACGGTTATTTTTTGCTTAATAAAATATTTTTTAATTATTTTATAAAAAGTGCGTTAAAACGCTTTACAACTTTAGCGTAATAAAGTATAATACCTATGCTAACACACTTTAGTTAAATAAAGTGTTTGCACTAATTTACAATATTTTAATAGGAGAAACTATTATGAAGAAACTTTTAACACTCACACTCACCGTGCTTATGGTACTCACCGCAATTTTCGGCTTAACCGCTTGCCAAAAAGACCCTGTTAGCGACGTTGATTACATCAAAAACAAAGGTACTTTGGTTGTTGGTATAACTCTTTATAAACCTATGGATTGGCTTGATGAAGATTCTGGCGAATGGATTGGTTTTGACGCTGATATGGCAAACAAACTTGGCGAAAAACTTGATGTTACCGTTCAATTCGTAGTAATTAAATGGGCTAACAAAGTTGCTGAACTTAAATCAAAAAATATTGACTGTATTTGGAACGGTATGACCGCTACCGCAGAACTTGACGCTAACATTGATTTCTCTTGTTCTTATGCAGAAAATAGACAAGTTGCAGTTGTTAAAACTGAAAACCTTAATACTTATAATTCTGTAAACGCTATAAAAACTGCTAGCATTGCAGTAGAACAAGGTTCTGCAGGTGATATTGAAGCAACTAACACAGTTCAAGGAACTAACATTAACCGTGTTAAAGACCAAGTTGGTGCGCTTACTGAAGTTGCCTCTGGTAATTCTCAAGTTGCTCTTATTGACTTAACTATGGCTCAAAGCGTTGTTGGTAACGGCGCTTATGCAGGTCTTTCAATAGTTGATATCAACACCGTTTCTTTCGGTCAAGAAGAATTTGCAGTTGGCGTAAGAACTGGTTCTAACCTTGCTGCTGAAATAAACGCTCTTTTCAAAGAAACCTATACTGACGGCACGTTGGCTACACTCGCTACTAAATACGGCGGAATTGCTCTTAATACCGCAAAACTTGGTGCTTTATAATAAAACTATTATTACACAAGGCTTTTATCGTTGGATAAAAGCCTTGTAAAAACTATAGGTGTTTTATGGACTTTATAGCAATATCACAGGGGTTAATGGACGGATTTGTAACCACTCTTCTTTTATTTTTATTAACCCTTGTTTTTTCTTTACCTTTAGGTTTACTCGTTGCGTTTTGTACAATGAGTAAATTTGCTCCGCTACGTATTCTTTTTAAACTTATCGTTTGGGTATTGCGCGGTACTCCGTTAATGTTACAAATTTTTGTTATTTTCTACGTTCCAGGACTATTGACCGATGGTCAATTCGTGTGGCCAACTATGAATACTGGTTGGGTTTGGTTTGATAAAACGGTAAGCACAAGATTTTTAGCGGCTTTGGTTGCTTTCTCTATAAACTACGCGGCTTATTTTTCAGAGATTTTCCGCGGTGGAATTGAAAGCATAAATAAAGGTCAAACCGAAGCGGGCATGGTTTTAGGTATGACCAAATCACAAATTTTCTTTAAAGTAGTTTTACTTCAAGTTGTAAAACGCATTTTACCACCTATGAGTAATGAAACTATTACTCTAGTTAAAGACACATCTTTAGCAAATACAATCGGCGTTATTGACCTTATGTATAAAGCATCAGAACAACTTTTAAACGGCTATATTTGGGTTATATTTTACGCAGGTCTTTTCTATTTGCTATTTACTGGATTACTCTCTTTACTTTTCGGCTATATCGAAAAGAAATTATCTTATTTTAAGGCGTAAACTATGGCTTATTTAACTATTGAAAATTTTAATAAAAGTTTTGGTAATACTAAAGTTTTGAAAGGCATCAATCTTTCAATGGAAAAGGGGGAAGTAGTTTCTATTATAGGCTCTTCTGGGTCGGGAAAAACTACCCTTTTGCGCTGTATAAACTTTTTAGAAACTCCTGATAACGGCGTTATGATGCTTGACGGCTCAACACTTTTCAACAGCGAACAAAACTATAAAGATAGCGAAAAGATTTTGCGTGAAAAACGCTTGAACTTTGGGCTTGTTTTTCAATCTTTTAACCTTTTTCCGCAGTATAACGTTTTTAACAATATATCTCTTGCGCCCACTCTTTTGTTAAAAGATAAACTTAAAGAATTAAAAAAACAACTTAAAGCGCAAAAGTTGTCGGCTAAAGAAATTAAAACTCGCATTAACGAATTTAAAGAAAACGAAAAGAAAATTATTGAACAAGATACTTTTGAACTTTTAGAAAAAATAGGGCTTTCTGACAAAAAAGATGCTTTCCCCTGTGAATTATCGGGCGGACAATGTCAGCGTGTTGCCATTGCGCGCGCACTGGCGCTAAAACCAAAAATTTTGTGTTTTGACGAACCAACAAGCGCGCTTGACCCTGAACTTACGGGCGAAGTTTTAAAAGTTATTCGCTCGCTAAAAGACGAAGATAGGACAATGATTATCGTTACGCACGAAATGGGTTTTGCAAAACACGTTTCAGATAAAATCGTATTTATGGCAGACGGAATTATTGAAGAAGAGGGCGAACCAAAAACTATTTTAGAAAATCCTAAATCGGAAAAACTTAAAGCCTTTTTGCACGGCGTTTCCGAAAAGGACGGTGAATAATGTCTGACGATATTAAAGATTGCTACGGCGAACTTTTTAAAGCAATTTTATCACTAAAAACTGAAGAAGATTGTGAACTTTTTTTTAGCGACCTTTGCACTATCAAAGAACTAAATTCTATGACGCAAAGAATAAAAGCGGCAAAACTTTTGATTGACGGCGAAACTTATGAAAAAATAATTGCCAAAACAGACATTTCTTCGGCAACGCTTTCAAGGGTTTCTAGGTGTGTAAAATACGGAAAAGGTTATAAAAAAGTGCTTTAATGTAAAAAAATTTTATTTTTATTTGTTTTTTATTTATATAAAACGGTGCGCAAAAACTGCACCGTTTTGTTTTTTTGCGTTATTTTTGTGTTTTTTATATTTTTTGAACTCAATTTGTCGTTTTCTGTTTTGCTTTTTTGCTTGACTTTTTAAATACCTTATAATATAATCAACCTAACGAAAAAGGAAAAAGTTTTTAGGAATTACTTATGAGAAAATTTTACGATTTTATGGCTTTTGGGGTTGAAAATCCGCCCACTTCTTTCGGTTGGTTTCACTTGATGTTTGTTGCGATAGTTATTGCGGTAACAGTTTTATTTTGCATTTTCTTTAGAGATTGCGAAGATAAAATTTTCCGTCGCATCACGCTTATCTGTTGGATAATTATGGTTGTGTTGGAACTTTATAAACAGTTCTTTTACGCTTTCCATTACGTTGATGATAAATATACTTATAACTGGTATTATTTTCCTTTCCAACTCTGCTCTACACCGCTTTACGTTTTGCCCTTTGTTGCATTTATGAAAGATGGTAAATTAAGAGATTATTTTTCTTCTTTTATTTCTACCTTTGCTTTCTTTGGCGGTTTGGTAGTTTTCGTTTACCCAAACGACGTGTTTAATACCCCGCAAGTAGGTATTCATATTCAAACTATGGTGCATCACGGCTTGCAGTTGGTTTTAGGAATATATATTGCAGTTTACAATCGCAAAAAACTTGATATTAAATATTTCTTAAAATCAATACCCGTTTTTGTTGCTTGTTTAGTGCTTGCTGTTCTTCTCAACGAAATTGTTCACGGCGCGTTAGTTAACGCAGGTATAGATAACGACTTTTCTATGTTCTACGTAAGCCCTTACGTTGCTAATCACTTGCCTATTTTAAGCGTCGTTTACCAAGCAGTAGACTGGATTATCTTCTTGTTGGCGTATACCGTTGGTTTCTGTGTTGCCGCAATTTTGATGCATTACGCAATGGTTGGCGGTATAAAACTTGCAACTATTATTTATAATAAAGTTAAAAAAACAAACGTTGAACAAAACAAATAACTGTTTGGGTAAATTTTTATGATTAAATTTGACAACAAATTCACTTATATAACTTTAGGCATATTCTTTCTTTTAGAACTTGTTTTAGCCGTAATTATTCAATTAGTATCTGGTGTTTATTACGGAATTTCAACACTCACTTCAGTTTCAATCGCTTGCATTGTAGTCGGTATTTTTTACAAGCAAACCGACAAACATCTATTGACGATTATTGCGCTGATAACCACCGTTTGCGCCGACTTATTTTTGTGCGGTTTAGTTAAATTTCATAACGACAGAGTTGTTGCAATGGTTTTCTTTTGCGTAACTCAAATTTGTTATTTTTATAGACTTTATCTTAACCAAGAATATACTAGCACTAAAAGAGTTCATTTAGCACTTCGTGTTGCTATTCCTGCGGCTGCAATTATAGCAACGCTAGTAGTATTGAAAGATAATGCAGATACGCTTGCAATTATTTCAATGTTTTATTTTGCAAATCTTTTACTTAACGTTGTTTATGCATTTATTCAATTTAAGCGCGCGCCGTTGTTTGCAATAGGTCTTTTGTGTTTTGCATTATGCGACGTGTTGATAGGGTTTGCTGTTTTAGACGAATTTATGACAATTCCACCATTTATAAAGGCAATTAACGATATTGACCTAAATCTTGCTTGGATATTCTACGTTCCCTCTCAAACGCTTATAGCAACCGATATTGCAATAAATGAAAATGATTAGTTTATATTAAAAAAATTATCCCACGGCTAATTGTCGTGGGATTTTTATTATTCAAAATTTATTATAGGAACGTTGTTTTTTTGCGCGTACGTAACGGTTTTATAACTTCCGCCAAAGTTTCTGTTTACAAACGCTATCAACACAGATGCGTTATCAACCATAAACTGATTTCTTTTGTGCATACAATAAGGGGTATATTTTTCACTTAAAATAATTTTCTCGTCAGCGACGGATAACATTCTTTTATATTCTTCTTTTTGCTCTTTGTTAAACTTATCCGCTTGACCTATACAAGGAATGCACGCAATCAATTTTATATTTTTGTTTTTCTCTTTTATTTCTTCAAGCACGTTAAAACAAACTGTATCAAACCCAAGCGCCATACCTATTAAAAAAGTGTCAAATTCCTTTTCTATCACCTGTAAAAATAAATCTCTCAACTTATCTTTATTAAAATTTTCAGGCAATATTCTATGACCGGTAACGGCAACGGTTCGCGCTTTATTTATTAAAAATTCACTCACAGCGGACTTTTACGCTCCTTTCCGTTTCCTCTTGGATATTTTTTATCCGTTTTATAAACTTTTTCAATACTTATTAACGTTCTATTTGCATCTTCTAAATTATAGTTATAAACGTCTTTAATTTTACCGCCCAAAATTTTTATTGCGCTTTCAGCCTCTTTTAATTCTTCTTGAGCGTTGGCTTTATAAGAAACGAAAGTTCCACCAACTTTAACAAACGGCATACAATATTCACACAAAGTGTTAAGCCTTGCAACAGCGCGCGCAGTGCAAACGTCAAAATTTTCTCTATACTTAACGTCTTTTGCTAAATCTTCTGCCCTGCCGTTTATAACGCAAATATTTTTTAAGTTAAGTTCTTTTATAACGGCGTTTAAAAAATTACACTTCTTTCCCGTTGCCTCAAGCATAGTAACTGTTAAATCATCTTTCATTATTTTTATAGGTATTGCGGGAAATCCACCGCCAGAACCTACGTCGATAAGCGTTTTTCCACAAATCTTATCAACACCCAAAATACTGTCAATAAAATGTTTAACGAAAACTTCTCTTTTTTCAGTTATGTTCGTTATATTAAATTTTTCATTGTAAAAAACAAGCAATTCGTAATATTTTTCAAACTTTTCAAATTGCTCGTCAGTAATATTTACGTTGTAGTTTATAAATAAATTTCTCATAGAAAAAGTATAGCATAAAAATAAAATATTAACAAATAATTTTTTATTAACTTTGAGAATTTAACAAAGTTAATATCTTTGTAAATAAGTTTTTGTTTTACCGCTTTTTATATAAAATATTGCAGTTTAATAATTACTTTCAAAATTTAATATGGTTTTAAAATATATTTATCAACTATTTTCTTTTTATTTAACTTTATATTTACAATCAGTCAACTTTTATTTAACAAACAATTCATTTGTAAAACACTGCCTTTTAACCGCTTATGCACAATTTAACTTTGCATACTAATAATACTACTTTTTTAAAATAAATAAAATAATAAATAAACAATAACAAATAAAAAAATATCTCTGGCGTTAGAAATTTATAATTTTTCTAACAAACGGATAATAAAAAAAAATAACAAACTAAATAAATATATTTATTTAAATTATTATATAGAAAGGGATTTTTCTTGATTTTTTAACGGTTATAGGATATAATATAATAGTTATAAACTTGCTTTTTTAAAAATTTACTTTTATAAACTTTTAAGTATAACTTATAAACAAGTTTTGAAAGTAAAATGGGAGAACTAAAAATGAAACTTATTTGCGACGGTCTTGATTTATCAGATGCTGTGCTTAAGGTAAGTAAAGCACTTTCAGTAAAATCTGCAAACCCTGTTTTAGAAGGGATAAAAATTACGGCAAAGGGAGATAGTCTTACTCTACTTGCAACCGATATGGAA
Organism: Clostridia bacterium; assembly: GCA_017399035.1. Lineage (GTDB taxonomy): Bacteria > Bacillota > Clostridia > Christensenellales > Borkfalkiaceae > UBA1259. The sequence goes on along the minus strand of JAFQEM010000027.1, from coordinate 14,675 downwards.
CTAACCATTGAAAAGAAAATTAAAGCAGACGTTTTAATGGAAGGTGAAACAGTTGTCGTTGGTAAATATTTTGTAGAATTTGCTAAAAAACTTGAAAAAGAACAGGTTGAACTCTGCCGCCTTTACGACGGTCAGTTGCAAATTAAATATTCTGATTCTGAAAGTGAATTGCAAGTTTTCCCTGCGGAAAACTTTCCTAAAATAGAAAAGGAAGAAGAAGTTAATTATTTTGAAATTTCACAGGCAGATTTTAAGAGTGTTGTTGAAAGAACGGTTTTTGCTTGTTCTTCTGACGATAGCAGACCTATCTTAAAGGGTTGCTTGTTTGAAATTAAAGACGGTGAATTGACAAGCGTTGCGCTAGACGGGTTTAGAATGGCGGTTGTTAAAAAACAAGTTGACGCAAGCGGTGATATGAAAGTTGTTATACCTGCGCGCGCATTGCAAGAAATTATAAGGCTTTTAGATAAAGACGAAAATAAACTAAAAGTTATTCTTCAAAAAAATACGCTTTTCGTACAAGTTGAAAACACAACTCTTATATCTAGATTGATTGAGGGTGAGTTCGTTAAATATAACCATATTCTTCCCACAAACTTTTCTAATATTGTAACCGTGAATAAGCAAGCGCTTTTAACTAGTATTGAAAGAGCGTCGATAGTTGTTAGAAACGATAGATATAACGTTGTTAAAATGGATATTAAAGAAGATGGAATGAACGTTTTGGCAAAATCTGAAATAGGAACGGTAAACGAAAATATACCCGTAAACCTTTCTGGTAAAGATATATCTATTGCGTTTAACGGAAAATATTTAGCGGAATATTTAAAAATATCCGGTGAAGAATTTATCAATTTGAACTTAAATTCTGCAATAGACCCCTGCGTTATTACGTCAGTTGGTAACGACGGATTTTTATATTTACTGTTACCTGTAAGAATAAACGCTTAAAATAATTGACAAAAATAAAAAATATCTATACAATAGTATAGCAAAAACAAAAAAATACTTCATTAAGAAAGGAGAAAAATAAAATGAAACAAACTTTCCAACCTAAAAAGAGACAAACTAGCAAAGTTCACGGGTTCAGAAAAAGAATGAAAACCCGTTCAGGTAAAAACGTTTTGAAGAGAAGACGTAATAAAGGTCGTCATAAACTTTCTGCATAATTAGGTAAGAGAGAATGACCTTTGATTACAGGTTAAAGAAAGAAAAAGATTTCAATCTTGTTTTCAATAAAGGTAAAAGACTTTTTTCATTTGAACTGACGGTTATTTTTTATCCGTCAAAAAATCTTAAAGCAGGATTCGCCGTGAGTAAAAAACACGGCGGAAGCGTTAAGAGAAACAGAATTAAACGTCTTTTAAGGGAATCTTTTAGAAGTTTTATTCCTAATTTTAGGCAAAACTTCTTTTTTGTTTTTATACCGAAAGTTAAAGACGAATATACGCTTAACCTTTTTAAAGAGAGTATGGGATATATTTTTAAAAAAGGTGGTTTTTTAAAATAAAATTCTATGTTGAAAAAATTAGGCGTTTTTCTGATAAGGTTATATCAGAAATATTTATCAAAAGGGACGTGTATGTATTTTCCGTCCTGTTCGCAATATACGCTGGAAGCAATATTAAAACACGGCTTTTTTGTCGGGTGTTTTTTGGGTGCTAAAAGAATTTTAAGATGTACACCGTGGTGTAAGGGTGGGTTTGACCCCGTTCCAGATAAAAACAGCGTAAAAAAATGGGTATATTAAAATGAATATTATAGACTTTTCAATGCCTACCGTGGGCAGTTTTTTAGTTGAAATTATAATTTGGCTAGTTAAAATAAGTTCGTCAATTGCGTTAGGTATAGTTTTATTTACCGTTATATTGAAACTTATAACTTTGCCGTTTGATTATTTTTCAAGAGCGTCGATGCGTAAAAACTCTCTTAAAATGGAAGAGATGCGCCCTGAACTTGAAAAACTTCAAAAACAATATGCAGACAACAAAGACCTTTATAACCAAAAGATGATGGCGCTTTATAAAAAGAACGGCTATTCTATGTTTGGCGCGTGCTTGCCAACAATTTTAACTTTGGTTATATTTATCGTTGCTATAAATGCGTTTACAGATTATTCTCAATATCAAAATAAGATGGACTTTTATCATATGAGTCAATCTTATAACAACGTTGTTTATGCAGGATTTGATATTGACGGAAACTATATAATAAGCAACGGTAATGGTGAAATTACCGTTAAAGACAACGAAATTTATCAAAAACTTAACGCTTTAGATGATAACGTAAATGAAGAAAACGCACAGATTGAAAACATTACGGCATCAATTTTTGCAAAGAAATATGTTAGTATTACACATAACGAAGACGCAACGAAAAACGTTTATAAATTAGAAATTTACACTAAAAACGGTTACTCTGTTTATAGAAGAAGTTATACGCTTAAAGACGGTAACCCCGTTTGGAGTGTTAAAGAATATGCTTTGAGTGAAAACGCACAGCAAAATATTTTATATAAAGAAGAAATAAATGGTTCAAGTGAACCTATATTAGTTGCCCCTGCCCTTGCAAGTGAAGTAAATAATCAACTTAAAAATTCAGCGGGCGACGATTTTAAAACTGCGTTTAATAAAGAAAACGCAAGAATAAATCAGTTAAACGAACAAAATAAAGATAATACCGAATGGACTAAAATAGAAAACGTTACCGAAGAAGAATACGTTAAAACTTTCTTGCAAGATATTCAAAGTTATAAGGCAGCGTTAAAATATAGAGAAGAACAATCTTCTTTCCTTTGGATTAAAAATATTTGGGTAACTGATAGCCCTATGAAACATCCCGTTGAAAGCAACTGGTCAGCATTTAAGAGCACTCATAAATATACCGGAAACAATATTACTGACGACGGCTATAAAGCGCTTATTGCTCATCTTGACGAAGAAGTTACCGCGCCAAACGGATATTTTATTTTAGTTGCTTTAACCGCAGGAATTTCACTTTTATCTCAAATTGTTATGGGTAAAAGTCAAAAGGCTCAAAACGAATTACAAACTGTTGACGGACAAGGCGCGCAAACTCAAAAGATGATGAAATGGATGATGCCTATAATGATGGGTGTGTTTGCATTTATGTATACGTCTGCATTTTCTATCTACATTATTTTGAGTTCTTGCATAAGTATGGCAACAACGTTTGGTATAAACTTTATCGTTGACGCCAAGTTCAAAAAAGAACAGGCTAAAAATCAAAAAGACCAAACGGTAAGAGGAAGAATTTACGTTAAGAAAGAAGAAGTAAAAGAAGATAAGAAAGAAATTAAAAAGGCTAAAAACACCACTCCAGATGCAGATTTTCTTTCAGGTAAGGCGGATAAAAAGCATATTCGCGGTAGGATTAAATAATAGCGCAGTAGGCGCACGGAGGAAATAAAAATGCAGTTTACAGCAAAAACGGTGGACGAGGCGATAGAATTAGGCCTAAAAGAATTAAACGCCACCAAAGAAAATACGGTTATAACCGTTATTGAAGAACCGATTAAGGGTTTGTTTGGAAGACTTAAAGGAAAGGCAGTTGTTGAAATTGAAGTAAAACAAGTTGAAAAAAAGATTGATGCGCAAAGCGTCGTTGAGTTTGTTCAAGGCATAATTGATATTATGGACATAAAGGCTGTTGCAAACCTAACTAAAGATGACGAAAACACCGTTATAACGCTTACGGCAACAGATTCTTCTTCAGTTATAGGTTATCGTGGTGAAGTTCTTGACGCTATTCAAACTTTAGCAGGCGCAGCACTCAATATAGGAAGAAAAGATTATAAGAAAGTTGTTGTTGATTGTGAAAATTATAGAGAAAAGCGTGAAGAAACTTTGATAAAACTTGCTCATAAGTTAGAAGAAAAAGCAACCCAAATGCGTAGAGAAGTTATTTTAGAACCTATGAGTCCGTTTGAAAGAAGAATTATTCACACTGCTCTATCAGACAGTCAAACGGTTACCACTAGAAGTGATGGAAAAGAACCTGCTCGTTACGTAGTTATAGTTCCTAACGATAAAGACGAATTTGCAAAACCTTATAACGCAGGCAGAAATAAAACTGAACAAAAAGGCAGACGTGATTCTCGTTCAAAAGGTGGCCGTGGCGGAAAAGGAAACTTCAAAAACGGACGTGGTGGTAAAAAAGGCGGAAGTGGATTTACCGAAACTAAAAAGAAAACCTCTATAAGTTTTGGAACTTATTTAGGAAACAGCCTCAAAGATTAAAAATCATAAACACACAATTAGCAAGTTATTGTTATTTGTGTGTTTTATTATTTTAAATAAAAAAGTTAAAAGCAAGAGAGTATAAAATAAAAAGCAATAATCATTTTTAACTTGCAAAACGTATATTTTATGTGGTAAAATATTTTTAAGGAAGGTTTCAAATGGAAATTGTTTTATTAACTGCGCTTGGCGTTGGTGGAGCAACGCTGATAGGCGCAATAATAGGTTTTATATTTAAAAATATTTCACACAAATTTAGCGATATCGTTTTGTCGTTTGCGGCAGGTGTTATGCTTGCAGCCGCGGTGCTTGGACTTATATTGCCTGCCGTGGAATACGGTGGCGGTGGAATAGTTGGTATTTTAATAACTGTTCTAGGCATTTTTTTAGGGGCGTTGTGTCTTAATTTAATTGATAAATTTGTTCCCCACCAACACGAAATGAACGGCGTTGATTGTGAAAAGCATTGTAATTCAGGCAAAGTTGCAAAAGTGATGCTTTTTGTTTTAGCAATAGGAATACATAATTTACCTGAAGGCATTGCGGCAGGCGTTGGATTTGGTTCAGGTAACGTCAACGAGGCATTACTTATTGCCGGTGGTATTGCTCTTCAAAATATTCCCGAAGGTATGGTTATTATAGGACCTATGCTCGCTGCGGGAATTTCAAAAAAACGCACCTTTTTATATGCATCACTTACAGGTTTAGTTGAAGTTATAGGAACGTTTATAGGTTATTTTGCCGTAACCGTTGCATCTGCAATATTGCCGTATGCTTTGGCTTTTGCAGGCGGAACAATGCTCTACGTTATAAGTGATGAAATGATACCTGAAACGCACGCGCACGGCAGTCAGCGTGGCTCTACTTACGCACTGCTTATAGGATTTTGCTTAATGCTTGCGTTTGACGTTTTGTTGGGATAAAATATGATGGATTTATTTTTTGAAATTTTGCTTGAAGTTTATATGGAACTTATGATGTTGATAGTTCCTGAAAAAAACGTTACAAAAGTGCATAGATTTTTTGGTAAGTTGATTGCTATAATTATGCTATTTATAATTTTTGGGCTGGCAATTTACGGGGTAATTTTACTTGTTGATTACGGCAATAAATTAGGTATAATACCTTTAACTATAGCAATAATAATATCAATAGTTCAAATAATTTTAGGAATTATTTTTTATAAAAAACACCACTAAAGGAGAGAATATGAAAATTACGTTAAATCCTGATAAAGAAGTTGTTAAAACCATACGAGAAGGTTTAAAACGCACGGGTGGATATTGCCCTTGCAGACTTTCACGGTCAGAAGAATATAAATGTATGTGCAAAGAATTTAAAGAGCAAGTTGACGACCCAAATTTTGAAGGGTTTTGTCATTGTATGCTTTACTACAAACAAAAGTAAACGGCTTATCTGCTACGTTGGGCGTCGTTACTGTCTAGCGCAAAAAACTTCGATGAACAGGCGTTCTATCTCATCTTTTTGCGCAGTCGAGCCTAGCCCAACTTGCATCTAAACCGTTTAATAGTAGTTTTATCTACTGCGCATTACTGTGTCAAACTTGCGTTTTTCAGCGGTTACATACAAAAAGTATGCGCCCTTGAAAAAACTCGTTTTCCTTGTCTTGCTTGCATCTAGCCCATTTACAAACGCTTAAAATACGGCGTGATACGCGCAAAACTTGCGTATTTATTTGATTACGTACAGACGTGCGCGCACTGCATAAATTGTTCGTTTTTCACGTCTGACTTGTGTTTTAAATTTTATACATTTAAAAATCGCTAATATTTAGGAGAAAAATATGGAAGTTATTATAACAAAAGAAAATTTTGAAAGTGAAGTTTTAAATTCTCAAATACCCGTAGTTGTTGATTTTTGGGCAACTTGGTGTGGACCTTGTATGAAACTATCCCCCGTTATCAAAGAGTTAGCCGAAGAACTTGATGGAAAAGTTAAGGTTTGCAAAGTAAACGTTGACGAGCAAATGCAACTTGCAATTAAGTTTAGGGTTGAACTTATTCCCACACTTTTGTTCTTTTCTAACGGACAACTTAAACAAACTAAACACGGCTTTATGGAAAAAGAAGAAATAAAAAAGGTTTTACAAGAGTTATAAATTTGCTGTTTATGTTTAGTTAATATACTATTGTTATTATATAAGGGTCATAATTAAGAATACGGAAGGAAAAGATGAAAAATTTAGGAAAAAGATTTGATATGTACCGCAAGCCCGTAAAGCCAAGATGGTACTTAAAAATTGTTGAATTTATCGCTGCACCCTTTTATCTATTGTTCAATAAAGGGCACGTAAAAGTTGACAAAGCAGTAAAGAAAATCAAAGGACCTTATTTAATTTTAGCAACACACGCGTCGTTTATGGATTTTCCGCAGATTGTTTGTGGACTTATGCCAAGAACTACTGGTTGGGTTATGTCAGTTGAAGAGTTTAGGCGTGGCAATTTTCTTATGGGTGGCATAGGTGGTATGCCAAAGAGAAAGTTTACACACGACATAGTTACTGCAAAGCACATAATGTATTATGTCAAAAAGTTAAAACACACTTGTACGATTTTTCCCGAAGCGCGTTTTGAATTTGCAGGTGTAAACGAAAGGCTTGACGGTGCACTTGGTAAACTTTGCAAAGTTTTAGGTGTTCCGCTAGTTATGTGTATGTCAAACGGAAACTTTTTGAACTCACCTCAATGGTCAAAGCACCCTTATAGAAAAATCCGCCAAGAAGCGCACATTTATCAACTGTGTTCGGCGGAAGAAATTAAAAATTTACCTGCAGAAGAAATTCAACAGCGTATAGAAAAAGCGTTTGAAAAAGACGAATATAAATGGCAGGTTGAAAAGGGCTATCACATCAAGTGTAAAGAACGCGCAAAAGGGTTGCATAAATTACTTTATAAATGCCCCGTTTGTGGCAAAGAGTTTAAGACTGATAGCGCGGGCATACATATTTGGTGTAACGAATGCGGTTCAAAGTGGGAAATGGACACCCTTTCAAGACTTAAAGGCGTAAATACCGACAAGGGATTTTCTCACGTGCCAGACTGGTATAAGTGGGAACGTGAACAAGTAAAAAGAGAAGTTGAAAGTGGCACTTATCACTTTGAAGACGACGTTAGAATAGAAGATTATTATAACAATAAAACAAGTTGCATTGAAGTTGGTTTTGGACACGTTGTGCACGATAAAAACGGATTTACTATCACGGGCGAAGTTGACGGCAAGCCGTTTGAATTGAATAAACCTGCGTCTTCAATGTATTCTGTTCACGTTGAATACGACTTTTTGGGTCGTGGTGATGCGTTTGATATTGCAACCGATAAAACAACGTATTTTATGTATCTTAAAAATGCATATAACTATTTAACTAAAATGCATTTAGCGCAAGAGGCGATATACGATTTTTACGGTAAAGAAAAAGCAAAATAAAAAAATATAACAAAAAACCGCTAACGTTAGCGGTTTTTTTGTACTAAAAGTTATTTGTTTGCGGAAATTAAAAAGGCGAGTTCCGTTTCTTTAATAGAAAGGTTATAAAACCCAACGGAAGTTAAAATTTTAGAAATTTTCTCAGGGTTATCGGGAAAAACTTTAATTTTACTATAACCAGTATCAATAAAATTCTGATTATTTTTATCTATCGATAATACGAAAGTTCCGTTACAATTTAATAAATTAAACGCTTTAACTAACACTTTCTTTTTATCTTTAAAATGCATAAACGTAAGCGTTGAAAATATTACGTCGTACGTATTATTAAAATCATAGTTAATAAAATCACCGTGAATAAAACTAATATTATCGTAATTTTTAAAATGTTCTTTAGCCACAAAAACCGTCTTTTTAGAAATATCTATACCTGTATAATAACTAAAATTGTTTACGATTTTTTTAGTTATTCTTCCAGTACCGCAACCGATTTCCAGAACGTTTTTACTTTTATCAAGGTTTAATAAATCTATAAACTGTTTGCCGTCATATTTATCCATATATTCTGACAACTCTTTTCCGTCTAAAAAGGGGTCGTTGCCATTTTCAATAAGTAAATCGTAATGTTTCGAAACGTCTTTCATTTTATTTTTCTTTGATTTTTTCGTTTTCTACAACTAATCTTGTAAAAGGGGTATTTTTAAACACCGTGCGGTCAAGATGTGTTGCCGTGAATATGGTTTGCATTTTTTCTACTGCGCCCACTAATTTTCTTTGGCGTTTTTTATCTAGTTCAGACAAAACGTCGTCTAAAATAAGAATAGGATATTCGTTAAATCTCTTATAAAAAGTTTCGGTTTCTGCAAGTTTAAGCGATAGCGCAACCGTGCGTTGTTGACCTTGCGAACCGTAAATTCTAACGTCGTCGCCGTTGAGAGTAAACTTTATATCATCTCTGTGCGGACCTATCGAAGTAAATCCAAGGCGAATATCGCGTTCTAAACCTGTTTTTAAGTCTTGATACATAGAGTAAGCAATTTCTTCTTCAGTTCCATAATAACCGCTTTCCGTGCGCATTTTAAGCGTTTCTTTACCGTCGGATAAAAACGCGTGTTTTTCTTCTGCTAAAGGTGAAAGTTCGGTCAAAAATTCGTTTCTTGCCTTTATAATTTTGCTTGCCTCTTTAGTAAGTTGCATATCCCACACGGGCAGAGTTTCACGGATAATATAAGCATCAGGGTCTTTTAAAAGGTTGTTTCTTTGCGACAAAATTTTATTATAACGCTGAAGGGCGTAAAAATAGGTTTTTGACATTTGCGAGAGAGAAACGTTTAAAAACCGTCTTCTATCGTCGGGGCTTTCTTGAACGAGTTTTAGTTCAGCAGGGTTGAAAAATACGCTGTTAATGTTACCTAAAATTTCCCCTATTTTCAAAACTTGCATTCCGTTGATGTAAATGCTTTTTTTATCATTTTTGTTAAAAGCAACTTTAACCGAAACTTCGCCGTATTGAGAAGTAGCCTCGCCAAAAATTTCTGCCGACTCACACCCGTTTTTAATAACTAAACGGTCTTTGTTGGCGCGCGGAGAATACCCCGTACAGAGAAAAAATATTGCCTCTGCGGCGTTAGTTTTGCCTTGAGCGTTTGCGCCTGTTAAAACGTTGACGCCGTTTTTAAACGACACGCACTCTTCTGAATAATTTCGGAAATTTTTGAGTGTTAAACGGTGAATAAACATAAAAATTCAAAAAATTTAAAAATTTTGCCTTAATAACTTTATTTTAATTTAAAATTATTATATAATGTTTTTTACTTAAATGCAACTGATAAAAAGGAAGAGTTGATATGGAAAAAGAAAATTATGAGATTTTATGGGAACAAACCTTTATCCCCGAACTGGAAAAGACGGTTAGTTCCATTGCCTTTGAAACGTATATTAAGCAATTAAAGCCCGTTGACGTTATCGGCAATAAAATCGTTTTATGCACTAAAAGTAAACTTTTTGCAGATACCGTTAGCGATAAGGCAATAGGCGGTAAAATCAGAGAGGCTCTTTTAAAGTGCAATACTTTCGTCAACGATTTTTCCGTTGTGGTTGCAACTGACCGTGAAGATTATCTTAAACAACTTGGCGACGAAGAGCGTGAAAGTTTAGATATACCCGGTTCACCTATAAACCCCAAATTTACCTTTGATTCGTTTGTTGTAGGCTCGTCTAACGAATTTATTTACGCTGCGGCAAAAGCGGTTGCAGAAAACCCTGGCGACGCTTATAACCCCCTATTTATTCACGGTGGCACGGGTTTAGGTAAAACGCATATTTTGATGGCTATTGCAAACTATCTAAAGTTGCATTCGCCAAGGCTAAACGTTTTATACGCTACTTGCGAACAGTTTACTAACCAACTTATTGAAAGCATAAGCAAAGGTAAAGGCACGGGCGCAGATTTTAGAAAAAAATATAGAAACGTTGACGTTTTGCTTGTTGACGACGTTCAGTTTTTAGCAAAAAAACAAGGTATTCAAACGGAATTTTTCCATACCTTTAACGAACTTGTTATGCAAAACAAACAAGTTGTTTTAACTTCTGACCGTCCCCCGAAAGAAATTGAAGTTTTAGAAGAGAGATTACGCACTCGTTTTGAAGGCGGTTTGCTTGCAGACGTTCAAGCACCCGATTTAGAAACGAGAATTGCAATTCTTCGCAGAAAATCTGAAGAGCAAAAGTGCGTGGTTGACATAAAGGTTTTAACCTATATTGCAGAGATGAGCGATTGCGACATAAGAACGCTTATAGGCAAACTAACAAAAGTGGTTTTTGCAAGCAAATTGCACGAAAGACCTATCACTATTGACCTTGTGAACGAGGCGCTTAAAGAGAGCGCAGGCGAAAAGCAAGAAGAATTACAAGCAGAAGACATTATCAACTGCGTTTGCAATTTTTATAAGATATCTAAAAACGATATGCTTGGCAAAAAGAAAAACAAAGAGTTTGTTTTACCCCGCCAAGTTAGTATGTATTTAATACTTGATATGATGAGTTTGCCACAGATGACGGTTGGTAAATTTTTTGGAAAAGACCACGCAACTGTAATTTACGCGCGTGATAAAATTGAAAAGCAAATGAAAACGGACACTAAATTATCCGTAGAAGTGAATGATATAAGGAAGATGCTTTTAAAACAATAATTTAAACGGCTTATAAACGTCGTTGCAGGTCGTTACTGTCCAAAGCAAAAAACTTCGATGAACAGGCGTTCTATCTCATCTTTTTGTTTGGTCGAGCCTACTGCAACTTGTTTCTAATCCGTTTAATCATAAACGGCTTATCTACTGCGCAATACTGTGTCAAACTTGCGTTTTTCGGCGGTTACGTACAAAAAGTACGCGCCCTTGAAAATCCTCGTTTTCCTTGTCTTGCTTGTAACTAACCCGTTTAAGGAAATACTAACATACAAAAAAACATTTTACTAATTTAGAATATGAATCACTATATAGAAGGACAATTTGATGCGGTTGTAATCGGCGCAGGACACGCTGGTTGCGAGGCGGCTTTGGCCCTTGCTAGAACGGGCTTTAACACGGCTATGCTCACTCTTAATTTAGACAGTATAGCCTTTATGGCGTGCAATCCGTCAATCGGTGGAACTGCAAAAGGGCAAATAGTTCGTGAAATTGACGCGCTTGGCGGAGAAATGGGCGTAAACGCTGACGGCGCGCTTTTGCAGATTAGAATGTTAAACCGTGGTAAAGGCGCGGCTGTGCAATCTTTGCGTGGTCAAGAAGATAAAAATTATTATCATACCTTGATGAAAAAGACGCTAGAAAACACGCCCAACCTTAAAATTTTGCAAGGCGAAGCGGTAGAAATTTTAACCGATAGTGAGCAAAAAACGGTAACGGGTGTAAAAACTGCTTACGGTGGCGTGCTAGAGTGTAAATGCGTGGTGGTGGCAACGGGCGTTTATTTAAACGGTAGCATTATTGCTGGTGAGTGGCGACAAAATAGCGGACCTAACGGTTTTCAATCGGCGGCAAGTGGGCTAACGGAAAATCTTATTAAACTTGGGTTTACGGTTAGAAGATTTAAGACGGGAACGCCTGCGCGTGTAGACGCAAGGACCATTGATTTTGAAAAGTTAGATATTCAAGACGGTGAAACGGATATTTATCCGTTCAGTTATTTGAGCGAAAGAGTTCCGCAAAAGCAAACGCCTTGTTATCTTACTTACACCAACGAAAAAACACACGATATAATTAGAGCAAACTTGCACCGCTCTCCCCTATACGGTGGACTTATAAAGGGAACGGGACCTAGATATTGCCCGTCTATTGAAGACAAGGTAGTTAGGTTTTCAGATAAAGAACGTCACCAGTTGTTTTTAGAGCCTGAAGGCGCAGACACTAACGAAATTTACGTTCAAGGTATGTCAACTTCTCTTCCCCACGACGTGCAAAAAGCAATGTATCGCACGGTAAAGGGATTAGAAAATTGTGAAATAATGCGTTACGCTTACGCTATCGAATACGACTGTATAGATTCACTTGACTTTTACCCCACGTTAGAATATAAAAAGATTAAAGGGCTTTACACGGCAGGTCAAATTAACGGAACAAGCGGTTATGAAGAGGCTGCTGCGCAAGGGCTTATTGCAGGGCTAAACGCATCACTTGCTATGCGTGGCGAAGACCCCCTTATTCTCTCTCGTGATGACGGATATATAGGCGTGCTTATTGACGATTTAGTTACCAAAGGGACTAACGAGCCTTACCGTATGATGACAAGCCGTGCGGAATATAGAATTGTTTTAAGGCAAGATAACCCCGATTTCCGCTTGACCGAAAAAGGAAGAAAAGCAGGGCTTGTAACCGACCAAAGGTATAAGGTTTATTTAGATAGGGTTGAGCAATATAATAAGGCAACCGAAGAGATGAAAGTTTCGGTTAAGCCAAAAGAGTGTGAAAACCTTATTGCAAAATATGGTTATGCAAAAGCCAACACTGCGCTAACTAAAGCAGATTTAGTAAGGCGTGGAATACCCCTAAAAGATATTATTGAAGAATTTGGCGGTTTTGACGGTATAAGCAAAGAAATTTTAGACACCGTGGAAATTGACGCTAAATACGAAGGATATTTGCAAAAGGGTCTTGACCAAATTGAAAAGGCAAAAAGATTAGAAGAAAAACTTTTGCCTGAAGATATTGACTATATGCAAATAAACGGCTTGCGACTAGAGGCAAGGCAAAAACTTGACAAAATACGCCCCAAAAATTTAGGGCAAGCAGGCAGAATATCAGGCGTATCCCCCGCGGATATAGCAGTTTTAATGGTATACTTAAAAAGATAAATAACAAAAGACAGCAGTTAAGGGCGTTTCCCCTAGGGATTTTTTAGACATTATAAAAGGATAGCAAAATTTTGCTATCCTTTACTTTTTGCTTTGCAAAACACACGGCTTTCTTTTGAAAGTATAGTGTGCTACACTTATTATATTAGTGTTTTAATTTATCCTGCAATATTAGAATAATTGTGTAATGTTTTTTTCTCTCAATCGTTGGATTATTAAGGAAATACCTATGTGAATTGCTTCAACCGAAAATAACTTTTTCTTGTTTTTATTATAACATATCAATGCACCCTGTATACCCATGTGGGTAGTATCCTTATAAAATGCAATATCATCAAAAGTATAAAACTTATTTTTTTGAAAAAGTCGATAAACAATAATATTATCTCCATCAATAACGACATAATTAAATCGCACCCACGCATATCCGAAAAAACCTAAAATCGCAAATATAGAAAAAGTCAAAATTACGCCTATTAAATTTGTTGTATTATCCCTATTTATTATACCAAGCACAATGCCACCGCACGTTCCGGCAATCGCAGAAAAAAGGAAAAAACCAGTTAGAGTTTTTGGTGGTTTAGTATGAATAAAGTTTCCATTTGGAATTTTCTTTTCAGCATTTGTCTTAGTTTTCCACAAAAGTGAAAATACAATAGTTATTGCTATTGGAATTAGTATATATTTCATATTATATCCTCCATAATAATTAAATAACTTGTTATTGATAATCTAAAGCAAAAATCCCTACGGGAAGAGCGACTACTTGCTCTCTTTTTTGCTATTAGAATATTCTAAAAAGATATGATATTAAATCGTCGCTTAAACCTAAACCAAAAGTAACGCCACAGCAGAAGAAAGAGCAAAAAGCAATTACTATGCCCAAAATAGCGTAAATTTTTGTAGGTTCTTTTTTACCTTTTATAATACCGTAAATAGATAAACCTGCCCCTGTATACAATAAAATCATAAACATAACGTAAGCACCTATTAAATATTCGCCCATAATAGGAACGGTTAAAAGAAAAAGGGTACTACAAATTGAAAGTATAAAACCTAAAATATGAACGTGTTTTATTTTTTCGTTAGTTGGAAAAGAAACTTCTTCTTCGTTGTATTTTTTGCCAACGATTTTATTAACTTTTTCTTGGTCTACCACACAACCACACCCAACGCATATAACGGCGTTTTCATTAAGTTCTTTTCCGCAAGTTTTACAATACATAAAAACTTTCCTCCATTTATAAAAATATCCCAAATCGGGATATTTTTATTATACCAAAACGGTATAATAATGTCAAGGGTTATGAGATTAAGATTTTTAAGGGAAAAGAAAAAGATATCGCAACTTAAACTTGCGATGGATTTAAATATGAACCAAAACAGTATCAGCCGATACGAAAACGGTCAAAGACAAGCGGATTACGAAACGCTTATTGCTTTTGCCGATTATTTTGACGTGTCGGTAGATTATCTTTTAGAGCGAACGGAAAACCCAAAAATGAATAAATAAAAAAGGATTATAAAAAGAAAAGCCTAGGTTGTGGTTTAGCCACAACCTAGGCATATTTATTTAAGTTGGTCTGTAAGCCGAGTTCTGTCGTGTACGGTCATTTATCTAC
>JAFQEM010000026.1 GCA_017399035.1 Clostridia bacterium | reverse complement strand
TACTGAATTAAAGAAAAAGAATTTAGTAAAAGAGCGAAAATTATATGTGATATATCCGTGCGTAGAAAATGCGCTTGTAATTAGGTGTTTGAATAATAGCCAGAGAGAATTTTTTTCTGATCACGAATTAAGGAAATATATAGCATATGATGTCAGTTTAGTTTCCGATGAGCAAGATTGAGCACGGTACAAGTGCGTCAGTTCAACTCCAAACAAAAAGTGGCGAAAATATCTTTTTTATCGCCCCTTCACAAAAAACGACAAGTTTCGACTTGTCGTTTTTATATTTGTGCCGCAGGCACAACATCATTTGACCAAAGGTCAACTTCATTTCGAGCATAGCGAGAACATCATTGCCGTTTGCGGCACAAATAAACGATGTTGCACCTTGTGCAAATGATGTGCTTCGCAACGATGTGATTCTCTGCATCAATGAAGTTGCGCTTCGCGCAAACGGAAAGAACGCGACAGTTCAACCCCAAACAAAAAGTGGCAAAAATTTCTTTTTTATCGCCCCTTCACAAAACAGAACACCAACCAAACGGTTGGTGTTTTTGTTTTGCCCCTGACGGGCTCGAATAGATAATTGTGTAGCAACAGCCACGTTTATGCGTGCTGTTAACTGGGCGACGCGTTAAGAAAACAGTCCGGAGGAACCGCCTTGTTTTTTATTTATTACAGCATATTCTTGGACGAAATGCAATAGATTTTACAATATTTGCAATATACACTCGCAAAAAATATGTTATAATAAAAGAAAAACATAAGGAGAGTCTTTTATGAAGAAAATATTATTTGGTTGGGCGGAAGAGGACATTACGCCTGAAAAGAAAGTGGCTCTTTCCGGTCAATTTGCAGAGAGAATTTCAGAGGGGGTAGAAAAGCCCATTACGGTTACCGCCCTGTCAATGTCAAATGAAAATGACCATGCTGTATTTGTAAGCTGCGACCTTGTGGGCGCTCCTGCTAATCTTATAGATGCAGTAAGAAAAAAACTTGAAACAAATAAATTAGGAATAGACCCGATGAGAATAGTTCTTAATGCTATTCACACGCACACGGGACCAGAGTTTCCACGTACGCAGCGTTCAAAACTGCCATTTTTGTCCAGTACACCAAAGAAAATAATAAAATCGCTACTGCCTGAGGGTAAAAAATATATAGAAAAGGAAAACGTTTCGAAAAATTGTGAGATCAGTACTCCGGAGGAAACATTCGAATTTCTTGTAGATAAGATTGTTAACGTGATAGTTTCATCGTGGACAAATCTAAGCGAAGGCGCTTTTGCAAACGGCTTTGGCAGAGCCGCTGTAGGTATGTGCCGTCGTGCAGTATACAATGATGGAAGCGCTCAGATGTGGGGAAACACGGACACGGCAACCTTTGAGGAGCTTGAAGGCGGAAGTGATACAGGTATAGAGCTTTTGTATATATTCAATAAAAGCGGAAATTTGACCGGAATTATTGCAAATCTCGCCTGTCCTGCACAGTGTGTTCAACACAGACATTTTATATCGCCCGATTTTTGGGGAGAGGTCAAACTTCTTTTGAGAGAACGTTTCGGAGCAAACATATATCTTTTGGCGCAGTGTAGTGCTGCGGGTGACCAATGCCCCGTTGACCTTATAAGATGGGTAGAGCCGGAAAGCCCTGTAAATGACCCGAACATAGAAAGGCAATCACCGTTAAAACGAAAAGCAGACCCTTCTATGTTTGACATTAGCGGTATGAAAAAAGCAGGCAAAAGAATAGCAAGCGAAATTATTGAAGTGTTTGAAAATGAACTTGATAAGCCTGTGACAGAGGTCATGTTTGAACATAATATAACGGTTATGAAGCTGCCATTAAGACGCGTAACATATTCTGACATAGATAAAGCGAAAAAAGCTATAAAAGAATATCTTGATAACAAAGACGGCGACGTGGATTATATCGATGCGGCAAAATTGCAGGTTTATATGGGAATTTTAAAGCGCGCCGAGGTACAAGAGTATCAAAACACGTTGGATACAGAAGTTCATATTGTAAGACTTGGAAATCTTGTTTTTGCAACAAATCCGTTTGAACTTTTCCTTAATTACGGTAACAAGATTAAGGCGAGAAGCAAGGCGGAACAGACGTTTTTGGTTCAACTAGCAAACGGAGGAGAAGGGTATCTGCCTACTAAAAAAGCGGAAAACGGAGGTCATTACAGCGCGTTTGTTTCAGGCGGACAGGTAGGTCACGAGGGTGGCGAGTTGCTTGTAAGAGAAACCCTTGACCTTATCAACAACATATTTGAGGAAAGCAAAGATGCATAATAGGACCAAGCGAGTGGGTAATGTAATAAGTTATAGGTGAATAACGACGCCAATGCTTGGGGTGAAAAATGCGTTTCTTTGTAAAAAGTGTATCCAAAGGTGATATGGGATGATTGTATTTACCTTCAGCAAAAAGAATTTTGCCCAAACTACCACTGTCTGCTACGCATTTTATTTCACGGTTAAATAGCATGAATATTTCATATTGCATTTGTCAGGGGAAGCCAACAGTCAAGGGTCTATAAGTATTTTGCTTATAGACCTATATTCTTATATTTTCACGCTAAAATCGGCATTTTACAGCAAAAATTAAGACCTATAAGAGCATTTTCACGCTTTTATAGGTCTTTTTTAATGCGCTCATTTGTCACTGATATGTGATTTGTGTTATTTCTTTTTGTTTGCAATCATGACACTTTGATTCATTTTCTTTATGTTGAGTGATGTTCGTTGGGAAATCACAATTTTAAATAAGTATTTTGAATATTGCGTTTGTGTTAAAATGATTTTTTTGGACGATTGAAAGTCTTGAAAAATTAACAATTAGGTAGAATCGTTGGTAAATATTTATACGTGGTCAGTGATAACATAGTATTACTTTTTATAATTCCTTTATACTTTTTCAAATACATAAGTTTTTCATCTAATTGTTCAATGCTTTCAACACAGATTTTCAAAAGACAATCATATTCGCCTGTGATAGACGAACATTCTAAAATGTCTGCGTCGCTATCGGCATATTCAAGTAATGGATCTATATGGGCGCTTGATTCCAAAACAACAAAAACATAGGCAGTGATAGGTTTTCCGATTTTTTTGCCGTCAGTTAATATGGTAAATTGTTTGATTATTCCTCTTGATTTAAGTGTTTGAATTCTCTTGTTTATAGCAGGTATGGAAAGATGTAGTTTACTTTTCATTGCCGTAGCCGTAATATTTGCGTTTTCTGATAAGATTTTGATAATTTGCAAATCGAATTCGTCCATAGTTGTGCTCCTTTTAATTTTTAATTAAATTATCGTATTTTAACAGCAAAAAGTCAATTAAAATAGTAAAATATATTAAAAATTTAACAAAATATAAAATTGTATTAAAAAATTAAAGTTTTTAATTTATTTTTTTATAATTAAATTTAAAAAATAAATTTATAGAACAAAATACCTAAATTTTGCTTTAAGTTCTAATTTGAAAAAAATATTTGTGTTTGATAGACTAAAATAAAAACAAAATAGAGGTTTGTTATGATTGGAGAAGAAAGGTTAAACGCAAAGGCTCGTTCTATTAACCTTGGAGCAATTAGGGAGGTGTTTGATAAAGCATCTAAAATGGAAAATGTTATCAATATGGGTATAGGTGAACCAAATCAAGATACACATCTTGATATTTGTCGTGCGTGTGCAGATGCTTTGATGCATGGGAAAACGCATTATGCGCCTAATGCAGGTATACCACAATTACGCAAAGCACTTTCTGAAAATGGCTTTATTGCAAAAAATTTCTTTAATCCCGACACCGAAATTATGGTAACAAATGGTGGAATGGGGGCGTTTGCTCTTATTATGCAATGTGTTTTAACGCTCGGTGACCAGGTGCTCATTCAAGACCCACAATATCTCAATTTTAAACAAACTATTAATCTATGTGGTGGTATTGCTGTGCCCGTTCCCACTACCTTTGAAAGCGGTTTTTGTATGAAAGCGGAAGACATTCGCAAAAAGTACGTAAAAGGAAAAACGAAAATACTAATTATTAATTCTCCAAATAATCCAACAGGCGAAGTTATTCCTAAAGAGAAACTTGCTGAAATCGCAAAAGTGGCTTGTGAGTTAGATTTGCTTGTGATATCTGATGAGGTTTATGGCTCGTTGATTTACGACAATGCGGAAAAATGTTCGATTGTAACTTTTCCTGGAATGAAAGAGAGAACGATTGTTGTAGGTTCTTTTTCTAAAGGTTATGCGATGACGGGTTGGCGTATAGGGTATTTAGCTGGACCAGAAGGTATTGTAAACAAAATGATAAAAGTACAAGAATATTTCAATTCTTGTATAAATACCTCGGCGCAATATGGCGCAACATTTGCCTTGAAACATCCGGAATTTGAAGAGGAAGTTAGGCAGTCGTTTGCAGAGCGTAGAGAAATTGTTTTGCAAGGCTTTGACAGTATACAAGGTATAAAAAGAAATAACCCTAAAGGCGCATTTTATTTATTCCCTGACATTAAGAGTTTTGGAATGGACAGCGTAACGTTCTGCAATAAACTTTTAGATGAGGCAAAGGTTGTATGTACGCCAGGTAGTGCATTTGGCGAATGTGGGGAAGGCTTTATGCGTGTCGCTTATACTGCTGAAAAGGATAAATTATTGCAAGCACTGGATAGTATAAACGCTTTTTGCTTAAAATATAAAAACTAATGGACTGTTATTTAAAATAAGTATAAAAAGTTTTAACAATATATACTTTTTTGCGTGTTTTTAATTTTTTTCACTCTTAAAGTAATTAGTAGTTTTCAATATTTGGCAAATAGAGTATAAATATGTAGAATTTCTTAACTATAATTCTAAATAAGTTGATTGGAGAACGTGTATGGTGAATGTAGAAAAATATTATTCAAGAGCGTTTGAACTTTATAAAACTTTGCACGAAAATGCAGAGGTCGGTTTTGACCTACCTGAAACTGTAAAAATCGTAAAGAAAGAACTTGATGCTTGTAAAATAAAATATACTGAAAAATATGGAAAGGGTAGCATTGTTGCAGAAATAGGTAGTGGTGAAAAAATTATAGCCTTGCGCGCGGATATGGATGCGCTTCCTATTGAAGAGCAGAGTGGTGTTCCATTTACTTCAAAAAATAAGGGCGTAATGCATGCTTGTGGACACGATTCGCATACGGCGATATTACTTGCGGTTGCAAGATATCTTAAAGAAAATGAAGACCGTTTAAGAGTGAAAGTAAGATTGATTTTTCAACCAAGTGAAGAGTGTGCGATAAGCGGAGCAAAAATGCTTGTAGACAATGGAGTTATGGATGGCGTTGACCAAATAATATGTACACATTGTGAAAACGAAATTGATTTTGGGCAAATAGGTGTTTGTGTTGGGAATTATATGGCGGCCTGTGTTCCGCTTAAAATAATATTCTATGGAAAATCTTCGCATGCGGCTTTACCTAAACACGGTATTGATGCGATTGCTATGACAAACGATGCTTATATAGAACTTAAAAAATACGTCAAAGAAAACTTTGCAGATGAAGATTATATTTGGTCGGTTGGAAGATTTTCAGGCGGAACAGCACATAACGTAATTTGCGATAAGTGCGAAATGGATATTTCGTTTAGGTTTTTCGACGTTGAACGCTCAAAAATCGTAGAGAACGGCGTAAAAAACATTTGTGAAGATATAGCAAAAAGATATGGTGGAAAAACCGAAGTGATGTGGGAAATGAGCACGGGCCCCGTCATAAACGATAGTAAAATTATTGATAGAATTAGAAATATTGCAAACAAAAATTCAATTAAAATAAATGAAGTTAAAAAGCGCATGAGTTCGGAAGATTTTGGCTGGTATTTGCAAAAATCAAAAGGTGCTATATTTAGGTATGGAACAAAAAACGATGAGTATGGATGCAATACGGTAGCGCATACTTCAAATTTTAAAATTTATCCAGAGGGGATGAAAACGGCAATTACGCTATTTTGCGATTACGTTTTAAGTTTGTAAAATTAGAAAATATAATAAATTTTAATTAAATTTTATATAAAGAAATAAATTCAGATAAAAAGATAGCATCCATTAAATTGATGGGTGCTTTTCTTTTTGCTTGCCTATGGCAATGAACAAATATTGAGAACTTACGAGTGATTTTGTTTTGTAACAGTTGAGTAAACATTAAAAAGCCACCGAATTTTCGGTGGCTTTAATCTTCTAATCCTAAAATGTAATCGGTTGATTCTTCAAAAAACTTGGAAAGAGTTATAATTGCACTTGCAGTTGGTTCGGTTTTACCTAATTCCCATTTGGCAATCGCAGATTGGCTAATTCCAGTTTTTAATGCAAGTTGCATTTGGCTTAAATTTTTTGATATTCTTAATTCTTTTAATTTATTTTTAAATTCCATAACTATATTATACATTTTTTAAGTCTTAAAATACTTGACAAGTCGTATAAGACTTGATATAATATAAAAAAAGTGAGAGGCACTTAAAAACAAAGGAGAAACATTATGGGTTTATTCAAGAAAGTATTTTGTGGGATGAAGGATAGAATGAAAGCTGTTGATAACTTAACAAATGCAATTAACAATGGAGATTTAGTTATGGATAGAAAAAATCTTGAAATTAAAAAGAATAATAAAAAAGATACTGTAAAAGATGAAAAAAGGTAAAAGGAGGTCAAAATGAATAGTTATAAAATAACCGCCTATGTTAATGGAACTAGAACTGAAACTATTATTCAAGCTTATTCAGGGTCCGATGCGGAAAAATTGTTTAGAGCGCAATATGCAATGTGTACAATTTCAAACTTAATTTGGAATAAATTGTAATAAAGCTATTTTGCAAGTATTAGCCATCAAAAAAAACATCAACCAAATGGTTGGTGTTTTTTTTAGCGATTTTGCAATTATGACTATAAGGTTGATGTAAATGAAAATTATGTTTATAATATAAATAAAATTATATAAACTTGTTATCATTTATCTTAAAAACAGTTGAATATAAATAATATGGTTATTTGATTTGGCTTTGCATCTTTTACCTTTTTAATAAAAATTGCAAAAACACCTTTACAAATTGATGAATAAGTTGTATAATCAAATTGCACATTAAAAAATTCTAGATTATCAAGGAGTAATTAAAAAATGAAGTTAATTATCAAAGACAATTACAATGAAATGAGTGAATGGGCTGCAGAACATATTGCAAATGCGATAAACAATCATAAAGAAAATCGTCCTTTCGTTCTTGGTTTGCCAACTGGTTCATCTCCGCTTGGTGTTTACAAAAAGTTGATTGAAATGAACAAGGCTGGCAAAGTTACTTTCAAAAACGTTGTTACTTTTAATATGGACGAATACGTTGGTTTGCCTAGAGAACACGACCAAAGTTATTGGTATTTTATGCACGATAATTTTTTCAATCACATAGATATTCCGGCAGAAAACGTAAATATTTTGAACGGTATGGCAGAGGATTTAGAGGCAGAATGCCAACGCTATGAAGATAAAATTGCATCTTACGGTGGAATTGATTTATTTATGGGCGGTAGCGGTGTTGACGGACACATTGCGTTTAACGAACCGTTTACCTCTTTAACGTCAAGAACGGGTATTCGCGCATTGACTGAAGACACGTTGATAGTTAATTCTCGTTTCTTTGATAACGACGTTAATAAAGTTCCTAAAACTGCGCTTTCTGTTGGTGTAGGTACGGTTTGTGATTCTAAACAAGTATTATTGTTAATTAGTGGACACAACAAGGCAAGGGCATTGCGCCATTGTGTTGAAGGTGGGGTTGACCACGCTTGGACTATAAGTGCATTGCAAATGCATAAAGACGGCATTATCGCTTGTGATGAGGCTGCTTGCGGTGAATTAAAAGTTGATACGTATAAATATTTTAAGGAAATTTATAAAAACGAAAAATAAACTTTATTAAAAAACATATAAAGTTTAATACTCAAAGCAAAAATAAAAAACACCCCGAAAGTTTAAATTTCGGGGTGTTTTTAACGTTAATTTTTCTTTGCGTTTTCGTATCTTGCACTTGCATCTTCTATTCTTTTGTTTGCTTGCTCAAGTTGTTTTTGTCTTTCTTCTTGCATCTTTGCGTTTCTTTGAGCAGGGGTCATATGCGCGTCGTTCCAACTCTTTTTAGCGTCAGCCTTTGCTTTTGCAAAAGTATTTTTGCCACGATTTTCTTCAAAATTTGCTCTTGCCTCTGCTTTTGCCGCTTGAAAGTTAGCCTTATCTACTTCGTGTTGTGCTTTTGCGCTTGCTTTCATATATGCGAAAGCGTCTTTGAAAAATTTTTTAATACTCATTGTTCATTATCCATAAAATATTTTATTTATTTAATAAACTGTTAGACAGTTCTATTATGCGTTTTGAATATTTGTTTTTTCTTGCGCCTAAAATTGATTTGTATAGGGGATAGTTTAGCGATACTAATAAAATTCCTATAAGACCTATGCAAATTCCAAGGGGCATTGCGCCTGATAAACTTGCGCCTATAACTTTCATTGCTAAACACATACCCGTGCCGAGAATAAGTGATGATACTGTGCCGAAAACGTATGCAAAAATTCTTGCAGGACGTTTAACCTTTTTGTCAAGTTCTTTAAGTTCGTCAAATTGAGTGGTTTCTTTTTGCGTATAGTTTGCTTTTATTCTTTCAATAATTTTTAATTCGTTAGTCATAATTTGTTTCTCCTTAATTTTGTAATCACATTATACTAAATCAATGTTTATGTTTTAATAAAATAATGTAAAAGGAAAGATAAGATTTTGTAAAGGTTTTGTAAACATAAATTCTTTAATGAAAAAACGGACGCTTGCGCGCCCGAATTTCGTTTTTTTATCAATTAAACTAAACTTGTTTTTTTGAGAATTACGTTGCTAACTGCCCCAAGCCCAACTGCAAAACCTAGGCTACCGACCAAACATAAAATTATGTGAATTATGTTTGCGTCTAGTGGACTTGCAATAGAAATCATCATAAATAAAAACATACCTACGCCGAGAGATAAGCACATAGCAAGCCACGATTTTTGCTTACCTATAACGCTCATTGTTAAAAATATCGAAACGAAAATAGGAACTAGCAATACTTTAGTTATTATTGAACAAATTAAATTAAAAGTGTTAAACTTAACCATTTCAAAAGAGAGACTAGACATTAAACCGCCAAGTATAGAACCTAAAACAAAGGCTAAAATCATACACGCCCCACCGACAAAACAGATGATGGTTTTTGATATAACGTAGTCAGTTTTTTTAGAGCGAACGGTAAAAAGGTTTTTTGCATAACCACTTCTAAAATCGTCGCAAACGAACACGCAAACTAAAACGGCTATGGCAAAATACATCATATTGATATTGCACATAGACACTAGGTCCATGCTCATTCCTGCGCTCTCTGCAGAAGTTGAAGAAACAGAGCCAAGAATTTGCCAAACGTTTTTAAATCCCTCAATTACCGTTTCTTTACCCGTTTGTGGGTCAACCGTAACGCTACCGTCCATCATTGTGGTCATAACTAGTATCAATATAGGCACTGCTAAAGATATACCAACCATAATGTAGAAGAAAGGGGATAAAAACATTCTGCGAGCATCTACTTTTAACATACTTTTTAATCTTTTAGAGAAAGTGTTTTTTTCAAAAGTCATTTCCATATTATTAAACTCCTTTACCTTTCATAAGGTCGATATAATATTCTTCTAATCCTATTTTATCCTTTCTAATTTCGTTTATCACTAAACCTTCGCTATATAGATAAGAAACGATTTCTTCTGGTGTGGTTTTGTCGTAAATGCGGATATATCCGTTTTCATCTTCTTCTACGCGCGCATACTTTCTACCAAGCACCATTTTTGCCATATCTTTATTTGTTATGCCTATGGCAACGAAAGTACGGCAGTTTTTTTCTAATTCTTCCGCCGTCATTTCCGCAATCATTTTTCCACCGCGAATAATGCCGTAATGCGTAGCAATTTTTTCAAGTTCGCCCAAAATATGAGAAGATATAACTATCGTTGCACCGCTTTTTGCAATATCAACTAAAACTTCACGCATTATGCGCATACCGTCTGCGTCAAGACCGTTAATAGGTTCGTCTAACACAAGCAATTTGGGGTTGCCAAGCAGTGCCATAGCAATGCCTATGCGCTGTTTCATACCTAACGAACAGTTTTTATATTTATTGCCGGCAGAACCTTCCATACGCACAAGGATTAGCATTTTGCGTATTTCTTCTTGGGGGTTTTTAAGGTTTAAGTTTGACGCCTGAATCATTAAATTGTTCCAAACCGTCATATTAGGGAAACAACCCGGTGATTCAATCAAAACGCCAACTTTTGCGCGTACGTCTTGGTCGGTATAATCTTTACCATAAAGTTTTATACTTCCACCGCTTGGGTGTATAAGACCGCATATTATTTTTTCAGTGGTAGATTTGCCAGAGCCGTTTTCACCTATAAAACCGTAAATACTTCCTTGGGGTACGGTCATATTTAAGCCTTGCAATGCTTGTTTTTCACCAAAGTTTTTGGTCAAATTTCTAATTTCTATTGCGTTCATAATTTTTCTCCTTAATACACGTCGCTCTTGTTAAGAACAAACGAGCCTACTATAATATAAATTACAGCCCAAGCAACCGATACGATTATGCAAGTTAAAAATGCAAAAATATTACTTGAAAGGCAGGCGTTTACAGACGCTCCGTAAAGGAATATATTTAAGAACGCCGTGGGAAGAGATAATGCCTCAACTATTGACGCAACGCCGATAATCAATATGCCAGTTCCAAAGAAGAAAGAAAGGGCAATAGATATGCCAAAATATTTTCTAAACACCACGTTAATGAAAGTGTAAAGACTTGCCCAACCTAGGCTCATAACCATTTTTCCAAAAATAGAAACTAAAAGTGAACCGAAGTTTACGTCAGTTTTATAGCCTGCAAAAAGTCCGCCGATAGTTCCACCCACAAAGTAAGTTGCACACATACAAACCATTGCAAAGGCGCAAGTGAGCGTTTTAGATATCATATAATCTTCTTTTTTTGCGTGTGTGGTGAAAAGTTGTTTTACGTAACCGCTTTTATAGTCGTGGCCGATAAAAATAGAAACCATAATTCCACCAAAAATGAAAACCATATTCATATTTGCATAATCTGCAATACTTTTTATTACGTATAACGATTCTGTTGATGCAATAATTTGCCAAACGTTTGAGTATAAAGGTTCCATAACGTTTCCGTTTTGGTCGGGCATCATAGTGAAACAAGAAACCATTGCGGGTATTATAGCGGCAATAGCAAGAAAGATATAAAAAAGCGGTGTGTGAAATAGCCTATAAAAATCTACGCCAAGCATACCTTTTATTCTTTCTTTAAATGATGGTTGTTCAAATTTTAATTTTGTTGAATTTTCCATATTATGCGTTCTCCTTCTTGCTCATAAGTTCAATGTAATATTCTTCTAAACCTATTTTGTTTTTCTTTATTTCGCTCACTATAAAATTTTGTTTTATAAGGTATTCAACAATCTCTTCCGTGTTATCTACGTCGTAAACTCTAATATAATCTTGTTCTAATCTAACCGACGCATATTTTTTAGATAAGGTTTTTAACGCGCCCTGCATATTTTCAGTTTTAAGCGACGTGAATACTCTTGCTCTACTTTCCATATCTGAAGCCGAAAGTTCCATAATCATTTTTCCACCACGGATAATGCCGTAATGCGTAGCAATTTTTTCAAGTTCGCCTAAAATGTGTGAAGATATTAAAACCGTACAGCCGTAAGTTTTTGTTATATCTACCAAAATTTCACGCATTATTCGCATACCGTCGGTATCTAACCCGTTAATAGGTTCGTCTAAAATCAAAAGGGCAGGGTTACCAAGAAGTGCCATAGCAATACCTATACGTTGTTTCATACCAAGAGAGCAACTTTTAAATTTGATAAATTTACTTTCTTCCATACGAACTATTTTAAGAACTCTGTCAATTTCTTCTTCTCTGTTAGAAAGCCCAAGGTTGATTGCTTGCATCATTAGGTTTTGATATACGCTAGAACTGGGGAAACACCCTGCGTTTTCAATCAACGCACCTACTCTCACTCTAACGCCCGCGTCCGTATAATCTTTTCCAAATAACTTAATTTCACCGCTATCTGGCACAAGATGTCCGCAAATTAGTTTTTCCGTGGTAGATTTACCCGAGCCGTTTTCGCCTATGAAACCGTAAATACTGCCAACAGGCACTGTCATGCTTAAATTGTTAAGCGCATACATACCGCGAAAACTTTTTGAAAGGTTTTTAATTTCTATAGCGTTCATAAAAAAATACTCCTTAAACGTGCTTTCAAAATCTTTATTTTTCAAGTTCTAGAAAATTATACTCTAACAATGTTTGCAAATCGCAAAAATTATGTTATTGATATGTAATTTATTTGTTAACAAAATGTAAAAGCGGTTACGTTTTGACACGTAACCGCCCTTGTATTTAAACTTATTTAGTTTCTCTTTTCTCATTTAACAGTTCTTCAGATAACTTTAATATTTCGTCGCCGTATTCTTTTTTGTATTTTTTTAATACGTAATTATACACGGGGTAGGCAATTATCATAGGAACACTTCCAAGCACGCATAAAATTATGCCCCACAGCCAAATATTCCACTCTAAAATCATTGTAAAACCAAGCCCAAAAATTAAACAGCCCACAACCCCTAAAACTAGCGACCAAATGGTTGAGGTGTTTTTTACGATAGAATCTAAACGGCGCAAACGCTCTATCTTGGTTTCGGTTTTTTCAACGGGTGCGTATTGACGGCGTATGCTGTCAATTTCTTTTCTTTCTTCTTCGGTTGGTGCTGTATATTTAAAATTAAACTGATTGCTCATTGTGTATTTTTTCCTTTTGTATTTCTTTCATTTTATTTGTGGCTGAAACTATCATATAAATACCTATCGCTATGGTAGATAAACTAACTACAATTCCCGTAAGCGTGTTAAAGAGTGATATGTTTATTTCGCCTTCGCTAAACATTGTAAGAAGCGCAGTTTGTAGGGCAAGAATAGATACTAGCGCATCTGCTAAATTTATGTTACGTATAGCGCGAATAGTTAAGTCGGTTTGTTTGTGTGCTTTTATAAAACTTATAATAGCAACCGTTATTTTATAAAAGGCGTAAGCAGCGTAGGCAAATATCGTCCAGCCAAAGTATGAGAAGTGCGCGTTAGAGAAAATCATTTGCGCTATTGCGCTTGATAGCGCAAGGTTTAAAATTAAAGTTATAATTCCGCTGTTACGGTATATTCTTGCTTTTGTGTATTCATCTCTTGAAAAATCTAAATTCTTTTTGCCAAGTTTATTTTTGTGATAAACAAGCACACCGCCACGCAAAAGCGCAAGAGCGATATAATAAGTTGCAAGCGCGCCATACCATATAGAGCGGTTTGCTATTCCCATATAAGCGTTGAACGCGCTAAACAATAAACTCATCAAGAAAGAACCTATTGCAGTTATTATGGTTCTAAACCCAAAGTTGCGCAAAAGTAGTCGTGTAAATTCACGGCTTTCTAGCCAAGTGATAATGCCCGTTTTCATTTTTGGAAAGAGAGGAATTACAAAATAAACGGTGTATGCAAGCGATAGCCCTGCTATTCCGAAAAGGGTATACGCAACTATTGCAAGCGCGTTGCCGTTGTAATCTACAAGCAACATTAAAAGAGAACCCACGCAACTCAAAAAGGTTATTATATAAGTTAGAACTTTTACCCAAGTGGGTGGATATAATATTTTTTTCCAAATAGCGCGAAAATCAATTTTCATACGCAACGTCCTTTAATAAAATTGTGAAAGTACTGCCCTTATTAACTTCGCTTTGAACGGCAATTTCGCCACCTAAAATATCAATAACTTTTTTTACCAAAGCAAGCCCAAGCCCGTTACCTTGCGTGGCGTGCGAGGTGTCGCCTTGATAGAATTTTTCAAATATTTTACTTCCAACTTCGCTAGTCATTCCACAGCCTGTGTCTTGAACTTTAATTTCTACGTTTTTGTTTATTTGTTTTAGCACAATATCAATCTTTCCGCCGTCAGGTGTAAATTTTATGGCGTTTGATATAAGGTTATTCCAAACTATTTCTAATAGACTTTTTGAAGAAAATATAGTAACTTCGTCAAAATTGCAGTTTAGTTCAATGTTTTTCTTTTCTATAAGCGTTTCAAATTCCACAACGCTTTCTGCAAGCGCCTCGGTTAAGTTAAAACATTCGTGTTTTTCTTGAATTTCTTGATTTTCAAGTTTATTTAGTTTTAATATGTTGGTTATCAAATCGGTTATGCGTTTTGATGCCGTTATAAGCGTTTTTGCATAATTTTTTCTAGTTTCTACATCAATGGTTTGGTCTTGAAGAAGTGTTGCGTAATTTTGAATAACTGCAAGCGGTGTTTTTATTTCGTGAGAAACGTTAGATATAAAATCGGTTTTAAGCACTTCGTTTTTTTGAAGTTCGGTTGCCATTCTGTTCAGATTTTCCATAATCAAATCGTATTGATTATATTTACCGTATTCGTGCGTAATTTCAAGACGGGTAGAAAAATCGCCCTCGGCAATTTTTTCGGTTGCGTCTAAAATTCTTTGAGTGGGGCGGTCAACCATAATTTTTCTTCTAATCCAGTCAAATATAGTGCAAAACGTTGCTAAAATTATAATTTCTATTAAAATTAGAATTGCTATTAAAGTTATGTTTGACGTTTTTTGCCTTATAAAGTCATAGCATAAAATTGCTATTTGCATAACAACCGCAATAAGAACGAAAAATGAAACGACACCCACCCAGTTTATGCTTGACCCACGAACTTTATTTTTACTCATTTTAACACCACCTTATAGCCAAGGCCGTGAACAGTTACAATTTCAAACCCGTTACAAGTGGAAGTTTTTTCACGAAGTTTTGCCATATACACGTCAACCGTTCTTGATGTGGCTGAAGAGTCGTAATCCCAAAATTCCGCCATAAGTGCAGAGCGAGTAAAGGTCTTTTTGGGGTAAGAGAGCATTTTAAATAATATATCAAACTCTCTTACGGTAAGGGCAATTTCTTCACCGTCAAGTAAGGCGGTGCGCTCTTCTACGTTCATTGAAAAGTTGCCTATTGCAATTTCTTTTTCCATTTCTATTTTAGCGCGCCGTAAAATAGCCTTAATAGACATAAGCATAATATCCATATCAAAAGGCTTGGTAACGTATTCGTCGATACCTATATTATATCCAAGCATTTTAGATGGCTTGTCGTCTTTTGCCGTCATAAAAATAATAGGCGTTGTTTTGTCGGTTGCTCTAACGCTTTCGGCAAGTTCAAAACCGTTCATTCTGGGCATCATAATATCGGTTAAAAGCAAGTCGCATTTTTCTTCGTCCATTTTTTCAAGCGCCTCTAATCCGTCAAAGCACGAAACAACGTCGTAACCTGCGTTGCGCAAACTTGACGAAACAAAACGATTTAAATCAAGGTCATCTTCAACAACGAATATTTTTATCATAAGCACTCTCCTATAGTGTACATTATAGCCTTTATATTATAACAAATTGTTTTTAAAATGTTAAGAAATTGTAAAAGTTGAATAAATTTTAGACTTTGTAATAAAAAAGAACTCAAAATTACTTCAAGTTCTTTTGTGTTAAGCAATAATCCGATTTTTTATGGTTTAAGTTTATAACCGCCGTCTAGTCAAAATAACCCTTATATTTTAAACCGTGTGGTTCGCTGGGGAAAAGATGCTCGTAAAGTTCAATAAAATAATCGTCGGTCATGCTTGCAATATAGTCTATTATAATATCGTCGGCATCCGTTTTATCATAAGGCGTGGGGCGTTTATAATAAGGTTTATTTAGGTAATTTATATGATGCGTAAAAACAGGGGAATTATAATTTTTATCTTTTAGGTCGTCTAGCAATTTGGCGTAAATTTTTTCAAACGTCGTTTGCAAAATTTGGTCAAGTTCTTTGTTGGTTTTATTGTTATAAATTATTTGATAATTATCACTTTTAGCCTTTTTTAAGGCGGAAAAATGCACGTCGTCCATTTTTATATATGGTTTGTCGTAACTGTTTTCAATTACGTTCACTATTAAGTTGTTTACAATTTCTGCATTTATAACCCCTATTCCGTCGTCAGAAAAGGTTTGTTCTAACTTGATTTTACTTTTTTCTGCGTCGTGGCGGTCTTTGCCTAAATATGCTATTATATCGGAAATTCTAACAACGCACCCCTCTAAAGTAGACGGTGTTAGCGTTTTCATAAAATTGCCGTCGGTATAACATTTTTGAACTATATTGTCAAAATCACTAAAATTTTCTAGTGAACTCGGGCGGTATTCGTCAAGTTCTAATTCGCCGTTATGCGCTAAAATTCCGTCTAGTGTTTGCAAGGTTACGTTTAAGGGGAATATTTTGTCTAAAACTCTCACAGAGTGAACGTTGTGAAGAAAACGTTTGCCAGTTCTCTCCCTATAAAGGTTATCTAACAAGCGTTCGCCCGTATGCCCGAACGGCGTATGACCTATATCGTGTCCCAAGGCTATCGATTCAATAAGTTCGGTGTTAAGATTCAATGCTTTGCCTATAGTTCTTGCTATGCGTGAAACCAACTGAACGTGTAAACTGCGGTGGGTTATATCGTCATTTTTATAAAGTGAAAAAACTTGCGTTTTGTCAGCATATCGGTTGTAAAAAGGACAGTTTATAATTTTATCCGTGTCGCGTATAAAATTAGACCTTAAAACCGTTTCGTAGTCGTGTGGATTGTCTTTTCTGCGCACAGCGTTTTCATCTTTGAACGCAAAGGGATTTACTTTATTTTTTATTCTGTCTTCTTTAATTCGTTCGCATAAAGTCTTTGATAAATTTTCGTATCTTGCCATATTAACTCCGTGTTTATTCGCTTATCAATTTGCGTGGTTTGCAAAATATTCTATAATGGTTATTTGTTCTGGTGCGTAACTGTCTAAATCTTGCATAGCAGTAAGCGCTAAATCTTTAACCGAACGAGAATTTTCGGCGGTTGAAAAGTTGCCGTAAACGTATTCGGTAGCGCCGTTTCTATCAAATTTAACGTATGAGCGCGCGCAATAATATCTGTTGATATTAACGTCTTTTACGTTGACTATTGCGCAGTTAAATCCATAAAAGTTATCAGTTTGCAAAGTTTTGCCATTGTTCCACTTTTCAGCGGTAATGCATTTATATACTCTGCCTTTATTTGAAAGTTCTTGCACGGTAAAATCTGTTATTCCGTCAAGATTTTCTTTAACCGTAAATAAAATTCCCGCGCTAACGTTTTCAAATTTATCACAATATTCGTCGTAAGCAGTTTTATCTACCGTTCCTCTAAATCTTATACCTGCGCTGTCTTTAATCAGTCTTAAAGAGGCGCCAGATAGCGTTGTAAGTTTTAAGTCGGGCAAGTTGACTACTTCATTAACGCCAACTTCGTCGATATAGCAATCGGTAGATTTAACGTTTATGCTAATAATAATTTGAACTTGTGTAACTTCTTGGTCTAAATAAGTTTCAAAACTTAAGCGTTGCCAAGTAGACTTGCTAACCGAAAAGGTTTGCTCTAACTTATCTTTTTTAAATCCGCCATTATCATAAGGTTGAATAGTTATGCTTGCGGTAGTGTCAGAATTTTCCGCTAAACAATAAAAAGAAAAATCGTAAGTTTTTCCGCCTAAAATAGAAAAACTTTTGCTAGTAATAGTTAATAGAGAATTTGAACCTTTATTTAGTTTTATACTTTTTCCACTTATTGAAGTAGTTGACGGATAAGAAAAGTAAAGACTATAATTAAAAGACCAGTCGCTAGGCAGTTTTTTATTTACGGCTTGTTGTTCAAAACTGCCGTTGGGTATCGTTAAATTACTCTCTGCCTTTGCCGTTTTAGTTACAGGTGGCAATATTATTGAGCACAGCGTTAGAAGAAAAATAATAAATAAATTTATTATAGAAATATACATTTTTTTCATTAGTAAAACCTTTTTAGATGCGTTAGTTTTTTGCGTTTTATAAGGATAAATATTACTATACATAATATAGTAATTGCTAAAATTTGTCAATTACTACTTGATTGTTGATAAGTAAACTAACTGTTTTTTATCTATCTTTAGTTTTTTTTATTGTAAAAACTGCAGTTTTGTGTTAAAATAATTCAAAATAAAAAGTGAGAACGAAAAATGAGTTTAAAAGATAGAATTGCATTTATTACGGGCGCAGGTGGCGGAATAGGTAGGCAAACGGTTGTTGCCCTTGCAAAAGAGGGCGTTAATATTGTGTTGTTCGGCGGTAACAATTTAAACAAGTTGCAAGAAAGCGCCTTGCTTGCTCAAAAAGAAGGTGTAAAAACTTGGATTTTTGAAGGCGATTTAACCGACGATAATATATTAGTAAACTTGTTTGAAAAAGCAATATCCGTTACTGGTGGTCTTGATATTTTAATAAATAACGCAGGTATGGCGTATAGCGCGCCTATTGAACAGACGGACGTTGAAATTTTCGATAAAATTATGAAAATAAACGCAAGAGTGCCTTTTATGCTAATTAAACTTGCTCTGCCTTATTTGAAAAAGTCAACAAGGGCAAGCGTTCTTAACGTGGCGTCTGTCGTTGCGCACGCTGGTTATCCTTTACAAAGCGCTTATACTGCGTCAAAACACGCGCTTTTAGGGCTAACGAAATCACTTTCCGCAGAGGTTTATAAAGACGGAATAAGGGTGCACGCAGTTTCACCAGGTGGGGTTTATACCGATATGGTAAAAGTTTCTCGCCCAGACCTAACTGGGGAAGGAATGACGAAACCCGAAGAAATTGCAGAAATTATTACGTTTATTCTTAAACACAGGGGAAATGCCGTTGTAGATGAAATTATTGTTCACAGGGCAAATAAACAACCGTTTTTGATTTAATTATTTGCTAAATTGTGGGCGCGCTATTAGTAGTGCGCTCGTTTATTTTAAATAATATTTTTAATAACAAAAAAATAATTTATTTTTAATAAATTAGCCGTTATAATATGTTGACAAATATATTTTAAAGTATTAAAATCAATAAAGTTGTAATTAAAATAATATTCTTTTCGGAGATTTTATATGGAAATTTTATTGAGTTTATCTATTGCGTTGTTTGCAGGTTTAATGCTTTCACGTCTTGCAAAACTTTTGCAACTACCTGCCGTAACTGCTTATCTAGTTGCGGGCGTTTTAATAGGTCCGTTTTGTTTGGGTGCGTTTAAGGTTGACGGTTTAGGTTTTACCAGTATGGAAAACCTTGATTCTCTGTCGCTTATTTCTGACGTAGCCCTTGGATTTATTGCTTTTTCTATCGGTAATGAATTTAGGCTTTCACAACTTAAATCTATAGGCAAGCAAGCCACTATTATCGGTATATTTCAAGCGGTATTTACAACTATATTAGTTGACGTTGCGTTGGTGGGTTTGTATTTTATAATCCCTGATAAGTTTCCGCTAGAAGCGGCAATAGTTCTTGGCGCAATAGCGTCGGCAACAGCACCTGCGGCAACTCTTATGGTCGTTCGTCAATATAAGGCAAAAGGACCGGTAACGGACACCCTTTTACCCGTTGTTGCTCTTGACGACGCCGTTGGTTTGGTTTTATTTTCCGTTTCGTTTGGCGTTGCAAAGGCTCTCATTGCAGGTCAAGTAAGCATGATTTCTATAATAGTTGAACCTATCATAGAAGTGGTATTATCGTTGGGGCTTGGCGCACTTATGGGTTATCTATTCACGTTTTTTGAAAGATTTTTCCATTCTCGTTCAAAAAGGCTTTCAATGTCGGTTGCATTCGTGTTTTTGACGGTTGGTTTGTCAATGCTTAAATTTAATATCGGCGGAATACATATTGCGTTTTCGTCATTACTTTCTTGTATGATGCTCGGAACTATTTTTTGCAATATTTGTGATTTTTCAGAAGAACTAATGGACAGATTAGACCGTTGGACTGCGCCCATATTTATATTGTTCTTCGTGCTTTCAGGCGCAGAACTTGAACTTTCAGTTTTGGCAGATATCGTTATAGTTTTAATCGGCGTGGTTTATATCGTATTCCGTTCACTCGGTAAATATTTTGGCGCGTCGTTGAGTGCTAGAATATCAAAAGCACCCGCTAACGTCATAAAATATTTAGGTATAACTTTGTTGCCACAAGCAGGTGTTGCTTTGGGTATGGCTATTAAGGCGGAAGAGGCTTTGGGCGCATCAGGGCTCTTGGTTGCAAACATAACCTTGTTCTCAGTTTTAATTTACGAACTTATAGGTCCGTTCCTTACCAAGATTGCGCTTGTTAAAGCAGGTGAAGTTGACCCAGAAGGAAAGGTTAGTGCAAGAAAACTTGATTCTAATCTAGAACAAAAGCCGCTTGCAGAGAGTGCGGTTACAGACCAAACGGTTTGCAGTGCGGAAAAAAAGGCAGTTGACACGGAAAATAAAACTTAAAAAATATTACCGCGTACGTTTGATACGCGGTAAATTTTATATTAAAAAATTAGATAAAAACTTTAAAAATAATTTTTGATGTGATATAATAAATTTGAAAGTTGATTTGGTATTATTTAAGTTTGTTTTGGAGATAATGTTATGTATTTAGAAAAAGTAGATTTATATTCTTATTTTGGTATAAAAAAAGAAGAGGGGGCTAAAGGATATCTTAACATTTATCGTTTAGATGAAATTTTTGGTGGTAGAAAACGCCCTGCTATGTTGGTTATCGCAGGTGGTGGATATAGAGCGGTTTCCGTAAGAGAAAAAGAACCTATTGCGCTTGCTTATATGGCAAGGGGATTTAATGCTTTCACTTTAGAATATTCGGTTACGCCTTTGCATTATCCAACACAACTTTTAGAAGGGTGTATGGCTATAATTTATATTCGTGAAAACGCTGAAAGTTTGGGCGTTGACGTAGAGCACGTTGGCGCAATCGGCTTTTCTGCAGGTGGGCATCTTTGCGGTATGCTTGCAACTTTATACGGCGAAAAAGTTATAGAAGAGGTTTTAGGCGAACGTGCTAAATTAAGTCGCCCTGATGCGGTTGTTTTGTCGTACGCAGTATTGTCTGCATATGGAAAAATTCATCAAGGTAGCATTGATAATATAACTGCAGGCGACCAAGAATTGAGAAAGAAAATGGATTTGCCTAGCGTAGTTGACGAAAATAGCGTTCCTGCATTTTTATGGTGTAATTATTTTGACAAGGTCGTGCCAGCTGAAAGTAGTTTGCTTATGGCTTTATCTTATAGAGAAAAAGGCGTTCCGTGTGAATTGCATTTATATGAACAGGGTGGTCACGGGCTTTCTTTGGCTAATGAAGAAACTGCGCCACCGTCAATGACGGCAACGCATATTTTACAGTCGGTTCAACCTTGGGTAGAAGCGTCTGCAGTGTGGCTTAAAAATAGGGGTTTTGTAGTTAAAAATTGATTAAAAAGGTGATTTTATGGCAAAAAAGTTAGGGTTTGCATTAGGCGCAGGTGGTAGCCGAGGGGTTGCTCATATAGGTTTTCTTAAAGCGATGGAAGAGGGTGGCGTTAAGCCAGATTTCATTACGGGTACTTCAATGGGTTCGGTTGTTGGCGGATGTTATTCTGCGGGCTATTCGGCTGATTTTATGAAAAAAGAAATAGATAACCTTACTATGTCTGATATTTTTGATTTATCTTTTAACCCGTTTGGTAACGGCGCGCTTTTGCGTGCCCAAAAAATGCGCAAAAAACTTTCTAGTTACTTTACTGAAAAACCCACTTTTAATCATTTAGAAATTCCGTTTAAGAGCGTTGCAGTTGATTTATGGAGTGGAAATCTTAAAGTTTTTGGCGGTGATGAAGACGTAAGCGAAGGTATTGCCGCTAGTTCTACTATTCCTGGCGTATTTAAGCCTATCGTTAAAGACGGTATGACGCTTGTTGACGGTGGATTAAAATGTAGAGTTCCCGTTGAACAGGTTAGAGATATGGGCGCAGAAGTAATAGTTGCCGTTGACGTGTTGGGTGAGGCTCGCACACAAACTAAAAAATATAACTTAATAACGCTTATGTTCCGCACGTTTGAAGTTATGGACGCTGACCTTACTCGCCATAAAATAGAAGTGCAAAAACCCGATTTATATTTAGTGCCTGAACTTGGCAATATGGACCCCTATAAATTTAAAGACCTTGACTTTGCTTACAACGCAGGTTATGAAGTGGGTAAAGCAAACGTAAATGCAATAAAGAAGTTGATAAAATAAAATATAAAAGTTTATTTGCAACAAAAATAATAAAAAACCGTAATTATATATGCAAAAATCGTTGATATTTTTTGTGTTTTATGATATTATATTCAAGCAATTTGAAAGTTTGCTTTCAGTTGGTTGAATAGTTTTGCTGGTGTGGCTCAGTCGGTAGAGCAGCTGATTCGTAATCAGCAGGTCGCAGGTTCGAATCCCGTCACCAGCTCCAAGATAATCACTTGTACGTTTGTGCGAGTGATTTTTTGTTAGTAAATAGTGGAACTTTAAAAATTTAAAATAATTTTTTATTTTGCGTTAAAATTGTTGACTTTTGGGCGCAAATGATGTATTATATTAAGGCTTAAAGAAGAAGTAACCCTTCTCACCGACAGGTTTTTATGTGTTCGGTTCAATACTTTTAAGACAGTTTTGGCTGTATTTATTTGTATTTTTCAGGTTGCTTTAGTTTTAAGTAACCTGTTTTTTTTTGATATTTGCTTTTGCTAGGGCAAAAGTGAAAAATTTTATTGAGAGGTACAAAACCATTAAAAAGGAACATCAAATAAACACGGAAATTCGTGATAGAGAAGTCCGTCTTATAGGTGAAAATGGCGAGCAACTTGGCATTATGTCTGCTCGCGATGCGCAAAAAGTTGCTGAAGACGCAGGGCTTGACCTTGTTAAAATTTCGCCCAACGCAAATCCGCCCGTATGCAAAGTTATGAATTACGGCAAATTCTTGTTTGAACAAAAGAAAAAGGCGAAAGAGGCTAAAAAGAATCAAAAAGTCGTAGAAGTAAAAGAAGTTGGCTTATCAATGACTATTGACGTAGGCGACCTAAACATAAAGGCAAAGCAAACGCAAAAGTTTTTGACGGCAGGAAACAAAGTTAAAGTTTCAATTAGACTTCGTGGTAGGCAAATGGCGCACGCAGAACTTGCGCTTGACGTTATGAAGAGATTTTTTGAACTTGTAAAAGACAGTGGCGTTATGGAAAAACAACCGCTAACAGAAGGCAGAAACATTTGGATGATGCTTGCGCCTTTGAAAGCGTAATTAAATTATAAAAAAACAACGGAGGATACATTTATGCCTAAAATGAAAACTAAAAGTGCGGCTAAAAAACGTTTCAGAGTAACCGCAACTGGCAAGATTAAGAGAGCTTGCTCTGGCAAGAACCATATTCTTACCAAGAAAGACAGAAAGAGAAAGAACAATTTGTGTGATGGTGCTTACGTCGACGCTACCCAGCAGAAGACTATTCAAACCCTCATTTACAATAAGTAAGAAAAGGAGATTGAGTTATGCGTATTAAAAGAGGTGTAAACGCTGTTAAAAAGCGTAGAAAGATATTAAAACTCGCTAAAGGTTATTTTGGCGGAAGAAGTAAGAGATATAGAGTTGCTCGTGAAGCCGTTATGAAAGCGCAAAAGTACGCTTATATCGGAAGAAAGGCAAAGAAGAGAGATTTCCGTTCTTTGTGGATTGCAAGAATTAACGCTGCTGCAAGAATGAACGGTCTTTCATACAGCAAATTTATGTTCGGCTTAAAGAAAGCAGGTATCGACCTTAACAGAAAAGTTCTTGCTGAAATTGCTGTTTCTGATGCTGCTGCATTTACCGCACTTTGCGAAAAGGCAAAAAACATCTAAAATAAAAATCTTAAAGCCTACCTTTTTGAAGATAGGCTTTATTTGAATTTTGGTTCAATTAAATTTTTAATTGACTAAATAATTTTCAAGCATAATGATAACGTCTAAACAAAATTCTTTAATTAAAGAAATACGTTCGCTTTCAGATAAAAAGTTCCGTGATAAATTAAACCTTTACGTGGTTGAGGGTAGCAAAATCGTCAGCGAGGCGATTTCTCTTAATCTACCCGTGAGTGTGGTCGTAGGTACTGAACGTGGGCTTGCAACCGTTGACGCTAAAGGGGTTAAGGTTGAGTGCGTTACGGAAGAAGTTTTTTCTTCTATAAGCGCAGAAAAGAGTCCGCAAGGCGTGCTTGCAGTGTTAGAAAAGCCCTCTGAAGAAATAACTGCGCCAAACGGTTGCGCATTGTTTCTTGACGGAGTTGCCGACCCTGCAAACGTGGGGGCGATAATTAGAACTGCGGCGGCGGCAGGGTATAATACCGTATATACCACCGAGGCGTGCGCAGACCCTTTTTCGCCTAAAGCAACGCGTTGTAGTATGAGCGGAGTTTTTAGGGTGAAAATTGCGCGTGGAAAAACTGAAGATATTCTATCTAGCATAAATTTGCCAGTTTACGTTGCAGATATGTGTGGCGAAAACGTTTTTACACATACGCCAAGTGGGGATTTTTGTTTGGTGATAGGTAACGAAGGACACGGTGTTTCTAACCTTGTTAAAGAAAAAGCGGATTTTACCGTAAGTATTCCTATGGATAACGGTGTTGAAAGTTTAAATGCGGCGGTTTCCGCAGGGCTGTTGATGTACGGTCTTAAAAATAAGTTTTCAAAATAAATTTTAGACGTTTGTTTTTTGATTTTACTATTTAAAAGGAGAATATAATTATGTCAGGACATTCACATGCTGCGAATATCGCTGCAAAAAAGGCAAAGACGGATGCTGCAAAAGGTAAAATTTTCACTAAAGTAGGTAGAGAAATTGCCGTTGCTGCAAAATCTAATCCCGACCCCGATACAAACAGTAAACTTGCTGATGCTATTGCAAAGGCAAAAGCTGTTAATATGCCCAACGAAAATATTAAAAGATGTATTGCAAAAGCATCTGGCGAACTTTCAAGTGATAACTATGAAGAATTAACTTACGAAGGCTACGGCCCTGCAGGTAGCGCAGTTATTATCAACGCACTTACCGATAACAAAAACCGTACGGTTGACTACGTTCGTATTGCAATGAGAAAACACGGCGGTTCTTTGGGTAACGCTGGTTGCGTTTCTTTTACGTTTACGAATATGGGCGTAATAGTTATTGAACGCACGCCCGACCTTGACGAAGACACGGTTATGGAATATGCTCTTGACGCAGGTGCAGACGATTTTATTGCAGAAGACGACGCATTTGTAGTTCACACCACGCCGTCAGCATTTTCTTCAGTAAGAAAATATCTTGAAGATAAAGGGCTTAACTTCTTTGAGGCTCAAGTAGAAATGGTTCCTCAAAACAAAATCACTCTTGCAGGTGAAGATTTAGCAAAATTCCAACGTTTGGTTGATGCGTTAGAAGACCTTGACGACGTTCAAACCGTATATCATAACGTAGATATTCCTGAAGACGAAGAAGAGTAAACTGCTTATTTACGGCGCAATACTGCGTTAACTGTCTACACCGTGGACTTCAATGACCAAAAAGGTCAATTTCATCCCACGGTTTGACGAGCCTTGTCTTGCTTGTAACTAAACAGTTTATAGGAAGTTTATAAATTTTGTTATAAGAATTTGATAACCAAAAAAGGTTAAAAAAATAATTTTTATAAAATTAAGGCGTATAAAATCATCTTGTTTGCCGATACTCTTATTTGTCGGTGGTAAGGTGATTTTTTAATTTTAATCCGCAAAAGTTACCAAAAAGATTACTGCCGTTAAAATATTTTTCCCAAAAAAACTAAAACGGCAGTGGATTTTCTTTACTTCCGCACGGTTTTTGCGGGAGTAAAGAGGGCGTTAATTTAACGTTCTCTTTTTAATAATTTGAAAGTTGTTTAATTTTTTTTGACTCTAACGCAATATTTAAAGGTATTAGTTCGTTTAATTATTGATATCTGCTACAAATATTTTTATTTAAATATTTCTTATAAAAAAATGAAAAATTTTGCAAAATTAAAGATAAATTTAAGTAAAGTATGGTAAAATATAATTGCAAGTTAAAGGAGAGTATTATGAAAAGACTGTTCACTAAAATTACTGCATTGATTTTGGCAATTACTATTTGCGTTTCTTTTGCAGGCTGTAACCTTTTTAAGTCGGAAAGTTTTGTTCCTGATTTACCCGATTCAAAAGTTTTAGCCGAATCATATGGTTTAAGCACTACGCCAGAAACGGGGCGCACAATTTTAAACAGGGTTGAGGCCGTTGCAAAGGTAGAGCGTTCTATCGTTGCAATTAAAATGCAATATCCCACAACCGGCACTTCTAAAGGCACGTCTTACGGTTCGGGTGTTATAGTTGATAATGCTGATGCAACGGATAACGTTTTTTACGTTTTAACCTGTCATCACGTTATCGACTCTAAAGGGGACATAACCGTTTACGTACCCGATAAAAATACCCGTAATTTTACCGATAATGATTACGACGACGATTTTGCTTTCACGGGTGTGATTGAAGACAAAATTAACAATAAAGCCATAACCCTTATCGGTGGAGATAAACTTGCTGACGTTGCCGTGCTTAAACTTGACGTAACAAACACTAACGTTAGCAAAGACGATATAGTTTGTTCAGTTCTTCCCCCTGAAAGTTATCAAATGATGCGTGGTGAAAGCGTGTTTGCAATAGGTAACCCAAGCGGAACTTTACCCATGACAGTTTCTGACGGTATAATAAGTTATCTTGACAGAGAAGTGGGTATTAGCGAAGTTGGCTATATGAATCTTATGCAAATTGACGTTCAAATAAATCACGGAAGTTCTGGTGGTGGTTTGTTCAATTATTATGGTGAACTTATAGGTATAACAAACGCAGGTAGTGAAACTTACGACGGAATAAACTACACTATTCCTTATGAACTTACCTATTCACAAGGCGGTGGTTTCGTTGAGGCTGCAACTCAACTTATAGCAACTCATTACGAAACGTTTGAAGAAAAGAATTTCGGTTATATCACAGGTAGTTGGGAAATAGGTATAACTTTAACTAGCAAAACTTCTTTCAACACTACTTTGGTGATGATAAATTCTGTTGCGAGCGGTAGCAATGCTGATAACGCGCAATTAAAAGCTGGCGACGTAGTAAAATCTATTTCTTGTTCGGGTAAAATAACTTATAATAGCGGTGCTATTTCTTCGGTTGAACAGTTTGCGTCAGCAATAGCGCATTTGAGAAGTTATTTAAGATGTGGCGACAGTTTTTCTATTACTATTGACCGCAACGGCGTTGAAATGACGCCTACCGTTGAACTTACAAAACAGTTCGTTTTCTGCGATACTGGATATAGAGAACCTATCGAGGCAAAGGCTTAAGGTAAATAAATTAAAATCGCATAATATAATTAAATTGAAAATTTATAAGAGAGGCTGTGTTTATAACTTAAACGCAACCTCTTTTTGTTTTTATAAGCATAATTTTCAAAAGGTGTGCTCAATTCGGTGTAAACCTGTCCTTTTTATTGACATTTTGACATAAATAAAGTAAAATTATAAAGTATGATAATAGTCGGTTTTGACCCAGGTCTTGCAACGCTCGGATACGGGGTAATTTCAAAAGATGCGCGCGGTAAGGTAGAGATGCTTGATTACGGCATAGTTTCCACTCCAAAAAATGAAAATTTGGCGGTGCGCCTTGCAATGCTTGAAAAAGGTGTTAAACAAATTATTGAAAAGTTTAAGCCAAATGAAATTGCCGTTGAAGAATTGTTTTTTGCAAAAAACGTAACCACGGGTATTGCAGTTGCACACGCAAGGGGTGTTATTCTTCTTACTGCTATCAAAGAGTGCGGAAAACTTTTTGAGTATACGCCTTTGCAAATTAAACAGGCTTTAACCGGCTATGGTAGAGCGGAAAAAAACCAAATTCAGCAGATGGTAAAAACTACGTTAAGGCTAAAAGCAGTGCCCAAGCCTGACGACGCTGCCGACGCGCTTGCGGTTGCGCTTTGCCACGCTCAAACTAATAAACTGGGCGGATTGTTCAGTATTTAAGGTGAATTATGATAGGTTATATTAAAGGTAACGTGTTGACCGCTCAAGACGGTGTTGTGTTACTAGAAAATAACGGTATAGGGTATGAGATAACTTGTTCTTCTGCCGTTTATCAAAAATTACTAGGCGAAAAGAAAGGTGAAGTTTATACCTACCTTGCAGTTAGAGAAGACGGTGTTTCCCTTTACGGTTTTATAAGCATTGAAGAAAAAAATATGTTCTTAAAACTTATAACCGTTTCTGGGGTTGGCCCTAAAATGGGCATTACCGTGCTTTCTAATATGAATCTTAAAGACCTTGCGGTTAAAATTGCAACTTCTGACGTTAAGGGGCTATCCACCATAAAAGGTCTTGGCAAAAAAACTGCAGAGAGAATTATCTTAGAACTTCGTGAAAAGATTACCGAAGACGTTCAACCTGAAGAAAAAGAAACGGTTAAAGAAATTGCATTTGACCAAGTGGATAAAGACGCTGTTATTGCGCTTATGAGTTTGGGCTTTACGAATAAAGAATGCGCCTCTGCCGTTAAAGAGGCAAAAGAAAATGGCGCAACCACTATCGAACAGGTTATTTCTTACGCTATTAAACATATAAAGTAGGGCGAATATGGAAGAAGAAAGATTAGTTACAAGCACTTATAACGAAACCGATTCGGATATAGAAAACGTTTTGCGCCCCAAGTCTATGGAAGGGTACGTTGGTCAAGATAAGGTTAAAGATAACCTTGCCGTAAGCATTGCCGCGGCAAAGATGAGAGAAGACGCTTTAGACCACGTTTTGCTCTACGGTCCTGCAGGGTTAGGTAAAACTACGCTTGCGCATATCATTGCGCACGAACTTGGCACGCAAATTAAAATTACAAGTGGACCTGCAATAGAGAGAGCGGGCGACCTTGCCGCTATTTTAACAAACCTAAACGAGCGAGACGTTTTATTTATTGATGAAATTCATAGGCTTAATCATAACGTTGAAGAAATTTTATATCCCGCAATGGAAGATTATACTCTAGATTTTATCATAGGCAAAGGACCTTCTGCTAAAAACGTGCAGTTGCCCTTGCCAAAATTTACGCTCATAGGCGCAACCACGAAAGCAGGTATGTTGTCTTCACCTTTGCGTGATAGATTTGGGCTTATTTGCCGTTTAGAAACTTATACCATTGAAGAACTTACTGAAATTGTTGAAAGAGCGGCTAATATGCTATCGTTAGAGATTGAACATTTGGCGGCTATGGAAGTTGCAAAGCGCAGTCGTGGAACGCCTAGAATTGCAAATAGATTATT
The DNA here is from genome assembly GCA_017399035.1 of Clostridia bacterium. Lineage (GTDB taxonomy): Bacteria > Bacillota > Clostridia > Christensenellales > Borkfalkiaceae > UBA1259. The sequence continues at coordinate 112,018 of JAFQEM010000026.1, read as the reverse complement.
GAGAAGAGTGCGTGATTACGCTGTGGTAAAGGGACACGAAAAGGTGCTTTTATCCGACGCTCAAGGCGCGCTTAAAATGTTAGAAATTGACGATTTAGGGCTAGATGCTATCGACGTTAAACTTCTTAAATCTATGGCAGAAAAGTTCGGCGGTGGCCCGTGTGGTTTAGATACCCTTGCGGCAACTATTAACGAAGACGGAAACACCATTGAAGACGTTTACGAACCCTATTTATTACAACTTGGGTTTATTGCAAGAACTCCGCGCGGTAGAGTTCTGCTTAGCAGAGGATATGAACATATAGGGTTGAAAATGCCCGAAAGTAAATTAAAGCAATACGCTATATTTGAAAGACAAGATGAAAACAAGTGATTTTGATTATTACCTACCCGAAGAATTGATTGCGCAAACGCCTGTTTATCCAAGAGATTCTTCAAGGCTTTTGGTTTACGATAGAGAAAAAGACCAAGTTTATCATAAACATTTTTACGATATAAAAAACTTTTTGAAAAAAGGCGACGTGTTGGTTAGAAACAACACTAAAGTTTTGCCGGCTAGAATGTTTGCTTATACGCCTAACGGGGCAAAGGTAGAAGTTCTTTTGTTAAAGCGTTTTAACCTTAACGAATGGGAAGTTTTGGTAAAGCCTGGCAAAAAGGCAAAACCCGGCGCAGTTTTAACTTTTAATGAACAACTATCTTTAGAAGTTTTAGAAACGATAGAAGAAAGTGGTAGTCGAAGGGTTAAGTTTAGTTATCAAGGTGTGTTTGAAGATATTATTGCACGTATAGGCGAAATGCCTTTGCCACCTTATATTACTCAAAAACTTAAAGACCAAGAGCGCTATCAAACCGTTTACGCCAAGCACGACGGTTCGGCTGCCGCGCCTACCGCTGGGCTACATTTTACCGATAGTTTGCTTGAAGAGTTAAAGGCTATGGGCGTAGAAGTCGTTGACGTTTTATTACACGTAGGTTTAGGCACTTTCCGCCCTGTAAAGAGTGAAGATATTTTAGAACACCATATGCACTCTGAATATTACGAGATAAATGAAGAGGCGGCGGATAAAATAAACCAAGCAAAGCGTGAGGGCAGAAGAATTATTGCCGTTGGAACTACTAGCGTTAGAACGTTAGAAAGCGCGTCAGACGAGTTTGGCTTTGTTAAACCCGTAAAGGCAAACACCGAAATTTTTATATATCCACCTTATAAGTTTAAGTGTGTTGATTCGCTTATAACTAATTTTCATTTGCCAAAGTCCACTCTAATAATGTTGGTTTCTGCTCTTTCAACAAGAGAGAAAACTTTAGAACTTTATAATTTAGCGGTGAAAGAGAATTATAGGTTTTTTTCTTTCGGCGACGCCTGTATGATTTTATAAACTATAAAAGTTAAATATTTTAACTCTAGTCAAAATATTTGTAAAACTGACGTTTTGCTGTAAAAACTAAATCGTTAGAAAAAAGAAGTATACTTGTTTTTCTTGGTTCTCAAACAAGCAAATTAGAGAGTTATTATAAATTTTCAACTTAATTTCAATTTAGATAATATATAATAAACAAAAATGGAAAAATTTTATTACGAAACTATAAAACAAGATAGTAAAACTGGGGCGCGCGCGGGTATTCTTCACACACCGCACGGCGATATTTTAACCCCCACTTATATGCCAGTTGGCACGCAAGCAACCGTCAAAGGCGTTATGCCACGCGACCTTAAAGAGGCAAACTCTCAAATTATACTTGCAAACACTTATCATCTTTATATGCGACCGGGTGATGAGTTGGTTAAAAACGCAGGGGGCTTGCACAAGTTTATGGCGTGGGATAGACCTATCCTTACCGATAGCGGTGGGTTTCAGGTTTTCTCGCTTGCAAAACTAAACAAAATTAAAGACGACGGTGTTTATTTTAATTCGCACGTAGACGGCAGTTTGCATTTTATAACGCCAGAAAAAGCAATAGAGATAGAGAACAATTTAGGCGCAGATATCATAATGGCGTTTGACCAGTGTTCGCCTTACGGCGCAGATTACGCTGACTCGAAAATTGCAATGGAACGCACTTTAAAGTGGCTTGACCGTTGCTACGTTAAACATCAAAATCCCGAACAGGCGTTGTTCCCTATCGTTCAAGGCAATATGTATAAAGATTTAAGGGCAACTAGTTTAAGAGAAACTATTCCTTATGCAAAATATGGTATTGCAATCGGTGGGCTTTCAGTCGGCGAACCTAAAAATATTATGTATGATATTATGGATTCAATGCTTGATTATTATCCCACAAACGTTCCAAGATATCTTATGGGCGTTGGCAGTCCTGACTGCTTGATAGAGGGGGTTCGCCGTGGAATAGATATGTTTGACTGCGTGCTGGCAACCCGTGTTGGTAGAAACGGCACTGCACTCACTTCCAACGGCAAAGTGGTGGTTAGAAACGGCGCGTATAGAGAAGATTTTACACCGCTTGACCCAGAGTGCGATTGCTACGCTTGTAAAAATTATACTAAAGCATATTTGCGCCATATGATTAACGTGGGCGAAATGATGGGCGGTATGATGATAAGTTTGCATAACATAACCTATCTAAACAACCTTATGCGTCAGGTTAGAGAGGCTATTTTGCAAGATTCGTTTAGTGAGTTTGCAAACGAATTTTATCGCAAAACGGGGGATACTTATCCAAAATTTAATTGACGTATTTTGGCGAAAACTAAAAGCGAGTGCAAAACGCTTGATTTTATATCGTAAAAAAGGTACAATATTAAAAGAATAAAACCTAAAACTAAAGGAGAATTATATTATGTTATTATGGAACTTACTTGCCGAGGCGGCAGAAGGTGGCGCTGATAAAGGTGGAAGCGGTGGCGGAGTAGATTTTGGCGGTCTTATTATGGTGGGCGTTATGCTCGTTGCAATTATCGCTCTTTTCGTATGGCAATCAATTTCTAACAAGAAAAAGCAAAAAGAAGCGCAAGAAATGGTAAATCAGTTAAAAATCGGCGATAGGGTTAAAACAATCGGCGGTATTTGCGGTTTCGTTGCTCAAATTAACGACGGCGAAAACACTTTCGTTCTTGAAACTGGTTTAGAAGAAAACAAGTCTTATATTAAATTTGACAAAGGCGCAATTTATCAAACTGCACCCGCTCAAGGTAATGCCGTAGAAAAGGCAGAACCCGTTAAGGAAGAAAAGAAAGAAGTGGTTGAAGAAGTAAAAGAAGTTAAAGAAGAAACGCCTGCTCAAGAAAAACCCAAAAAGACTAGAAAGAAAAAAGTAGAAGAAAACAAAGAAGAAACTGCTGAATAATTTTTTATAAGTAATAAAAACAAAGCCCCTTGCATACTGTTAAATAAACGGTTTGTAGGGGGCTTTTTTATGAGTGAAAAAGTAAGCGACGGTTTTTTTCCGTCGGTAATAAAAGGAATTGCAACGGCGGTCATTGTAACGCTAGTTAGCATATTGATTTTTGCGTTTATAATAAAGGTTGCCACTTTAAACGCATCAGTTATTAAAGCGGTAAATCAATTTATAAAAATTTTATCGGTTTTTTTAGGGTGTTTTAGTTTTATCAGGGGTAAACAAGGACTGTTAAAAGGTTGTTTAGTAGGGTTGTTTACCACGGTTATAATCTATTTATTATTTTCACTTATCGGCGGTGAAGTTTCTTTTGGTATGGAATTTGTTTTAGACCTTGTTTTTGGGTTGATTGTCGGTTCAATTACAGGTATTATAGCAGTAAACGTAAAAAAAGATTAAAAAAATTGACGTATCGACGAAATTAAACTCGCCTAAAAAGTTTGTTCAACTTTTCAGGCGAGTTTCACTTTTGGGATATAAATTATTATTCAGAGCGTTTTTTCCATTTATTACTTAAAAAGAAAATTAAACAAACAGTAAATTCAGTTATCCACGAAATTATAAAGCCATAATATACGGCGTTTATTCCGTATTTAGATATTAGCAATATTGAAGTTGCTATTCTAACCACTGCGTACACAGAAGTGCTGATAAAAGCGTAATTAGGTTTAAGAACGCCACGAAAGAAATTGTGGAAATAGTTGTTTCCCACCGCAAATATTATGAAAGGAAAGCACGTTACTATATATTTTATCACGAATAAGGCAGTATCTGAAGTAACGTCTTTTATGAATAAAGATGACACGAACGTTGGGAAAATAAGTATCGCAAGTATAATAGGCACAGCCAAGCAACTTGTATATAAAATTGTTAGCAACATACCTTTTTTGATAAGATGCATTTTGTTTGAACCGTAACATTGTGTGCAAAAAACTGACATCCCGCGTGAAGTTGCAAAAAAACAGAGGGTGCATATGTTGTATAGGTTCATTGCAATAGAATAAGACGCTATAAACGATTCTCCAAAATTATTTACAACAGGTTGCAAAATTAAAGATGAGCCCTGTAATGCAAATTGTTGCAACATACAAGGTAGCGCAAGCTTAAGGGCGGAAAAAATATCTTGTTTGTTAATTTTAAATTTTGCCTTTTTAGAAGATAGCGAACGGATTATTTTGTTTATAGAAAATAAATTTGCTATAAACCCAACGCCTAAAGCGATAAACGTGGCTAACCCTGCGCCTAAAACACCTAAACCTAGAATTTTCATAAAAACGTAATTAAGAATAATATTTACTACACAACTAATAAACGTTATTTTAAGTGCGTGCGAAGGGTTACCAAAACAACAAAAAGCGTCGTTTATCATTGTGTTTGCGGCACTAAAAACATTGCTTAATATTATGGCAACAAGATAATAAAAAGCATCTTTATATATTGTGTTTTTTATGTTAAGAATATGGAAAATGGGTTTATAAAAAAGTAATGCAATTACGCTCAACGTAAAAGCAAAAGTCATAATGAAAAATAAATTAGATTTTATTGCGCTAACAAGACTTTCATTTTCTTTTTTGCTCATAAGCGTACCAAGATATATAGAAATTCCCGTTGCCGCGCCAAAGGAAAATGATGCTAATGCAGTTACAAAACCGTCTGTACAACCGACGGCGGCAAGTCCGTTTTCTCCCAACAACTGCCCCACCATAATAACGTCAATAGTAGAATATGCTCTATTAAGCAATATAGAAAACAAAGCAGGTATTGCGTAAAGAATTAGATTTTTAGAAATATTACCGCTAGTTAAATCTCTCATTTTTTGTTTTTTCCTTGATTTGTTGTTAAAATAAGTATATAATGAAAACATAAAATAATCAACAACAATCATAAGTGATTGATTTTTTGATTATTTGTCAACAATAATCATTTAAGATAAGGAAAAATATGATAAAAAACGAGCGTATAGATAGGGTTTTAGAAATAGTTAGAGAAGAAAAATATATAACGGTTGAAAAGTTGGTAAATAAACTGCATTATAGCCCTGCAACTATTAGAAGAGATTTAACTTATCTTGCGGAATTAGGTTTAATAAAAAAGAGTTATGGTGGTGTAAGTTTTTCGACAGGTCGCCCTGCGCTAGTTAGAGAACACGAAAATACTTTAGAAAAAATAACAATTTGCAAGCGTGCGTCGGAAATGATAAACGACGGCGATTACGTTTTTATAGATGGCACTACAACAACTTATTTTTTGGGCGAGAAAATTATAAAAAAGAAAGACGTTACTGTGTGTACGGCAAACTTGAAACTTGCAAGTTTTTTGTGTGAACACGGGGTAAACTGTTATGTTTGTGGTGGAAAGGTTTACGACGCAATTATGACTGGTGGTTCGTACGTTTCAGATATGATAGAAAAGTTCAATTTTAACGTTGCCTTTTTTGCCGTAAGTTCTGTTTCTAAAGAGGGATACGTTGCGCATAGCGAAGAATATTGGGATTATATTAAAACGGCAATACGAAATTCAGAAAAAAGCGTGTTGCTTTGCGATAGTGATAAACTCAAAATGAAGTCAAATAGATATATAGGCGATATAGGCATTTTTGATATAATGATTACTAATCAAGATGTTTCAAAAGAATTAAAAAATAAATTTGAAAACGTTGAATTTATAACGGCAAAATATTGATTAAAAAATATGCGTTTGTGGTTTTTTCACAAACGCATATTTTACTTTTTATTATAAATTAGTTTCAGCGTGTAGCATAAGCATTGATAGTGAAGTGATTGTGGCCGTTTCCGTGCGCAATATTCGTTTACCTAAAGAAATAATTTTTGCGCCTAGGTTTTGGCAAGATATAACTTCTTTTTCAGAAAACCCGCCCTCTGGACCTATAAACACGCCAACCGTCATACCGCTTTTTATATCGCTCAAAGCATCTTTTGTTGCTTGCATACCGTTTACGCACTCGTATGGTAGCAAAAAAACGTCAACGGTTTTTATTTTTTCTAGCAATTCTTTAAAAGAAATTGCGCTCAAAACTTGTGGAATAACCGTGCGTTTGCTCTGTTTTGCCGCGCTTTCTGCAATAGATTGCCAGCGTGAAGTTTTTGTATCTTTTTTCTTTTGGTCAAGTTTAACCACGCACCTTTCGGTTTCAACGGGGAAAATTTGGTCTACACCAAGTTCCACAGCCTTTTGAATTATCAATTCCATTTTATCGCTCTTTGGCAGTCCTTGAAAAAGATAAATTTTGATAGGAAGAGAAGTGTCTAAATAATCTTTTAGGGTGATTTTTGCAATCACTTGGGTTTTAGTTATTTGCTCAATTTCACATAAATGGCTTTGACCGTTTACGCTTGCTAAAAACTCGTCGCCAACTTTTAGCCTTAAAACGTTTATTGCGTGGTTGTAGTCTGCGTCTGTAATAATAATTTTATCTTCACTTATTTTTTCTTCAGTTATAAAAAAATTAAACATATTTTATCCTTATTAAATTGACCATTCACCGTTTTTGAAAATTACCGTTTCACTTCCGTCTTTTTTAATACCCGTAACGCTTAAATCTTTAGTGCCTATCATAAAATCAATGTGTTCGGCAGAGTCGTTTAAGCCCTTTTCTTTTAGTTCTTTTATTGTCAGTTTATCACCGTTTTTAACGGTTGTTGGGTATGCTTTTCCTATGGCTAAATGGCAACTTGCATTTTCGTCAAAAAGAGTGTTATAAAACAAAATTCCACTCTTTGCGATAGGTGAACTTTTACCTATTAGCGCAACTTCGCCAAGCCTTTTAGTTCCCTCGTCAGTTTCAATTAGGTGTTTTAACGTTTCATAGCCTTTTTTTGCGGAAAAGTCAACTATTTTACCCTTTTTGAAAGTTATGGTAAAGTCGTCAACAATTTGTCCGTTTTCGCATAGTGGCATAGACGAAAATAAAACTCCGTCTGCTTTTAATCTGTGTGGGGCGGTAAACACTTCTTCGGTGGGCATATTTGCAACGAATTCAACCCCGTCTTTTGCCCTTTCTTTTGCGGAAGTCCAAGTATGGTCGTCGCACAGCCCGACTTTTAGATTAGTTCCTTTAGAATTTTTGAAAACTAAATATTCAAATCTTTGGTTGTTTAGATATTGTGCTCTGCTATCTAAAGTGCGTATATGTTCTTCCCACACATTAAGGGGATTTTTCTTGTCTAATCGCATAGCCTTTTCAATGGCGTTTGACAATTCTTTTTCAGGGTCTTCTGAATTTGGAAACACTTGTTTTGCCCAAGCAAGCGTTGGGACGGAAACCACGCACCACCTTATTCCGTTTGCCATTACGTTATCTGAAAACTTTTTCAATGCTTTTGCGCGCGCTTTAGCAACCACCGCAATTTTTTCAGGTGGAACGTCTTTATAAGCAGAGGGGTCGTCGGCAGAAACTGCAACGTAACAAAAACCCTTTTCTACAAGATAATTTTTGCTGTCTACAAACCATTTGGGAATTTCTTTTAAGTCTTCTGCGCTTGCGTTTAAGTAGTTTATTCTGTTTATGTTTTCACTTTCCCAACGAATACGCACGATTTTAGCGCCAAATTCGTAGGCGGCCTCGGTAAGTGCTTGCGCTACTTGACTTTTTTCAACGGGGCAAGCGATTTCTAGCCCTTGACCTTTTTGTAAATTTACGCCTATTTTAATAACTAGGCGCGCGTATTCCGTTAAAGTTTTTCCACTAATCATTATCTTTACCACCGATAGTTTTTTTCATATTCATTTTAGTTCACGTTTAATAAAAAAGTCAAGCGGAAAATTGTCGAAAGTATAATATTGACGTTTTAAGGCTTTTGTTTGCTAAAAATACCTCGTTTTGTAATAAAATTTTAAGTTAATATTGACTTTTTTACCTTTATGTTATATAATAAATAAAGTAAGTTGGAATTTAAAAAGGAAAAAGCATAGCGTAATGGGGATACTGGACAAAATAAACACGCCCGAAGACGTGAAAAAACTAAATCTTGATGAGTTGAAAGGGCTGTCTAAAGAACTCCGTGAACAGATTATTTCAGTTACGTCTAATAACGGCGGACATCTTGCATCTAATCTTGGTATCGTTGAAACTATGATTGCCCTTTATAACAATTTTGACTTTGCTAAAGACAAAATTATTTTTGACGTTGGCCATCAATGTTACGCGCATAAAATCCTTTCGGGTAGAAAGGATTATTTTCATACTATTCGCACGGACGGTGGGCTTTCAGGTTTTCCCGATAGGGCGGAAAGTGAATACGACGCTTTTGGCGCAGGGCATGCGGGCACGTCTATTTCTGCGGGCTTGGGATATTGCACGGCAAGAGATAAGGCGGGTGAAGATTATTACGTAATAGTTGTGGTTGGGGACGGCGCGCTTGCTAACGGACTTAACCTTGAGGCGTTGAGCGCAACTAATTCAAAGCCGAACAAACTTATTGTTATCTTAAACGACAACGGGATGTCTATTTCTAAAAATAAAAACGGATTTTACCGCTACGTTTCAAAAAATACAATTCGCCGTTCTTACGTTAGGGGTAAACGAGGTTTGCGCAAAATTTTCGGGTCGTCGTTTATAACTAGGGCGCTTGCAGGGTTTAGAAATTTTATAAAAAATCTTATTAAACATAACGATTATTTTGAAAGCCACGGCTTTAAATACGTTGGTGTGGTTGACGGCAATAATCTTAAAGAAATAAACAAGGTTATGGCTCGTCTTCGCTACGCATCAAGTAATAAGGCTGTATTTTTGCACGTTAAAACTACAAAAGGTAAAGGCTTTGAACAAGCAGAAGAACACGCGGATATGTATCACGGCGTGGGGGCTAATCTTAAAAATGAATCGGGTGATTTTTCAAGCGCGCTTGGTGAAAAACTCAATTCGCTCATAGAAAAAGATAATAAAATAGTTGCAATAACAGCAGGTATGAAAGACGGCACGGGGCTTGTGTGCGTAGAAAAAGCGTATCCAAAAAACTTTTACGACGTGGGCATTGCCGAAGAATTTGCAGTAACTTACGCTGCGGGTATGGCTGCGGGCGGATTAAAACCCGTGGTGGCAATGTATTCTACTTTTTTACAACGCGCTTACGACCAAGTTATGCACGACGTTTGTTTGCAAAATTTACCCGTTGTTTTTTGTCTTGATAGGTCTGGCGTAGTTGGAAAAGACGGCAAAACTCACCAAGGTGTTTTTGATTTTAGTTTTTTAACGCACGTTCCTAATTTGCGAATATTAGCGCCGTCTAACGTCAATGAATTTAAAGATGCTTTAGAATACGCTATTGAACTAAATGCGCCGGTTGTAATTCGCTATCCTAAAAATTCTATAGAAGAAAGAGAAGTGTTGCCTTATAAAGACGCGCTTTGGGAAAAAATTACTGATGGTGATAAACTTACCGTTCTTGCCGTTGGACCTAGAATGTTAGATATTGCTAAAAAGTTTGCTCAAGAGGTTGATGGCGTTAGGGTAATTTGCGCAAGAACAGTAAAACCGCTTTGCGAAAAAACACTTGATGAAATTAGCAATTTGCCAGTTATAACGCTTGAAGAAAATAGCGTTATAGGTGGCTTTGGTTCACTTGTAAACGGCTATTATTTGCAAAAAGGCTATTTTACTAAAGTGATAAATTTAGGTATAAAAGACGACTTTGTGCGTCACGGTAGCGTAGATAAACAACTCAAAGAAAACGGTCTTACGGTTGAAAATTTAAAAGAACAAACTAAAAGTTTATTAGGTGAAGTTTAAGGGGGATAAAATGAACAGAAATCTTAAAACTGCAATATTTATTGTTTTTGATATTCTCGTTTATATAGGCGCGTGGATATTTTCCACTTGGATATTGCGTCTTGATTTATCTGGTGCCCTTGAAGAGAGTTGGGCGTTTTTAGTAATAGGCGGTATTTTACTTGTGTCGCTTAACTTTGGGTTGAAAATTTATTCTATACTTTTGCATTATGCAGGTTTTTCTGACGCTCTACGCATAGTTTGTGTTTCTGCCGTTATGGGAATTTACGGTTTGCTTGTTTCTACAATCGGTGGAACGCTAGTTAAAGAGTGGGCTATAATTTCAACCGCTATAATTTTTGTAACTACGATGGCAAGCAGATATTTTTTGAGATTTATGCAAGCCGTAAAACTTGAAAAGAGAAGAAGTTCTGTTGACGAAAAAAGGGTTATGATTGTCGGGGCAGGTAGCGCGGGTAGTATACTTATTCGTGAAATGAAAACTTCAGAGCAATATAATATGCGTCCTGTTTGCGCTATTGACGACGACCCCGATAAACTCAATAAATATATAAACGGTGTGAAAGTAGTGGGCGATACCACTCGAATACAAGAGATGGTGGACAAGTTTGCTATTGATAGAATTGTAATTGCAATTCCATCTGCAAATAAAAAAGATATTTCTAGAATAGTTGCAGAGTGCCAAAAAACCAAATGTAAAACTAAAATTATTCCTGGTATGTTCCAGTTTACAAATGGTCAGGTTTCTATTTCGGATATCAAGCCCGTAAGTATTGCAGACCTTTTAGGTAGAGAACAAGTTAAGGTTAATCTTAATGAAATTATGGGTTACATTGAAGGCAAAACCGTTTTGGTAACGGGTGGCGGTGGTTCAATAGGTAGTGAATTATGCCGTCAAATTGCAACGCATAACCCAAAAAGGCTTATTATTTTAGACATCTATGAAAATAACGCTTACGATATTCAACAAGAATTAGTTAGAAACGTACCTAATCTTAATCTTACCGTTCTTATTGCAAGCGTAAGAGATAAAAACAAAATAGAAGAAGTGTTTAGCACATATTCACCACAAATCGTTTTCCACGCTGCGGCGCACAAACACGTTCCGCTTATGGAAACAAGCCCCAACGAGGCTGTTAAAAATAACGTTGGCGGAACGCTTAACGTTGCTCGTGCGGCAGGGCAATTTGGTGCGGAAAGGTTTATTTTAATCAGTACGGACAAAGCCGTAAACCCCACAAACGTTATGGGCGCAACAAAACGTATATGTGAAATGATTATTCAAACTATGGATAAAAAATTCGATACCGATTACGTTGCCGTTAGGTTTGGTAACGTGTTGGGTTCTAACGGTTCGGTTATTCCACTGTTTAAACGCCAAATTGAAGAAGGTGGACCTATAACCGTTACACATAAAGATATAGTAAGATATTTTATGACTATTCCCGAGGCTGTAAGTTTGGTTTTGCAAGCAGGCGCTTACGCAAAAGGCGGAGAGATTTTCGTTCTAGATATGGGTGAGCCGGTGCGCATATACGACCTAGCAATAAATATGATTAAATTGAGCGGACTTAAACCTTTTGAAGATATCGACGTAAAAGTTACGGGACTTCGCCCAGGCGAAAAACTTTATGAAGAAAGGCTTATGGCTGAAGAGGGATTGTTAAAGACAGAAAATGAAAAAATTTCCATAGGCAAGCCTTTGGAAATTGACGAAAAGAGTTTATTTGAAAAAATTGATTTAACTTTACAAAAAGCGTATGCGGAAACGGATGATATGAAAGACCTAGTTCACGAACTCGTTCCCACTTACGTAATAGATAGAAGAAACTAAAATTAGTTGAATTTTATACGTCTTTTAAATAGAGGCAACGGTTGTTCGTTGCTTTTATTGTTTAATTTTTCAACCGATACCAAAAGTATGGTAACTATCAACATTATGGGCATAACGTTGAATTCGCAAGTATCTATCATTGCGTATATTTCCATAATGGTAAACGATAAAAATGCAAACGTGTTATAAGCGCCGTAGTTTTGGGTAAGAATTTGATAGCGCCTAACGTAATAAAAGGTGAATGCAACAATTCCCACAATACCCATAGTTGCTAAAATGTGAAAAAACGACGAGTGAAAATTAAATGCAAATACCGCATCAACCGTTATCCAGTATTCTTCTGGCACAAAGTGAAGCCCTACGCCGAATATAGGATATTTTGAAAAGAGTTCTAATCCCATACGATACATCTTCGACCTACTCGTGTCGTCCATAAGTTCGGTAAATAACTTGGTTACAAGAGCGATAATGCTTGTTTTTGTCAATATAAATGCAAAAGCAATAAGCCCTAAAATTATGACTATAAACGATATTATGATAAGTTGTTTTCTTATTCTATCGTTTGATTTTAATAACATAAATATTACGGATATAGGTAGGAAAACTACTGAAATTCCTAGGCAAGCCTCACTGTTTGTGAAATACATTGCAACGTACATAGCAAGAAGTGCCGTTAAACAACTTTTAACACACCCCGTGCGAACTAACAAATAACAGCAAGCAGGCATACATATCAAAAGGCAAGTTGCAACTGCGTTGATGTTTGACCATCCGATATTTGACCAACCTACGCTAATAACGTCGACTATAGGGTTATTTGTAACACGACAATATTTATAGTAAAAAGTTTCTATTGCGCACAAAACACCAAAAAGAGTAAGCACGTACGCCACGTGTTTTGCAAAATCAAACTTTTCAGGCGGTTTAACGTAAGTGGTAAATAAAAAATAAATAAATAGAACTAACGGACCAACTGCAACCATTGAAACTATTGCCCCACCGTAACGCGACATATACGGGGCGAAAAAACCACCCACGAAAAGTGCAAAAGTTACTATGATAAGTGGAAGATAAAGTTTGCCTTTCGTTATCCTTTTTATAGGGTAAAGTACGAAATGTAGTACTAGGGCAATAAAAATAAACACCAACGGCACGTATGTTAAAACGTTAGAGAAAGCATCAAAACTTTTGAACATTGCCAACACGCATACGGGCAAAGGGATAAACGGTGTCAAATCTTCGTATAAAACAAGCGTTAAACAAGCGAAAACAGCATACACGAAAAGACCTACAATAGCAAGGTCTAAAAAATAGAACAATGCCGTTATCATAGCAACGTATGCTGGGAAGTATGCGCCGTAAAAAAACGGTTGCATTTTTTTAGCGAGTGCGCTTATGTTGTTTAACATTTTTTCTCTAAAATTTGACATACCGACATTATACAACAAAACGGCTAATTATTCAAGCAAATTAAACGACACATAAATTTTTTAATAAACTTTACATATTTAAATAATTGTGATACAATATATTTACTCGTGTAAAAAGTAATAAAATATACGGAAAAAGAAGTTATGCAAACAAGAAAACCCTTAAAATGGCTTATAGAACGTTCAAAAAAGCAAGGCTTAAAAATGACTATGCTAATTTTATCCAACGCATTTTTTTCAGTTTTATCCATTTTGTTTGCGTTTGCAATTAAAGAGATTATAGATAGCGCAACCGTGTACGGTGATTCAAAACGACTTATAGCCTACGCTATAGGCATATGTGTAATCGTGGTTTTGCAGTTTATATTTAGAATTATTATTAACGGATTAACTGAACACATACGCGGAAAATTAGAAATGGAATATAAATCACACTTGTTTTCTAGTGTGCTTAATAAAAAACAAGATAAAATAAGCGCGTATCATAGTGGCGAATTGATGAATAGATTAACCGCAGACGTTGCCGTGGTCGCAGACGGGGTTACCGGAATAGTTCCCACCGTTGTTTCTGCGGGTGTAAGGCTTATATGCGCAGTAGTTGCTCTAATTATATTAGATTGGATTTTTGCCGTTGCGTTTACCGTTGCAGGCGCGCTTGTGTTTTTGGTTATAAGTTTACTTCGTGGTAAACTAAAAAGTTTGCATAAAAGGGCTCAAGAGACGGATGGTAAAGTTCGCTCGTTTATGCAAGAGTGTATTGAAAATCTGCTTGCGGTTAAGGTTTTTTCTGTCAATGATAAAATAGAAAGACAGGCAAGCGAACTTCAAAACGACAATTTCAAAATAAAGATGCGTCGCAAAAATTATTCAGTTATAGGGCACGCCACTTATAATTTTATTTTCAGCGCAGGTTATCTTTTTGCGCTCATTTACGGTGGCGTAAAAATATTATACAAAACGCTAACTTACGGTTCTCTATCTGCAATTTTGCAACTTGTAAACAACGTTCAAGTTCCGTTCGCCTCACTTTCTAACGTGTTACCAAAATATTACGCAATGATTGCATCTGCTGAAAGACTTATAGAGATTGAAGATATTGAAAGTGAGCCTCAAGTCCGTAAGTTTGACAAGGCTACTGCTTACTCAAATATGCTTGGCATTAAAGTTGAAAACGTAGATTTTTCGTATGGAAGAGAAAAGGTTTTAAACGGTGCAAATTTCTTTATTAACAAAGGCGACTTCGTTATGATAGAAGGCTCGTCTGGTGTCGGGAAGAGTACGCTAATTAAACTTATGTTAGGCGTATATCCGCTTGACGGTGGTTGCATAAAGGCAATAGGTAATAATGAAGAAACCGTTTTAGATAATTCAACTAGAACTTTATTTTCTTACGTTCCCCAAGGTAATATGATTTTTAGCGGAACGCTTAAAGATAACGTTACTTTTATCAAAGAAGACGCAACTGAACAAGAGATACAAAACGCGCTTAAAATTAGTTGTGCAGACGGCTTTATTTCTGAACTTCCCAAAGGGCTTGATACTGTTGTGGGCGAAAACGGCGTAGGTTTATCTGAAGGGCAAATTCAAAGGGTGGCTATTGCGCGGGCAATTTTGTGTAACGCCCCCGTTATTTTGTTGGACGAGGCAACTAGCGCGCTTGATGAAAGAACTGAAGAGCGTTTGCTTGATAATTTAAAAGGCTTAAAAGACGTAACTCTGATAATAGTTTCTCACAAAAAGGCAGCGTCTTCAATTTGTAACCGCATAATAAGGATAGAAAACAGGCAAATAATAGAAAAACATAAGAGTTGATTTGGTTATAAATCAACTTTTTAATTATTTAAAGAATTAAAACGATAAAATTATTCAATTTTATATTGCTTTTTCTATCGTTTATGTGTTAAAATGATATGGTAAGGGAAAAAAGTGAGGTCTTGTTTTGACGATAAGGGATATTTGTGCGTCGTTTGACGTAAACGGAAAATACGTTCGTTGCGAAGAGATAGGCACTGGAAACATTAACTGTACCTATAAGGTTGAATACGTTAGAGATGGCGAAAAGAAAGAATATATAATTCAACGCATCAACAAAAACGTTTTTAAAGAACCTGAAAAGGTAATGGAAAATATTGTAAGAGTTACGGAAAATATTAGGGCGCAAGTAAAAGAAAACGGTTTAGATACGCACGTTTTCGTGCTCAGGGCGTTCAGGGCTAAAGAGAGCGGATTGCCTTATATTATAGACGATTGTGGTGATTATTGGCGCTGTTACCGTTTTATTAAAAACTCTATAACCTACGACACTTGCGACGATTTGAATATTATTGAACGTGCAGGGCAGGCGTTTGGTAAGTTTCAAAATTATCTTAACGATTTTGATGCGTCGTCGCTCAACGTTACAATCGCTAATTTTCACAACACTTCGTTGAGATATAAAGCCTTTCATAAGGCTATTGAAGAAAATAAATGCAAGCGCGTAAACAAAGTTAAAGAAGAAATTGATAAACTTTTAGAATTTGAAGAAAAAGCGTGTTTACTTCAAAAATATCTTGACTGTGGCGAAATTCCGCTTCGTGTAACGCATAACGATACTAAATGTAATAACGTTAGTTTTGATAAAACCACGGGTGAGGCTCTTGCCGTGCTTGATTTAGACACGGTTATGCCGGGCGCAATAGCGCACGACTTTGGTGATGCAATAAGGTTTGTTGCAAACACCGTTATTGAAGATTATCCTGACGTTGACGAAGTTGCGCTTGACCTTGATAAATACGAGGCGTTTACCAAAGGCTTTATAGGAAAGGTAAAAGACGTTCTTACTGAAAAAGAAAAAGAGAGTATGAATCTTGGCGTGTTTGCAATGACTGTGGAACTTGCCGTAAGGTTTTTAACTGATTATTTAAATGGCGACGTTTATTTTAAGACGAAATATCCAGGACATAACGTAGACAGAGCGCGCAATCAAATTGCACTTGCGCAAGACGTGCTTAATAAAAAAGATTGCATCAACGCTATTATCAAAAAATATCTATAGGGAGAAATTAACTGTTTATGGAAGAAAACGTAAAGACTAGCGACAGTATAATTAAAGATATTTGGTTTGCTTTTAAGAGAAATTTAGTGCTAGTTATTGCACTTGTGTTATTTTGTACGGCTTGCGGTATAGGTTACGCTTTTATAAAAAAACCTAACTATACTGCAACTGAAGAAGTCGTTTGTATGGCAGAAGATACAAGTAATAGCAATATTGTAACTAACTTTAACATAATGAACGCATATATAAATACTATTGTTGACTTTTGCGACGAGGGTGTCGTTATAGAGCGCGCAAATTTTTATTATATTCAGTATAGAAATCAATATAGAAATCAATCTGCGCAAGGTAGCGTTACTTCTTTAGACGAGTTTATTGAAGACGTAAGAACAGAAGACCCTTACGTTACTAACGACAATTCACCCGCAGATAAAAAATATATAGTTAAAGAAAACGTTTCAGTTTCTGCAAAAGTTGAAACTAATCAAACTGATGAATATTCTTTTTCAATCAGTTACACTGACCCCAACCTTGAACTAGCGTTGATAAAGGCAAAAATTTACGTTTTGGCATTTGAACGTGAAATAGGAACGGAAAAAGGTACTAACGGCGATAGATATTTTGCGGGTGTAAAAATCAGCATTATTAGTCTTGGTAATAGTGGTTGGTCTTCAGACGTTTCTAAAGTAAAGTTCACCATAATAGGGTTTGCAATCGGCGTAGTTGTTGCTGCGATTGCCGTTTACGTTATTAGCGTTACAGACGTTTCGATAAAAGATAAAGAAGAACTTGAACGCATCACGGGTGTTTCCGTTCTTGCAAATATAGACCACGTAGGGGGTAAGAAATAATGGAACAAGAACAAGTTGTAGCCGTTGAAACAGAAAAAAGTTTCCCCTTTTTCAAAATTTTATTAAAGAACGCGCTTTTAATAATTTTAACCACTATTCTTTGCGCTCTTATCGGTTTAGGATATTGCGTTATGAAAGTTCCGCCAACGTACACGGCAAGTTGTTCGCTCATTTTAAGAACGGAAATCGGGTCTAGTTCGTCACAGTCGCAAACGGCAAATCAGGCAACGCTTGCAAAAAGATATTTGCCTACCGTTGAAAAGTTGATAAAAAGCCCGGGGCTTTTGTTAGAGGCAGACGAAAATTACGCTAAAAAGTATGAGGGGGAAGAGCAAAGTTTGTCTAAAGGCGCAATAAGCGTAAATTACGGCGAAACAAGTTTGATTTTTTCAATAACTTACACCGATTTATCTAGAGAACTTGCAGAGAAAAAGTTGAACGTTTTGATTGATACTTTCTCTACGTCTAAAATAGTTTCGAGCGGTATTATGGCTGACAACGTTAAGTTTATTCGTACGCAAAAAGACGTTGATGTAGTTTCAAATACGTCTTACGTTAAATATACTATAATAGGCGCAGTTGCAGGTGTGGTTATTTCGGTAATAGCAACGTTGATAGTTTATGCGCTTGACAATACCGTTAGAGATAAAAAAGAGTTTGAAGAACTAACGGGCGTAAGCGTGGTTGCTTATATAAATAAAGAAAGAACGAAGAAAAAATAAATAATAAAACGCCGTCAGCCGACGGCGTTTTTAGTTTTTACCATTATAATTTAAAATTCATCAATTTGATTTTCAAACTTGTCAAAAAGGTTATATCTTTCGGGGTGAGTTATTGCAGTAAACGCCATATCTCTTACGTTGGGTATATCTTTGCCTACGTTGCGCAATACTTCTTTAACGTATTCGCGTTTTGTAAGTTTGTTTGCAGGGCAACAACTTTTAACTATCGGCAAATCTTTAGAATATGCAATAACGTCAACTTCTTTTATCATTATCATAGGTCGAATTAAAGTTAAATCTATTTTATCTAGATAACTTTTTGGCGCAAACGTAGAAAGCCTGCCTTCATAGAAAAGCGAGAGCATAAGCGTATCTATAAGGTCGTCGGAGTGATGACCCAAAGCAACTTTATTGCAACCTAAATTTTTGGCTAGGTTATTTAGCGCGCCCTTTCGCATCTTTGAACACAACGCGCACGGGTTACTTTCTTTGCGAATGTCAAAAACAATTTTTCCTATTTCGGTCTTTTCTACGTGATATTCAACATCTAGCGAATCGCATAGACTTTTAATAGGGTTAAAGTCGGTTTTTGCATCTTCAAAATTTAAGTCTACGGATATGGCTATAAGGTCAAATTTTTCTGGCGACCAACGTTTATATTCAGCAAGCAGTTTAAGTAGTGTAACACTGTCTTTACCGCCAGAAACACCAACGGCAATTTTATCTCCGCCACGTATCATTTTATATTTAGTTATACCCTTTCTTAAAAGGGATAGCATTTTTTGTGTAGTCATATTTTGGTTTCCATTTAAATATTATTATTTAGTTGATTTTTTCAGATAATTACATTATACTGATATTTATAAAAAAAACAATTATTTGAGGCGTATTTATGGTAGAATTTATTTCAAACCTTATAGGTAACGACTTTTGGGCAACGCTAGTTATGTCTATATTTCCGCTTATTGAACTTAAAGGTTCTATAGTTTTTGCCCGCGGGGCAGGTTTGGGATTTTTTTACGCCTTTGCGCTTTCATATTTAGGTTCTACTATAGTATTTATAGCAATTTATTTTTTGCTTAAGCCTATACTCAATTTGCTTAAAAAAATCAAATGGTTTTCACGCATTGCTGTCAAGTGTGAAAGTTATTGTGAAGAAAAAGCGCTTTCTGCTTTTGAAAATCAAAAGAAAAAAGGCAAAAGTTCTAATATGAGCGAAACGCTTATTAAGCAGTTGGGCGTTTTTGTGTTCGTTGCAATTCCATTGCCTATGACGGGCGTTTGGACGGGCACAGCCATTGCGGTTTTTTTGGGGCTTAAATTTAGGGAAGTTATTTTACCTATCACTTTGGGCAATTTGATGGCAGGGGTGCTTATATCTTTGCTTGCAGAATTGTGCATTACTTTATGGAATATAGCAGTTTTAGACTATATTCTTTATGCGTTGTTTGCAATTGCTTTAATTTTGCTTGCCGTGTTAATAGTCAAAGTTTCAATGCAAAAAACGCAAAATAACAAGGAGAGCAAATAATGGGGTTTTTTAGTTGGCTGTTTAAACGCTCTAAACCTAAAAAAATTAAAATGGGCATTGCTCTAGGCTCGGGTGGGGCAAAGGGCTTTGCGCATTTAGGGGTGCTTAAAGCGCTTGAAGAAAACGGAATTTCTTTCGATTATATTGCAGGCACTAGCATAGGCAGTATAGTTGGGGCGTGCGTTGCTCAAGGATATTCTTCTACCGACATTTTTGAACTGCTTAAAACTTTTACGGATATGACTGACGTAAAAAATATATTTATGCTCAATACTTCTGTTTTAGCAAAAGTTTTAGATAATCAACTAGGCAGTGTAAATTTTGAAGAGATGAAAAAGCCGTTTAAGGCGGTTGCTACCGAACTTGACACGGGCGAAGAGCATGTTTTCGATAAGGGTAACGTTGCAATGGCGTTGTGCGCCTCAAGCAGTATGCAACCTTATTTTAAGCCCGTGGTTATAGACGGCGTTAGATATATAGACGGCGCGTACACTAATTCAATACCTGCAGATGTTGTTAAAGATATGGGCGCAGATTATATTATAGGTGTTGACCTTTCTACAAGAGAGCAAAAACCTAGCATAATTTCTAAAATTTTCCCCACGTATAAGTCAAACGTAAAAGAGCCGTGGGCTAAAGGCTATAAGTTTTCTAACCTAACTTTGCACCCAGATTTAAGTGGTTACACTTCAGTTTCTATTTCTTCAAGTAATCAAATGTTTGATATAGGTTATAATTGCGCAATGAAAGCAATGCCTCAAATAATAGAAGAGATAAACGCTTTAACGTACGGTAAAAAAACTAAAAAGAAGTAATTAGATGTTTAACGAAAGAAGAAGTTTATTTTGTGTTTTATCTGCAATTTTAATTGCCTTGTGTTTTTGCGGTTGCGATAATTCTGCAAGTGGTAACAAAAAAAGCAAACCGTTTGATTGTTTTTCCGTTCATTTTTTAGACGTGGGCGAGGGGGATAGTGCATTTATCTATTTTTCAGACGGAAAAACTATGCTTATAGATTGCGCACCGCCAGACCAAAAAATATCAAAAAGTATAATTGATTTTATTAAAAACGGTGGTGTCAGTAGAATAGATTATTTAATATTTACCCACCCCGATTCAGACCACGTTGGAAACGCTGTGGATATTATAAACTCTTTTGAAATAGGCGTTGCGTATATTCCAGATATAATCGAAACTCATCTGCCACTTTTTCCCCTATATAAAAGTGCGGTTGAACGCCTTAATGAAAAAGAAATAAGCATAAACACAAGTGATTGCCTTGACGTTATAGTGGGGCAAGACTACGGGGTGGCTTTTCTATCGCCTACGCCAAAATCTTTTACAAATAGCACCTATAGAGATTTTAACGCAACTAAAGTTCCAACCGAAGAGCAAAGCAACGCGCTTTCGCCTATAATCTATTTGCAGTCGCAACAATTAACGTTTGTTTTTACAGGTGACGCACCCGAAGAGCAAGAAAAATTTGCATATAAAAATTCAGTTACCCAAAGTGGATATTATCAAAAGCAAGGTGTAAACGTAAATCTTGAAAACGTTGACTTTTTGAAAGTTTCTCACCACGGCTCTAACGACGCGTCTTGTTCGGAATTCGTAAGGGCGTTAAAACCTGAAAATGCAGTTATTTCCGTATCTGGTTCTAATAATTACGGGCACCCGTCTGACCAAGTGCTTTCAAGGTTAGAAACTGCTAACGAAAACGTTAAAATTTGGCGAACGGACGTTCACGGAATAATTTCCGTATACGTTAAAGACGGTCAATCGCAAGTGGTTACTCAAATTAGTTAAAATAAAATTTGGTCGTTTATTTGCAAAAAATTCGCAATTTTACCTTTAAAATTGAGCGTTCGGTCAATCGTTCAATCAACAATAATATATGTTTAATATTATTGCCGTGCTATTTTTTGCGTGTTAAAATATAAAAAAATGGAGAAAATGAAATGTTTGATTTACAAGCGATTATTAAAGAGTTTTCCGATTGTGATTGCGGAATAAAACACGAAACTGCGCTAAAAGACGTGGTTATAGGTAGTGGGGTAACAAAAGATACGGGCGAAATTTTAAAGCGTAACGGCTTTGAAAAAAACTTATTGCTCGTTGCAGATAAAAACACCCTAAAGGCTGCCGACGGCGTACTCACAGCGCTTAAAGATTTTAAGGTTCGTCTTAAAATTTACGATAACTTAAGAGAGGCTACCGTAGAGCAAGTTGAAGTTATTAAAGAGTTGATATCTGATAATGACGGCGTTATATCAGTCGGCACGGGTTCGCTCAACGATATTTGCAGAAAAGCAAGCAAAGACGCTCAAAAGCCTTTATGTATATTTGCAACGGCGGCTAGTATGGACGGCTTTGCATCTTACGGTGCGCCACTAACCGACGGTAATTTTAAGGCAACTTATGATGCAAAATCGCCCGAAGTGATTATTGCAGATACTAAAATTTTAGCAAAAGCACCTGCTGAACTTAAATCTGCAGGCTTTGGCGATATGATAGGTAAATACGTTGGGCTTATAGACTGGCAAGTTTCTGCATTGATAACTGGTGAATATTATTGTGAAAAGGTTGCAAATTTAACTAGACAGGCAACTGATAAAATAATGGCTTTAGCAGATAGAATTACGGCAGAAGACGAAGATAGCGCATCTGCAGTTTTAGAGGCGTTGTTGCTTACTGGTTTAGGTATGAGTTTTGTAAAAAATTCACGCCCTGCAAGTGGAACAGAACACATAGTTTCACATTTTTGGGAATGTAAAAAATTGTTAGAGGGCAAACTTTCAGATTTTCACGGCAAAAAAGTTGGCGTTGCAACTTTGCTTATAATGAAAGAATACGGCGAACTTTATAAAAAAACTTCGGTTAAAGCGCACAAAGAACAGGTAGACTGGCAAGACGTTTACGAGCATTACGGCGCACTTAAAGGCGAAGTTGTAAAACTTAATACCCCCGACACCATTACTGACCGAATAAATCCTAAAGACATAGAAGACAACTGGGGTAAAATAAGAGAGATTATCGCATCTGTTCCACCGTATGAAACTCTTTATGATGCAATGAAAAAAGCAGGTTGCGCAACCACTTGTGAAGAGATTGCCGTTTCTAAACAACTTGAGCAAGAAGGGCTTAAATATCACCCTTATATGCGCAGACGTATGTCGCTAAAAAGATTGAGTAATATGATAGACTAACTAAAAATCCACAACAAAGCGTTGTGGATTTTTTTGTAACGTTAAGCGATTTTAACTATCGTTATTGATGCGCTTGATAAGGTTGCCTCGGTTGCTGATGTGTTATAGATAGAAATACCGTCGTTTGCTGATAGGTTCAATAAAATAGTTTTACTTGAACTACCTTCACCACTAGTGAAAGACAATGTTTCATTTGCAATAGCAACGTCGTTTAAATATAAAGAAGTGTCAAAACTACCGCCAGCCGTAGAACCATCTGCAAAATAAGAAACCAAATAGGTTCCTGCGTCTGTAACGATTACTTCGTTGTCTGCTACCGTCATAGTCGTTGCAGGCGAAGATGCGTTTAGTGTTATGGGTATAAGTGCACCTGAACCAACGGTTGCCGTTGTTGAACTTGCGTATAAAGCGTCGCTTAAACCTGCAGGACCTTGAGGGCCAGTAGCACCCGTGGGACCGACAGGACCTTGAGGGCCAGTAGCGCCTGTTGCACCGACAGGGCCTTGTGGACCTTGCGGACCAACAGGACCTTGAGGACCGATAGCACCCGTGGGCCCGATAGGACCTTGCGGACCAACTGCCCCTGTTGCACCAGTAGCACCTGTTGCACCGACAGGACCGATAGGACCTTGTGGACCTATAGCACCCGTTGCACCGACAGGGCCTTGTGGACCTTGCGGACCAACAGGACCTTGTGGACCGATAGGACCTCTTGCGCCAGTAGCACCCGTCGGACCGATAGGGCCACGTATTACAAGGTTATTATGACAGCAGTTACAATTTCTGTTGTAGTTATTGTTTCCAAAAAGACAGCACATAATTAAATAAAATCCTCCTTCGTGTTACGGTTTATTATATGAAAACACATAATAAAAAGGTTACTTCACGAAAGAAAAAACGGCGTAATTAAACGCCGTTGATTTTATTCTTTAATAAGTTCAGGTAGGTCAATTTCCGTAATATCCATAGGCACTTCGTAACACATTTCTTCGTGAAATGAAGTGTTTTCGTTAAACGCGCGCTCAAATGCAAGTTTCATATATCTTGCTTGACCTTGAGCAAGCAACGTGCCGTCCATATCGTAAATTTCACCTTTAGCCGAAAAACCTAAACGTGAATTAAACGTAATGTAACCGCGCGCTTTAACTTTTACGCCGTAAGGCACGGGGCGACGATAAGTTATGTTCATTGTGGTGGTTACGCCAAACATATCGGGTTCGTTTATCCATAACGCTCTGCCCATAAGTTCGTCAAGCAAAGTTGCAATCATACCACCGTGCGTGCGGTCGGGGTAACTTTGATGCAAATCCTTAAAAGTTACTATTGTTGCAACCGTTCCGTCTTCAAGAACGTAAAACGGTGCGTGTAAACCGAAAGGGTTGTCCATTCCGCAAACAATACAATTTTTACTGTTCCTTTGTGTTTTTAAAACTTTCATTTGTTTAATCCTTTTGTTTGTAGATAATATTGTGTGAGTTTATCGGGAAAATTAACGGTCATACCGTTTATTCCGCTGTCAAAAATGTCTTTCATAATGGTTTCATCTGTAACGCCCCAAGCGCGCACTTCAAACCCTTGTTCTTTCCAGTTTTTAACCTTTTCTTTTGTTATTACGGTTGCTCGTGGGCAAAGTTCTTCAATGCCTAAGCGTTTCATTTTGCTTAAAAGAGCCTCGTCAACAACTTCCAAAGCAAGGTATCCTGCTTTAAATTCGGGCGCGTAAGATTTTAAATCTTCAAGTTCGTTAAACTTAAAAGAAGTTACTATGGTCTTATTTTGCATATTATACTTTCTTAAAAGGTCTGCAGTGGGTTTTGCGGTTT
Organism: Clostridia bacterium; assembly: GCA_017399035.1. Taxonomy (GTDB): domain Bacteria; phylum Bacillota; class Clostridia; order Christensenellales; family Borkfalkiaceae; genus UBA1259. Next base: position 87,479 of record JAFQEM010000026.1, on the reverse strand, counting down.
TGTCGCCTTTTAGTTCAATGGCAAACGTCAAATCCTTATGCGAAAAATGATAAAGTAAATCTTCAAAAGATATAATTTTATCGGTAAAAGAGTTTTTCTTAACGTTAAAACTTTGCAATTCGTTAAATGTATAATCTTCTACGCAACCCTTTTCACCCGTAACACGCTCTAAAGTGTGGTCGTGGAATAAAACCAAAACGCTGTCTTTGGTAAGTTGAACGTCGGTTTCAATACCGTTTGCGCCCATAAAAATACCAGTATAGAAAGATAAAAGTGTATTTTCAGGGCAATATTCACTTGCACCCCTATGTGCGTAATTTATAAAATTATCGTATTTAACTTGCATAAACTACCTTAAATTCAAATTTTTATTTATTATATCATAAAATTTATTATATCATAAAAAAAAGATTAAGTAAAATACTTGACAAAACTTTAATGTTCAAATATAATTGAAGTATGAAATGTATAACTTTTCCAACTTTTCTAACTGATAAATTAGGGGGGATATTATAGTGAGCAAAGATAAAAAACATCTTTTTGGTATTTGTAAGGTGGGCGAAAAAGGGCAAATAGTAATCCCTAAAGACGCACGCAAAATTTTTGATATTAAACCAGGGGATAGCCTTATTCTTTTGGGCGACGAAAAGAAAGGTTTAGCCTTAATAAAAGCCGAAGTATTTTCTTCGGCAGTAGACGGAATTTTGGAGGATAAATAATGGACGTTATTCGCATTGAAAATTTATGCAAAAGTTACGGGCAGGTAAAAGCGGTTGACAATCTTTCATTTAAAGTTAAAAAAGGCGAGTTGTTTGCTTTTTTAGGTGTAAACGGCGCGGGTAAATCTACAACCATTTCTATAATGTGCGGAACACTTTCAAAAGATAGTGGAAACGTTTTTATAAACGGCATAAACGTAGAGGATAATCCCTCTGCAAGCAAAAGGCTTGTGGGCGTTGTTTTTCAAAATTCCGTGTTAGATAAATCGCTTACCGTGCGTGATAATTTAGTACATAGAGCATCTTTATACGGTATTTTGGGTAACAGTTGCAAAGAAAAAATAAACGAACTTTGCGAACTTTTAGATTTTTCTGATTTTATAGACAGACCCGTTAGTAAACTTTCTGGTGGGCAAAGAAGAAAAATTGACGTTGCAAGGGCATTGCTTAACGACCCTGAAATTCTTATTTTAGACGAACCAACCACGGGGCTTGACCCACAGACTAGAAACACTATGTGGGGTGTGATAGAAAAGTTAAGAAAAGAGCGTGGAATGACCGTTCTCTTGACCACGCACTATATGGAAGAGGCGTCAGACGCAGATTTTGTAGTTATTATTGATGGTGGAAAAATTGTTGCCGAAGGCACGCCTATTGACCTTAAAAACCGCTATACTGGTGATTTTATAACCATTTATGGAATAACTGAAGAACAGGCTAAAACTTTGGGGGCTGACTTTGAAAAGTTGTCTTCTGGTAGCGGTGGATTTAGGTTTGCCGTTAAAGATACTAAAACTGCAACTAGTCTAATAATTAACCACCCCGAACTTTTTAGCGATTATGAAATTACAAAAGGTAAAATGGATTCGGTGTTTCTATCGGTAACAGGCAAAAAACTATCGGAGGACCAAAAATGAAAGTGTTTTTAATAACGTTAAAACGCAATGCAAAGTTATTTTTTAAAGATAAAGGTTTGTTTTTCACTTCGCTTATTACGCCTTTAATACTGTTGGTTTTATACGCTACTTTTTTATCTAACGTATACGAACAAACTTTCGTGGGGATATTTGAGGCTTTTGAAGTTAAAGTTGATAAAAATATGATAAACGGCTTGGTTGGCGGTCAACTTATGTCGTCACTTCTTGCCGTATCTTGCGTAACTGTTTCTTTTTGCTCTAATATGCTTATGGTTCAAGATAAAATAACGGGCGCAAATAAAGATTTTTCTATAACGCCGGTAAAACGTTCTACGCTTGCTTTTAGTTATTACGTTTCTACTACGTTGGTTACGCTTATAATTTGTTTTATCGCGCTCACGGCGTCGCTTATTTACGTTGCGTGCGTTGGTTGGTATATAAGTTTTACCGACGTTTTGCTTATGATTTTAGACGTGTTTATTTTGGTAACTTTTGGAACTGCACTCTCTTCGGTAATAAACCATTTTTTAAGTTCTCAAGGTCAAATATCTGCTGTGGGGTCAATAGTAAGTTCTTGTTACGGTTTTATTTGTGGCGCGTATATGCCGTTATCTAGTTTTTCAGACGGATTGAGAAACGCACTTATGTTTTTGCCGGGGACTTACGGAACTAGTTTAATTAGAAATCACGCTGTAAACGGTGCGTTAAAAGCGATAGGCGAAACCGTTCCCGAAAACGCTATAAACGAAGTGAAAAAGGCAATAGATTGCAACATATATTTTTTTGAAACGCAAGTTGAAACTTGGGTATGTTATTTAGTTATTGCGTTGAGCGCCGTTGCGCTGGTGGGGGCTTACGTTTTGATAAACGTACTATCAAATAAAAAAGCAAAATCAAATTAAGTGAATTTATAAATTAAACGCAACTAAAAGGTTGCGTTTTTTGTTTACATTAAATTATTTATATGTTAAAATTATTTTTACAAGCAGTTAAAGGTAACTATCTAAAAGGTATTAAAATCGATAAAATTCCCAAAATAGTAACGGGGGTATTTATCGTATGCTTGATAAAAGGTGTATCGAACTTTTAAACATTATCAACCACGAGTGTAATGATTCGGGGTATAAAATATTTTCCATTGAAGAACTTGTTTCGCTTATGCCCGAGCGTTTCGGTATTGACGGGTTGGGTTTAGCGGAGTGTATAAAAACACTTTACGAACGAGAATATATAAGCGTAAAATATCAAGATGATAATGAAGTTTGTATGTGTCCGCTAACCAAGGGTAGGTTAGTTTTTGAAAACAAACTAGAACAAGCATTAGAAAAATCTCGTGCGGAAAGAAGATATTTTCTATTTTCATTTGCAGGCGCTGTTGCAGGTGGTGTAGGGTCTTTTTTAGTTGCGTTATTATTTAGAGTTATCGTGGGTGGATTTTAATGCTTAACCGCTTGGAAAATAAAGTGATGCTTTCGCTTTCTGAACAATGCAAGGAAAAAAGTTCCGCCCTTATTTGCCCTTTAGATTTAATTAAAATCGTGGGGGAAGAAAAGTTAAACAAAACACTTTTAGAAAAGATTATGGACGACCTTTATTCTGACGGCTATTTTGATTTAATTTATTCTGAAAGGCACGGGGAAAAGGTTTATTGCGTAACGCTTACCGAAAAGGGCAAAGGCTACGCTAGAAATTTAAAGGTTATGAAACGCAACTTGATTTTTCGTTTAAGCACCACCGTGGTGTTTGCGATAGTCAGTTTTATTATAGGTCTTATATTAAAGGCGATTTTTTGATATGGAAGAAAGAAAGTTTTTATTAAAATCCGCTTATAAGCCTACGGGCGACCAACCGCAGGCTATAAAAAAACTTACCGAAGGCTTGCAAGACGGTTTGCGTACGCAAGTCCTTTTGGGCGTTACAGGTTCAGGTAAAACTTTCACAATGGCAAACGTTATAGCCAACGTAAACCGCCCTGCTCTCGTTATTGCGCACAACAAAACACTTGCTGCACAACTTTGCAACGAATTTAGAGAATTTTTTCCCGAAAACCGTGTGGAATTTTTCGTTTCTTACTACGACTATTATCAACCAGAGGCTTACATACCCAGTACGGATACTTATATAGAAAAAGATTTAGCAATAAATGACGAAATAGATAAACTTCGCCACTCGGCAACCTGTTCGCTTTCAGAGAGAACGGATACCATAGTGGTTGCGTCGGTGTCATGTATTTACGGTTTGGGTGCGCCTGAAGAATATTATCGTTTAGCAATATCACTTCGCCCTAACGACCAAATAAGTCGAGATGAACTTATGCGCAAATTAGTTGCCGTACAATACACGAGAAAAGACGTAGATTTTTCTCGTTCGTCGTTTAGAGTTCGTGGCGACGTTGTAGATATTTTCCCCTCGTCTAACACTGAAATCTTAATACGTGTTGAGTTTTTTGGTGATGAAATTGATAGAATTTGTGAAGTTGAGTTTATTTCTGGCAGAATTATATCTGAACTTAAGCACGCAGTAATTTTTCCTGCAAGCCATTACGCCGTAGCGCAAGAAAAACTAAACAACGCCGTGGCTGCTATAGAGCGCGACCGTGATGAAGAAGTTAGGTTTATGAACGACGCGGGCAAGTTGATTGAGGGGCAACGCTTAAAACAGCGCACCGATTACGATTTAGAGATGATAAAAGAGATAGGGTTTTGCCGTGGTATTGAAAATTACAGCAGATATTTTGACGGTAGAGATATAGGTCAACCACCTTTTACTTTGCTTGATTATTTTCCTAAAGACTTTATCGTGTTTATCGACGAATCGCATATGACTATTCCGCAGATAGGCGCAATGTATAACGGCGACAGGTCTAGAAAAGAAAATTTGGTGGAATACGGTTTTAGGCTAAAATCTGCTTTCGATAACCGCCCACTCACCTTTGAAGAGTTTGACGAAAGAGTGGGGCAACTCGTTTGTGTTTCTGCAACCCCTGCAAAATACGAACTTTCACAGGCTGGGCAGGTGGTAGAGCAACTTATCCGCCCAACGGGGCTTATAGACCCTGAAATTACCGTTAAGCCAACAAAAAATCAAATTGACGACTTACTTATTGAGATAAACAAAGTTACCGCTCAAAAAGGTAGGGTGCTTATAACTACGCTAACTAAAAAAATGGCGGAAAGTTTAACCGAATATCTTAAAGAGAACGGCGTGAGAGTGCGTTATATGCATAGCGATATTGACACTATGGAAAGAATTGAAATAGTGTCTGCTCTTCGTAGCGGTGAGTTTGACGTGCTTTGCGGAATTAACCTATTGCGCGAGGGGTTAGACTTGCCAGAAGTTAAGTTAGTTGCTATTTTAGACGCAGATAAAGAGGGCTTTTTGCGTAGTGAAACTTCGCTTATTCAAACTATAGGTAGGGCGGCTCGTAACGCAGAGGGCAGAGTAATTATGTATGCAGATACGATTACGGGAAGTATGAAACGTGCTATTGACGAAACTAATCGCCGTAGAAAAATTCAAAGCGAATATAATAAAGCGCACGGCATAGTTCCAAAAACTATCGTCAAAGACGTAGTTAATACTTTAGAAATAACCAAAAAAGCAGATAGAACAAAAGACGTTAAAAAACAAGATATTCCTGAAGAGATTGAAAAATTGAAAGCGCTTATGAAAATAGCGTCGGCAAATCTTGATTTTGAAAAATGTATCGAAATTAGAGATACAATAGCAAAACTAAAAATGAAGATGAGAAAATAATTATGGATTATTTAAAAATTAAAGGGGCAAAAGAAAATAACTTAAAAAACGTAGACCTAACTATTCCTCGTGAAAAGTTGGTTGTTTTTACAGGTCTTTCAGGCAGTGGAAAAAGTACGCTTGCTTTTGATACTATTTACGCAGAAGGACAAAGAAGATACGTTGAAAGTTTGTCAAGTTACGCTCGTATGTTTTTAGGGCAGATGGAAAAGCCTGACGTTGAATTTATAGAAGGTTTATCGCCTGCAATATCAATCGACCAAAAAACCACCTCGCATAACCCTCGTTCAACCGTGGGAACGGTTACGGAAATTTACGACTATTTTCGTCTATTGTTTGCTCGTGTTGGCGTTCCGCATTGTCCTGAATGTGGCAGAGAGATTGCGCGCCAAACAATCGACCAAATTGCAGATAAAGTTACTGCGCTTGCAGAGGGTACTAAAATTCTAATTAACGCACCCGTGGCTCGTGGCAAGAAAGGCGAATACACTAAAAATTTTGAAAACTATAAAAAGAGCGGTTTTGCCCGTGTAGAAGTTGACGGCGTAGTTTACGACCTTTCTGAAGAGATAAAATTAGATAAAAATAAAAAACACGATATAAGCGTTGTCGTTGATAGATTGATTGTAAAAGAAGGCATTGAAAAACGCTTATCCGACAGTTTAGAAACTGCGCTTAAACTCGCAGACGGCTTGGTTGTGGTGCAGATAGTCGGTGGGGAAAGTCTTTTATTTTCCACAAAATATTCTTGCCCTGATTGTGGAATTAGCATTGAAGAAATTGAGCCTAGGTTATTTTCTTTTAATAACCCTTACGGCGCTTGTCCAGAGTGCGCAGGTCTTGGTTTTAATAAAAAAATTGATGAAAAACTTGTCGTGCGCGACCCGAATAAAAGTTTGAGACAGGGCGCAATGACCATTACTGGTTGGAATTTAGATAACGGCAAAATGGCTAACATCTATTTTAGCGCGTTGGCTAAAAAATACGGTTTTAGTTTAGATACGCCCGTTAAAGATTTACCAAAAGAGGTTTATAACGTTTTACTTTACGGAACTAACGGTGAAAAAGTTAGCGTAGAGTATGAAACAAGAACTTTTAGCGGTAGTTACGAATCTGCTTGGGAAGGCATTATACCCAACCTTGAACGCAGATATCGTGAAACGTCAAGTGATTATACAAAGAGTGAAATTGAGCGGTATATGACGGTAAGCCCGTGTAATACTTGTAACGGCAAAAGGCTTAAAAAAGAGGCGCTTGCAGTTAAGGTTGGCGGAAAAAACGTTGCGGAACTTACCGATATGTCCGTAATTGAACTTAAAGCGTTTATAGACGGTTTAACGCTTGGCGCAACGCAAACGCTAATAGCAACGCCTATCGTAAAAGAGATAAAGGCAAGACTTAATTTTTTAATTGACGTTGGTTTAGGCTATTTAACCCTTTCACGCGGGGCGTCAACGCTTTCGGGCGGTGAGGCGCAAAGAATAAGACTTGCAACGCAAATAGGTAGCGGACTTACCGGCGTTTTATATATTCTTGACGAACCTAGCATAGGTCTTCATCAACGTGATAATGAAAAACTTATAGGCACTTTAAAAAAACTTCGTGATTTGGGTAATACGCTTATCGTGGTTGAGCACGACGAAGATACTATGCGTTCTGCAGACTATATTGTAGATATAGGACCAAAGGCGGGCGTTCACGGTGGCGAGATTGTTGCGCAAGGTACTGTTGAAGATATTATGGCAGAGCCTAGGTCTATAACTGGCGACTATCTGTCTGGTCGCAGAAAGATAGAAGTACCGCCATTTAGAAAACAATCTGACGGACGGTGTTTGCAAGTTTTAGGCGCAAAACAAAATAATCTTAAAGATATTGACGTGTGCTTTCCCGTAGGTTTAATTACTGCGGTTACCGGTGTTTCGGGCAGTGGAAAAAGTTCGCTAGTGAACGAAATAGTTTACCCTTATCTTGCGTCAAGACTTAATAACGCTAAACTGCGTGACGGAAATTGCAGAGAGATTAAAGGCGTTGAACATTTTGATAAAGTTATTGCGATAGACCAGTCGCCGATAGGAAGAACACCACGTTCTAACCCTGCAACTTATACGGGTGTGTTCTCTGCAATAAGAGATTTGTTTGCATCAACGCCAGACGCTAAAGAAAGGGGATATAAATCGGGCAGATTTTCGTTTAACGTTGCGGGCGGAAGATGTGAAAATTGTGAGGGCGACGGCATTATAAAAATTGAAATGCACTTTTTACCCGATATGTATGTTCCTTGCGAAGTGTGCAAAGGTCAACGCTATAATAGAGAAACTTTGCAAGTTAAGTATAAAGGTAAAAATATAAGCGACGTTTTGGATATGACCGTAGACGAGGCGTGCGAGTTCTTTAAGCCGATTGCAAGCATATATAACAAGATAAAAACCTTGCAAGAAGTTGGGCTTGGCTATATAAAACTCGGTCAAAGTTCCACAACGCTTTCGGGCGGTGAGGCGCAAAGGGTAAAACTTGCAACCGAATTAAGTAAACGCGCCACGGGTAAAACGCTTTATATCCTTGACGAACCTACCACGGGCTTGCACAGTTACGACGTTGATAAACTTTGCTCTGTGTTAAAACGTTTGCAAGAGAGTGGAAATACTATAATTATAATAGAGCATAACCTAGACGTAATTAAACTTGCAGACCATATAGTAGATTTAGGGCCCGAAGGCGGAAGTGGTGGTGGAACGGTGATTGCCCAAGGCACGCCTGAAGAAGTTGCCAAAAACCCGTCAAGTTACACAGGTCAGTTCTTGAAAAAGATTTTAGAAAAAGAATAAATTTTAACCCCGAAAAGTAAAAATTTTCGGGGTTTTTGTTGTTTTTTGTAAAACTTTTTCTTTTAATTGAAAAATATTTAAATTATTTATATTTAAAAAAGGGAAAAGGGGGGGTTGGTGGCGTAATAATATTCGGGTAAGCCTAAATAAGGGGTTTTTTATGAAAGAAAAAACTTTGCAAAAAGAAGAAATGTTTTTATCGCCTTATGCGTTTAAGTCGGTTAATACCGTGGGTAGATTGCGCTACGAAGAGCCTTGCCCTATGCGCACGGATTTTCAGCGTGATAAAGATAGGATTATTCATTGTAAAGCGTTTAGGCGCTTAAAAAACAAAACTCAAGTTTTCTTTTCCCCCGAGGGCGACCATTATAGAACGCGTTTGACGCACACTTTAAACGTTTCGCAAATTGCACGTGGTATTGCACGCGCGCTCTCTCTTAACGAAGATTTAACCGAGGCGATTGCTCTTGGACACGATTTAGGGCATACCCCCTTTGGTCATTCGGGTGAGCGCATTTTAGATAAATTAAGCCCCAACGGGTTCAAACATAACTTACAGTCTGGTAGAGTAGTTGACTTTTTAGAAAACGACGGCGCGGGTTTGAACCTTACTCGTGAAGTGGTTGACGGAATTATAAACCACAAAATTAACTCTAACCCTAAAACACTTGAGGGTAAAGCGGTGAGTTTAGCAGATAGAATAGCGTATATAAATCACGATATTGACGATGCTATCGTTGGGGGATTTATAAAAGTTGAAGACTTGCCAAAAACCACGCTTGAACTTTTAGGCAAAACTTCTAGAGATAGAATAAACGTTATGCTTTTATCCATATTTAAAGAGAGTGAAAGCAAAAATAAAGTGGAAATGGAAAAGCATATTGCCGACGCCACTACTGAACTTCGCAACTTTATGTTTGAAAGGGTTTATAACGACAAAACTTTTAGAGAGGAAGAGGCGCGCGCAGATAAAATGATAACCGCTCTTTACGAATATTATAAAAAATCCCCTAAAAGTTTACCAGAATTTTATTTGAAAAGATTAGATAATGAAGACGTGAACGTCGTTATTTGTGATTATATATCCGGTATGAGCGATATATACGCAGTTAAAACGTTTACGCAAATTTTTATACCTAAAAAGTGGAAGAATTGACAAATGAAAGGTTTTGACGTTAAGTTCATGGACGAACTTAAAAGCAAAAACGATATAGTTGACGTTATCGGCAGATACGTTCGTTTAGAACAGCGTGGCGGTAATTTTTGGGGAAAATGCCCTTTTCATCACGAAAAGACGGCATCTTTTTCGGTTAATTCTTCAGGTCAGTTTTATTATTGTTTCGGGTGTCATAAAAGTGGCGACGTTATTAGTTTTATTATGGAAATTGAATCGCTTGACTTTGGTGATGCCGTTAAGTTTTTAGCCGAGCGCGCTAAAATTCCTCTACCCGAAGTTAGGTATGACGACGAAAAAATTAAAGAACAAAAAAAACTGCGTGAGAGAGTTTTGTTGTTACTTCGTGAAACTGCGCTGTTTTACGTTAGAAACTTAAAGGGTGAAAAGGGCGCAAACCATTACGAATATGCGGTTAAAAGAAAAATTTTAGACCAAACGATAACAAAATTTGGTATAGGCGCGTCGCTTGATTTTAATTCTTTGCCAAACCATTTGCGTTCGCTTGGATTTACTGACGAAGAGATGATTGTGTCAGGCGCAGTTGGTGAAAAAAACGGCAGATGTTTCGACTGGTTAGGTGGTAGACTTATTATACCCGTTATAGACCAGTTTGGTAACGTGGTTGCTTTCGTTGGCAGAAGAATTGACGGCGGAAAAGAACAAAAATATATAAACACTAAAGAAACTATTGCGTTTTCAAAAGGTAGAACGTTCTTTAACATAAACAATCTTAAAAAGATTAAAAACGAAAAAGGTTTAGATTCGGTTATTATCGTTGAAGGACACCTTGACGTGGTTTCGTTATCGCAAGCAGGGTTCGGCAACGTGGTTGCAACAATGGGAACTGCGCTCACTAAAGACCAAGCGCGTATGTTAAAGCGTTATGCAGACAAGGTCTATATAAGTTATGACGGCGATTTTGCAGGTCAAAAGGCGGCAATTCGCGGTTTGGAAATTTTGAGCGAAGAAGGGCTTGAAGTTAAGGTTGTTTCTTTGCCTGACGGTATGGACCCTGACGACGCTATAAAAAATTTAGGCGAGGACGGCTATCGTAAACTTTTGGCTGGCGCAATGCCACTTATAGACTTTAAGTTGGATATATTAAAGCGCACTTATGACGTAAATTCCGTTGACGGTAAAAGAAAATTCGTTACCAACGCGCTTAAGATTATAAAAGAGAGCGCATCTTCGGCGGAAAGAGAAGACTTGCTTAAAGTAGTTAGAGATTTAACTAAAATCAACTATGAATCGTTAAAGAGAGAACTTTATAGCATTGAAGAAAAACCGCGCGCAGATGTTTTAGAGATGCCACAGTTTAACGACAATCAAGGCGACAAAACGGCTATTGCATCAAGGTTTATATTAGCGTCTTATCTATTTTCTAAACCTTATGCAAAAGAAACAGACGTAAACGAACTTGAATTTTCTTTGCCCGTGCATAGAGAAATTCAGCAATATATTAAAGAAAAATATTCGCAAGGCGCAAGACCGCAGTTTTCTGACCTTTACGAAACGGTTAGTGAAGAACATATTGCGGAAATTTCTAGAATTGCAGGTATGGAAGCAGAAGAAAATAAATCTTTTGACCAAGCCGTTTATTTTGCAGATTGCGTGCGCACTCTAAAAAGAGAGGCAATAGATAAAAAAATAGCAAAACTTACCGAAATGTTTTCTGCCGAAACGGATACTGACAAACGCAGAGAACTTACGGCAGAAATGACAAGATTGTTAGCAAAAAAGAAAACAGATTTAAGGTAGATAACAGTGGATTTTCCACGGGAGGAACGAAATGGAAAATAAAAAAGTGAACGCAAAGGCAGTTCAAGAAGAAAAAAAAGACGATATTTTACCGCTAGAACTTTTGGCGGAAGTGGGCAACGTTATATCTGAATATAAGCGCAGTGGAAGCGTAACTACCACTCAACTTCTTGACCGAATTGAAAAGTTTGAAGTTACCCCTGCGTATATGGAAGAAATTTATAAACTTTTTGACGATTCGGGCGTTCAAATTATAGACGAAATAGAAAGGGATAAAGACCTTTACGACCAACTTCTAAAAGAAGTTAGTATGGACGACCCCGTTAAAATGTATCTTAAAGATATAGGTAAAGTTCCCCTTCTTAATCCCGACGAAGAAACTGAACTTGCAAGAAAGATGATGGACGGCGACGAATATGCAAAAAGACTTCTCTCTGAAGCAAACCTTCGTTTAGTAGTTTCTATTGCAAAAAGATATATGGGTCGTGGTATGCAATTCCTTGACCTTATTCAAGAAGGTAACTTGGGGCTTATGAAGGCGGTTGAAAAATTTGATTATCAAAAAGGTTTTAAGTTTTCAACTTACGCAACGTGGTGGATTAGACAAGCAATAACTCGTGCTATTGCCGACCAAGCAAGAACTATCCGTATTCCCGTTCATATGGTAGAAACAATAAATAAACTTATAAGAGTTTCTAGAAGACTTTTGCAAGAACTCGGCAGAGAACCTCACCCCGAAGAGATTGCAAAAGAAATGGATTTAGAAGTTAGCCGTGTTATTGAAATTCAAAAGATAGCGCAAGACCCCGTGTCGCTTGAAACGCCTATCGGTGAAGAAGAAGATAGCCACCTTTCAGACTTTATCGAAGATGAAAGAAGTGCTGCGCCTACTGATGCGGTTTCATACACTATGCTCAAAGAACAACTTATAGGCGTGCTTGACACTCTTACCCCTCGTGAAGAAAAAGTGTTGCGTTTGCGTTATGGTCTTGACGACGGCAAGCCTAGAACTTTAGAAGAAGTTGGCAGAGAGTTTAACGTTACCCGTGAACGTATTCGTCAAATAGAGGCAAAGGCTTTGCGTAAACTTCGCCACCCCAGCCGTTCAAAAAGACTTAAAGATTATATGGGCAAGCAATAATGACGGATAGGCTTAATAAAATTTTTGCTGTTTTGCCAAAGTGCGAAAGTTTTGCGGATATAGGTTGCGACCACGGGTATATTGCAAAGGCAATGCTTAAAAGTGGAAAGTGTAAAAAAGTAATCGTTTCAGATATTAGCGCAAAATGCTTAAAAAAAGCCGAAATTCTTCTTGCAACTGAACTGCTTAACGGTAGCGCAAAAAGCGTGGTTTCTAACGGGTTTGACAACGTTGACTATTGCGACGTTGCGCTTATTGCAGGTATGGGCGGAGAGGAAATTTGCGATATTTTATCTAGGGCAAAAAATACTGAAAAGTTACCTAAAACTTTAGTTATTCAACCTATGAAAAATTGCGACAGGGCAAGACTTGTTGCCGTCGATTGCGGTTACGCTATAAAATACGACAAACTTTTTAAAAGCGCGGGTAAGTTTTATAATCTTATCGTGCTTGAAAAGGGTAGTGATACACTTACTGAAGAAGAGATAGAGTTTGGCAGAGATAACGTTAAACAGCGTCCGAGAGAGTTTATAGAAATGATTGAAGAAAACATATATAAACTTAACGAGATACTTAAAGGCGAGTTATCTAAAGAAACAAAAAAAACGGTTATAGAAAAAATTAAAAAGTTAGAAAAATATGTTTAATTTAGAAAAGTTGGTTCAACTGCTTGAAAATTACGCGCCACTTGAGTTGAGTAGAAAAATGATTGAAAAAGGTGATTACGACAATAGCGGTGTTATCGTTAATAATCACGATTACGTTAAAGGCGTGTTGTTTACGCTTGATTTAACTGAAATTGCCGTTGATAAAGCGTTAGAACTAGGTTGCGACACTATAATAACTCATCACCCTGCAATTTATAACCCTATAAAATCACTTGGCGAAACTCAAGATACTTTTGCGTTGCTTAAGGCTGTTAAATCTAATTTGAACGTGCTTTCAATGCATTTGAATTTAGACGTTGCAGACTGTGGGATAGATTTTGAACTTGCAAAAGGTTTGGGCGCAAAACAGACGCGCATTTTAGATTATCTTGATGAAACTCACGGTTACGGCAGAGAGTTTAGCGTTGAAAAAATTGCGCTAGACGAGTTCGTGAAAAAAGTTAAAAAAGTGTTTGGTTCGGACAAAATTATTGCATACGGTTGCGAAAATGTGTGCAAAATAGCCTCTTTTTGCGGTGGCGGTTCGTCGCGCGCGTTAAGCGAGGTTGCAAATAAAACAACTAATGCGGACACCATAGTTACGTCTGATATTCCGCATCACGTTTTACTTGCGCTTGTAAATATGAAAAGAAACGTGATAATACTTCCTCATTACGTTTCGGAAAATTACGGTTTTAATAAATTTTACGCTTGCGTAGCGGGTCAATTACCTAAAGACGTTAAAGCGCATTATTTTACAGATAAAAGATTTATGTAAAGGAGGACTACTATGATACAATCTTTGTTAGAATATCAAAAAGTAGACGCAAAACTCAATGAAATTGAAAAGAAACTTTCTAGCAGTGAAGAAAGAAAAAAGGCTGTCAGCGCAAAAAAATATCTTGACGGCGTTGAAGAGAACGTTAACAAACTTGACGCTCGCGCTGCTGAACTTATTTCGGCTTATGAAAGCACCACTGCCGAACAGTTAAAATTAAAAGAACAAGAAGTTGCAATTACTGATGCTCTTGATGCCTTGGCAGATGAAAAAGAGGCGTCTTACCTTATTAAAAAAGTTGACGAACTTATTGCCAAAATAAAATCACTTGAAGGTAAGGCAGGCAAATTAGCAGAAGAAATTCAATCGGTTATGAAAGAATATGCAACCATCAAGGCAACCACAAAAGCTGCGCAGGCTCAATATGCTGAAAATGCTAAAAAATACGCTGAACTTAAAGAATCGGTAAGAGAAGAAAAAACGGCGGTAGAAAAAGAACTTGAAAAACTTAAGAGCAAGGTTGACGAATCTCTTATGGCAAGATATCTTAAAAAGCGTTCGGCTAAAATATATCCCGTGCTTTTTGCGGTGAGAGGGCTAGGTTGCGGTGCTTGCGGTATGGAACTACCTTTGTCAGAAAGAAATAAACTTCAAAAAGGTGAAGTTATTGATTGTGAACAGTGCGGTAGAATGATATATTTGAGCGAATAAGAGTTTTTGGTTTTTAATAGTTAAATTTAAACGATTCAAGATGGGCTATCCTAATTTTAGTATAGCCTTTTTTCGTGCTTTTTCGCGCACGGGCGTGCGCTCGTTAGAAAATAATATAAGGTTATTTTAAAAAAATACTAATATGGCTTGTAAAAAAACGCAGTTTTTGGTATAATCAAAAAGACGACAGTTTAGAGGTGTACTTTTGAACGGATTAGGTAGAAGAAAAGAAGATAAAGAAAAAAATACTCAAACGATTTTCACTAAAGAAACGTTGGGTGTTGTACTTGTGTTGTTTTCAACGCTTTGCGCGGTTTGTCTTATCACTAGAGACGCAATTTTTTCCGTGCCAGGCGCTTTTGTCAATTCTTTTTTATTTGGGTGTTTTGGCGTTTTTGCTTATGCGGTTGTAATTGCATTTGCAACTTTAGGCGTGTTTTTAATTACCGATAAAAAAACTTCTTTAAGCAGAAAACGCAAAGTGCTTTTAACTATATCGTTCGTGCTGGTTGCGTTCATAGTGCACGTTTTTACTATGAGTGGCGAAAAACTTTCTTTTGGTGAATACCTTAAAAAATCATACGATATGGCTAGCCAAGGCGTAGCAACTGCGTCGGGTGGCGGTTTGGTTATGTCTTTGATAACTTATCCCGTATGCGCTATCTTGACTGACGTTGGCGCTTACGTTGTTGTGGGAATTATTCTTATCGCTACGGTTTACGCTTTAGTAAAAGACGGTTTAGCGACTAAAGCGGTTGCCGATAGAGAAAAGGCTAATAAGTTTAGAAGTTCTTACGTTAAATCACAACCCCTTCCTGCTAACGTGGAAATTCAAGGGGAAAAAGAATATCCCGTTGACGGTGCGGTTAGCAGTCAAACTAATGCTAAACAAAAATTGTTCGTAAATAATCCGCAAGATTTTGCTTTTAAGGGAAGAAGAGAAATTGCTAAAGACGGTAATAACCCCTTATCTGCCGTAAAACTTGGGTTTGCAGACAAAGGTTTGGGCGTTGTTACCCCTAACGTTGTTAAAGCAAACGACGTTAAGCCTTCAGCACCTGCAAACGACGACTATAAGAGTAAACTTGATTATATTAAAACTCCGCCCACTCTCAACGTGGAAACTATAAGAAATAATTATCGTCCGTCTTACGTGCCTAACGTAGAAAACGTTGTGAACAACGAGCCGACGGTTAAACCTACTTTTGGAATTAATAACGACGTTAATACTCAACAATCAAGCGTTTCGGGTTATATAAACCCTAGAACGGTTGAACCCACGGCAAACGAGCAAGTTACACCACAAGATAAACCGATAAGTGAAGAAATACCCTTTATTGAACATTCTGGGGTTACCGTTGCTGGGGATAACGCCAATGCTAGAGCGGAAACGTTTGGTAGGCGTTACGCAGATATAGAAGACGTTAAGCCCGACGGCGCTGTTGCCATAGAGAAAGAAACTGATTATCGTGCTTTAGAAGATACGGTTGACGGCAACGCTCAAGCGGATAACGTTTCGGTGGATATACCTTTTATTGAAGAAACCTTTGGTGGGGATATACCAGTTACGGAAGTTAAAGAAAGGGTTGAAGAAGAACCCGTTTTACCACCGTCAAACGTTAGAAACGAAGGAAGAATGAGAAGTATTCTCTTTGGTGAAGACAAACCAGAAGAGATTAAAGAAGACGACGCGCAAGAAGGGTTGACCGAAATTAAACCTGAAAGACCCACCGCTAGTTTTACTAGCAGAGTAGTGCCTGACGGAAACTTAAGTTCTCGCCGTTCTTTAGGCTTTGAAAGTGCGACTAGTGAGCCTGTTAAAGAAGAACCCGTTCAAAAACCGCCCAAAGTTCAACCGCCTATCAATAGAGAATATTTTAGTCCACCGTTTGATTTGCTTGAAAATTACGCGCCCCCAGTTGACGCACCCAAAGAAAATCACCAAGAGCGTATGGAAATTATTCAGCGTACTCTAGAAGAGTTCCATATCAACGCAGTTCCGCAAAGTTACGTTCAAGGTCCTGCGTTCACTAGGTATGAAATTATGATGCCTGCCGGCGTTTCCGTTAAAAAAGTTCTCAATTTTGACGACGACTTAAAAATGCGTCTTGCCGCAAAAGACGGCGTTCGTATCGAAGCGCCTATTCCAGGTAAAAACCTTGTCGGTGTAGAAGTTGCAAACACTTCAAAGTCTACGGTTGGGTTTAGAGAAGTTATGGAAGGCTTGGCTAAAAACCCCAAAAAAGGCGGTTTGGTTTTTGCCGTTGGTAAAGATATTGTTGGCAATAGCATAAGTTACGACCTTGCAAAAGGTCCGCACTATCTAATTGCCGGCGCAACTGGTTCGGGAAAGAGCGTATGTATGCACGTTATGATTTTAAGTTTGCTTATGCGCTATAGCCCCGAAGAACTTAAAGTTGTTTTAGTTGACCCTAAATCGGTTGAATTTAGAAAATACGAACATATTCCGCATTTGTTGGTTGATGAAATTATAACCGAGCCAAAGCGTGTTCTTGCACTCTTGAAGTGGGCTTATGAAGAAACTAACAGGCGAAACGATATGTTTACTGCCGCAGGTGGCGAAGTAAGTAATATTGACGATTATAATAAATACGTTGCAAGCGACACCGTTCCAAAACTTCCTAGAATAGTTTTTTTTATCGACGAACTTGCAGACCTTATGGAAGCTTGTAAAAAAGATTTAGAACAAAGAATACGTATGATTGCCGCAAAATCACGTTCGGCGGGTATTCACTTAGTTTTGGCAACTCAACGTCCGTCAGTTGACGTTATAACGGGTACAATAAAGGCAAATTTGCCCTCACGTATTGCTCTCAAAGTTATGAATTACGCAGACTCTTCTACCATTTTGGGCGAAGGCGGTGCAGAAAAACTTTTGGGCAACGGCGATATGCTATTTAAAGATTCGTCTATGGGCAATTACGAAAGGTATCAAGGCGCGTATATTAGCGGTAGAGAAATTACCAACGTAGTAAATTATATCAAAGAAAAGAACACCGCTTATTTTGACGACGAACTTAAAGACTTTATTGATAACGAAACTCGCCCCAAACAAGAAGACGTTAGCACTGACGGTGGCGACGGCGGCGACGAGGCTAACGAAATTAACGAATTTTTCTTAAAGGCTTTATGGCTTGCCGTAAACACGGAAACCGTTTCAATATCGCAACTGCAAAGGCGTTTCCAAATAGGATATTCTAGAGCAGGCGGTTTAGTTGACAAAATGGAAAGAATGGGCTTTGTTTCCCCCAACGAGGGTAGCAAGGCGCGTAGAGTGCTTTTGACTAGAGAACAGTTTGAAGAAAAATTTGGCACTATGCCCGACTAATTTTTACCAAGGATAATATTATGACAGATAGTAAGCGTGTGGGCGTTATATCTTTAGGTTGTGATAAAAACCGTGTAGATACCGAAAAGATGCTTGCATTTTTGAAACAAAAACATACTTTAGTTTCTTCTTTAGACGACGCAGAAATAATAATAATCAACACTTGCGCCTTTTTAGAGAGTTCTAGAGAAGAGGCTATTGCGGAAATTTTTTCGGCTAACGAATACAAGAAAAAAGGCAGTGCGCAAAAAATTATAGTTACGGGCTGTCTACCACAAAAGTTTATAAAAGAATTATTTGACGAACTTATTGAAGTTGACGCTTTTATGGGCGTTTCAGATTATCACGAAATTTGTAGCGTTATAGATAGAATTTATCAAGGTGAAAGAATAAACGCAGTGGGCGTTGCCCGTGGTGAGTGTGGAAAGGCTAGAGTTTTAACTACTCAAAATTACGCTTATTTGAAGATAGCAGACGGCTGTTCAAACCATTGCACTTATTGTTTAATACCTTTTATTCGTGGCAAATATCGTTCAGTCCCAACAAAAGACCTTATTGAAGAGGTTAAAGGGTTAGGGCAAGTAAACGAGTTGATTTTGGTCGCTCAAGACACCGCTAAATACGGTTTAGATTTGCCAGAAAAAACAACCTTAAAACAACTTGTCAGTCAACTTACTTCGCTAGATAGCGTTAAATCTTTGAGATTATTATATTGCTATCCCGAAAATTTAACCGACGAATTGATTGAAGAAATAAAAAACAATCCTAAAGTGCTAAAATATATAGATATCCCATTGCAACACGCAGACGACGGAGTGCTTAAACTTATGAATAGAAAAGGCACGGGCGAAGGATATTTGCAACTTATTGAAAAGTTAAAGAGAGAAATACCTGAAATTGCAATCCGTTCAACGTTTATTGCAGGTTTTCCAAGAGAGAGTGAACAGGCTTTTAACAACCTTTTAGAGTTTATCAAAAAAGCAAAACTTTTCAACGCAGGTTTTTTTGCTTATAGTTGTGAAGACGGCACTTCCGCCGCTCGAATTGACGGACAAATTGAAGAAAAAATTAAACTTCAACGTCTAAAAAAACTTTACGCGCAACAAAAAAAGGTAGTAAAAGATAACAATAAAAAACTTATAGGAAAAACCTTTTTGGTTGTTGCGGAAGGGTTTGATGAAAACGAGTTGGTTTATTACGGTAGGGCGTATTTTAACGCTCCCGATATAGACGGAAAAGTTTTCTTCTTTTCTTCAGACGAAGTTGAATACGGAAAATATTATCAAGTAAAAATTACACAGGCAACAGGTTACGACCTGTACGGAGAAAGATTATGAATTTACCCACAAAACTTACGATTTTAAGACTAATAATGATACCTCTTTTCGTGGCTGTTTATTTTATACCGCAAATACCGTATAACTTTTTAATATCTGCAGTTATTTTCGTTTTGGCTGCCTTTACGGATTTTTTAGACGGCTATATTGCAAGAAAGTATAATATGGTTACCGATTTAGGTAAGTTTTTAGACCCGATAGCAGATAAAGTTTTAGTTTCAACTGCGCTTATAGTTATGCTTGTGCCAGTTGGCGAAGTTTTAACTATGCCTGCTTACGCATCTATTGCGGTTGCTATAATTTTGGCAAGAGAACTTGTTATCAGTGGGTTTAGAATGGTTGCTGCGTCAAAAGGTATGGTTATTGCTGCAGACAAGTCGGGTAAAATTAAAACTTTCGTTACCGACGTTGCCATTGCAGTTTTGCTTGTAGGGGCGGATTTTATGCCAAAGGCTTATTCTTTAATAAATATTATAGGGTTGGCGCTTATGGCGGTTGCAACAGTGCTTACCATAATATCTGGCATTGAATGTATAGTAAAAAATAGAGCGGTTTTGTCGCAACAAACCGTTAAAGAAAATTTTGAAGGAAAAGTTCAAAAGGTCGAAAAAGAAAACTAATGAAAACGGCATTGATTTTTTTCACTAACGTAACTAGAGATTTTGACGGAGAATATTACCAAAACGTAGTTTCTTCGTTTAAAAACGGTGGCATAAACGTTGACACCGTAGAGTTGCTGTCTTGCGCAGACGAGCGTTCGTTTAGGCATAGAGTTGACGAATTTAAAGATACGTTTGATAATTTGATTATCGTTGTAAGTGAAGATTTGGCGTTTGACGTTAAAGAAATTATTGCCGAAAAACTTGAAACCGTTTTGGTTGAAAACGAAAACGCTAAATTATTTATTGACGTGGTCGCTAAAAACGACGGTGTAGATTATTCTGATTCTTACGCGCTAGTACCCGTGGAGGCTACGGTTATACCTAACGTAAAAGGCGCGTTTCAAGGGTTTATAGTTGATGCAAGAGAGTTTACCGTGGTATGTTTGCCAGAAAATTTTGAACAATTTAAGCCTATGTGCGACAAATACGTTTTGCCTTATCTAGAAAATAAGTTTGGTATAGAGTCTAAACGCTTGATATTAAAATTCATAGGGGATATGGCTATTCTTGACGACGTGTTGTCGCAAGCGGAAACTATTTATCAAGGCTTAAATTGTAACGTTTGTCGTAAAAACGGCGACGTAACTATAGACCTTTTGTTTAACGACGGGGTAGACGAGGATATTCGTGGTCAAGTTATTAGGTATATAGTTGGCAATCTTAAAGATAATATTTACGCAGAGTTTGACACTACGCCTGCCGAAAGGTTGTTTGATTTGTTAAAACTTAAAAACCTTAAAATATCTGTTGCAGAATCTTTTACGGGTGGACGCGTGGTCGCGGATATTATAAAGAATTCGGGCGCATCTAAATATGTTCACGAAGGGGTTGTAACCTATTCAAACGAAAGTAAAATTAAAAGGTTAGGCGTAAATAAGGCCGACCTTGAAAAACACGGGGCAGTAAGCGCCGTCGTCGCTTATCAAATGGCTGCTGGGTTGTTAAAGAGCGGTGATTGCGACGTTGCCATTGCAACCACGGGCATTGCAGGACCAAAGAGCGACGACACCGAAAAACCCGTCGGGTTGTGTTATATTGCAGTAGGGCTAAAAGACGGCGTGCATACTTATAAACTCAACCTTACTGGAAATAGAGAAGAAATTACCGAAACGGCAAAGAATACTGCGCTGTTTCTGGCGATAAAAAAATTAAAAAGCATATAGAGGAAATTAAAATGGATGAAGCAAAATTGAAAGCGCTTGACACTATGATGGCGCAAATTGAAAAACAATATGGAAAAGGCGCAATTATGCGTTTAGGTCAAAATGCAGGGGATACTACTATCGAGGCGTTGCCAACCGGTTGTTTATCTTTAGACCTTGCTATAGGCGTTGGCGGATTGCCACGTGGTAGAATTATTGAAATTTACGGACCAGAATCTTCGGGTAAAACCACGGTTGCCCTTCACTGCATAGCAGAAACTCAAAAGGCAGGCGGTATTGCCGCTTTCGTAGACGCAGAACACGCCCTTGACCCCGTTTATGCAAAGGCGCTAGGCGTAAATCTTGACGAACTTTACGTTTCTCAACCAGACACTGGTGAACAGGCGCTTGATATAACCGCATCACTTGTTAGCAGTAAAGCGGTTGACTTGATTGTAGTTGACTCGGTTGCAGCGCTCACCCCAAAGGCAGAAATTGAAGGTGATATGGGCGATTCGCACGTTGGTTTACAGGCAAGACTAATGAGCCAAGCACTTCGTAAACTTACTGCAATTACAAATAAATCTAAAACGTGTATCATTTTTATTAACCAACTTCGTGAAAAAGTTGGCGTTATGTTCGGTAACCCTGAAGTTACGGCAGGTGGTAAAGCGCTTAAGTTCTACGCAAGCGTTCGTATTGACGTTAGAAAGGCAGACGCGCTTAAAGACAGCAACGGCGCATACGGCAATCACACAAAGGCTAAAATCGTTAAAAATAAGGTTGCGCCACCGTTCAAGACTGCAGAATTTGATATAATTTTCGGTAAAGGCATATCCAAAGGCAGTTGTTTGGTTGACCTTGGCCTTCAATACGATATTATTCAAAAGAGTGGTTCTTGGTTCTCTTATAACGGCGAAAAGATTGCTCAAGGAAGAGAGAAAGCAGTTGACTATCTTGAGAACAATATTGAGGTAGCAGAAGAGATTAAAAATAAAATTATGGAAGCATTTAACAATAAGGCGTAAAAACTTTTGTAAAACATTGACTTTACGGTTAAATTGTTATATAATTAAATATGGTTAAACGCGCGGATAAGTTCCGTGTGAAAATAAATAACAGGAGGGCATAATATTATGCAGAATTTTAACTACGGCTCCCTGTTCTTGACAAACGGCGGGGCGTTACCTTGGATAATCGTTGCCGTCGTAGCAGTTTTAGCAGTTGTTGCATCAGTTCTTTGCTGGGTTTTTAGCGCAAAGAATTTAACCAAAAAGTTTGAAAAAGAACAAGGTGATATAAGTGCGCAACGCAATAGAATGCTTGATGACGTAAGGGAAGAAAGCAAGGCTATTAAAAAAGAGGCTATTTTAGAAGCGAAAGAACAGGAAATCAAACTTCGCAATGATTTCGAGCGTGAATCTAAAGAAAAACGCGCAGAACTTCAAAGACTTGAAAACAGACTCAACCAAAAGGAAGAGACGTTAGAGAAAAAAGAAGAAAATCTTGCGAAACGCAATGAGGAAACCACAAAACAGCAAAACGCTTTAAAAGCGAAAGAAGGGGAACTTGACAAGAAACTTGAAGACATTGCCGCTCAACACGACAAGATGGTTAAAGAGTTTGAAAAGATTTCTCAAATGAGTAAAGAAGAGGCAAAGCAACAACTTATTCTCTCTATTACCGACGAGGCAAAGCGCGACGCTGCAGGTATGGTTAAGAACATTGAGGCAGAGGCTAAAGAAAACGGTGAGAGAAAGGCAAAAGAAATTGTTAGCCTAGCAATCCAAAAGTGTTCAACAGAACAGGCTACGGAAATCACGGTTTCAGTAGTTCCGCTACCTAGCGACGATATGAAAGCAAGGATTATCGGGCGTGAAGGTAGAAATATTAGAACGTTAGAAAACGCAACGGGCATTGAACTTATCATTGACGATACGCCAGAAGTTGTTATAGTTTCTGGTTTTGACCCCGTAAGACGTGAAGTTGCAAGAATTGCACTTGAAAAACTTATTCAAGACGGTAGAATTCACCCCGCTAGAATTGAGGAAACTGTTGAAAAGGTTAGAAAAGAACTTGACCAACAGATTAAAGAGGCTGGCGAAGCTGCTATGTACGAGTGTAAGATTTTCGGTTTGCACCCAGAAATCGTTAAACTTTTAGGTCGTCTTAAATTCCGTACCAGTTACGGTCAAAACGTACTTAAACACTCTATCGAAGTTTCTCACCTTGCTGGTGTTATGGCGGCAGAACTTGGCGTTGACGAAACGCTTGCTAAACGTGCAGGTCTTCTTCACGACTTGGGTAAAGCCGTTGACTTTGAAATTGAAGGCACTCATATGCAAATCGGTGGTGACCTTGCTAAAAAGTATAGAGAAAACCACAACGTTATTAACGCAATACTTGCTCACCACGGCGACGTTGAGCCTAAAACGATAGAGGCTGTTCTAGTTCAAGCAGCAGACGCTATTTCAGGCGCACGCCCTGGCGCAAGACGTGAAACCACCACTAACTACGTTAAAAGGTTGCAAAAACTTGAAGAGATATCTAGTGGATTTAAGGGCGTTGAAAAATGCTATGCAATTCAGGCTGGTAGAGAAGTGCGCGTAATGGTTAAACCTGAACAGGTTAACGACGCTCAAACCTTATTCTTGGCTAAAGAAATTGCAAAGAAAATTGAACAAGAGATGGAATATCCTGGTCAAATTAAGGTCAACGTTATTAGAGAATGGCGCGCAACCGAGTTTGCAAAATAATACAAAAACAAAAATCCCGAACGCCGTTCGGGATTTTTAAGTTGATTTAGCATAAACGTATGTGCATATATATCAAAAATAAAGGTAATATTTATACGCTTGCGCATACGTTGTAATTATATAGGAGAATTACCAATGAAAGAAGTTAAAACTGTTGCGCTCATTGCGCACGATAACAAAAAACAACTAATGATTGAATGGGCAATCAAAAATAAAACTGTTTTAGAGAAATATTCACTATGCGGAACGGGAACAACTGCTAAACGAGTTTCCGACGCCACAGGGCTTTGTGTTAAAGGTTACTTATCTGGTCCGCTTGGTGGCGACCAACAAATAGGGGCAAGAGTGGCGGAAGGAACTATTGATATAGTAATTTTCTTTTGCGACCCCTTGCAAGCCCAACCGCACGACCCAGACGTTAAGGCGCTTTTAAGAATTGCAAACGTTTACAACGTGGCAATAGCAACTAACCCTGCAACCGCAGATTTAGTAATAACTTCTTCGCTATTGTAAATTAGTTAAAATTCTTCTATCGGAATTTTAACCACAACTTTTTTAATTTGTTCGGGATTGTTAAGCGCAACGCATTGATGCAAATCTTCAGGCAACATAATTGCAAAATATCCTGCTAAAAGTTGAGATTTTTCATATTTTTCAGGCGAATAAAATATAACGTCTTTAACGTCGTTGTATTCAGTTACAGGTTTTTGTCCTTCAATATTTTGTGAAAGCACAAGTTCGCAACCTGTGTGCATATATTGTAGGTCAATAAATTTAACGTGCGCCTCGGTTTTAACCTGTTCAAGCGGTTTAGTTTGATATTCTTGAACTTTCGCAACCGTTTTGCCTAAAATAGTGTGCGTTCCAACTTCTTTTTCTTGGGCATTTTGTAAAAAAGTTTTAATTGCCTCGCATAACTCTGGGTTTTTAACGTGGTTTGAAATGTTTGAAAGTTTGTCGATAATCATATATAATCCTACCATAAAATAATCGGCTTTTGCCGTTAATATAATTTTAGCATAATTAAATTTTAAATTCAACAAAAATATTAAAATAGAGGTAATATGAAAAAATTTGTTTTAATACCTGATTCGTTTAAGGGTACTCTTTCTTCAAAGACTATATGTGAAATTATGCAGAGCGAAATTTATAAAATTTTTCCTAATGCAGAGGTCTCTAAAATTCCCGTTGCAGACGGTGGTGAAGGCAGTGTAGATTGCTTTCTATCCGCAATGGGTGGCGATATAATAAAATTAAAGGCAAGTGGACCGTTTTTTGATACCGTTGACGGATTTTACGGACTTATAGACGGTGGAAAAACTGCAATAATAGAGATGTCTGCCACCGCAGGATTACCCTTAGTAGAGAATAATAAAGACCCTTTAAGGACCACTACTTACGGCGTTGGGCAACTTATTAAAGATGCAACTTATAGGGGCGTTAAAAAAATAATTGTTGGGCTAGGTGGTTCTTGCACTAACGACTTCGGTTGTGGAACTGCTTGCGCTTGCGGTGTTAAATTTTTTGATAAAAACGGTAAAGAGTTTATTCCCACGGGCGGAACGCTTTCAGACGTTGCAAATATAGACCTTTCGGGGCTAGATGAAAAAATAAAAAAAGTAGATATAGAAGTTATGTGCGACATAGATAATCCGCCTTTCGGTATTAACGGCGCATCTGCGATATTTGCCCCGCAAAAAGGCGCTGACGAAAAGGCGGTTAAGTTGCTTGATGAAGGGGTTAAAAATATTTGTGAAGTCGTTAATAAAACGCTAGGTTTAGACTTGTCAAACCTTAAGGGCGGAGGCGCGGCTGGGGCGATGGGCGCAGGCATGGTAGCGTTCTTTAACGCAAAACTTAAAATGGGCATAGATACCGTGCTTAATGAAGTTGGGTTTAGTGAAATTATAAAAGATGCAGACGTAGTGTTTACTGGCGAAGGAAAAATTGACGGACAAAGTTTGCGTGGTAAAGTTGTGATAGGCGTTGCAAGAAAGGCAAAAGAACAAGGCGTTCCCGTTATCGCAATAGTCGGTGGTGTAGACGGAGATATGAGTGAGGCGTACGAGCAAGGTGTTACTGCTGTTTTTTCTATAAATCGTTTACCGCAAGATTTTTCGGTTAGTAGATTTAAGAGTGAACAAAACTTAAGAGCAACTTTTTCTGACGTTTTGCGCGCGCTTAAAATATAAAGAAATAGCGTTATCTATAATAAATATTTGACATTATTCGTCAATAATGTTAAAATTTTATAATAACGTTGAACATAGTTAATGCGTTTGTTGTCAACGTTACAGCAAGGTTAAAGGAGAATTTATGAAAGGCTTAAATATCCCTGAAATTTTTGGGTGTATGGTTTTTAACGATAAGGTTATGAAAGAGCGTTTGCCTAAAGAGGCTTACGACGCCGTTCGTCTTGCAAAAGACGAGGGTAAGCCACTTTCTCACGACGCGGCAAAAATAGTTGCGTCGGCTATGAAAGACTGGGCAATAGAAAAGGGCGCAACTCATTTTACGCACTGGTTCCAACCTATGACGGGCATAACGGCAGAGAAACACGATAGTTTTGTTGAACCCTACGGCGACGGCGACGTTATTATGAAGTTTTCAGAAAAGTCTTTGGTTAGGGGCGAATCTGACGCATCAAGTTTTCCGTCAGGTGGTCTTCGCGCAACTTTCGAGGCTCGTGGATATACCGCTTGGGACCCTACTTCTTACGCTTTCGTTAAAGACGGCAGTCTTTATATTCCCACTGCATTTTGTTCTTACGGTGGAGAGGCTCTTGATAAAAAGACGCCGTTGTTACGCTCTATGGACGCCTTCAATAAACAAGCCTTGCGTGTTTTAAGGCTTTTTGGAAACGATAAGGCGAAAAAAGTTACGCCCACCGTTGGTGCAGAACAAGAATATTTTTTGATAGATAAAAGTGTTTACGAATCAAGGTTAGACCTAGTGCATTGTGGAAGAACGCTCTTTGGCGCGCGCCCTGCAAAAGGTCAAAAACTTGAAGACCATTATTACGGCGCAATAAAACCTAGAGTTTCCGCTTTTATGAAAGAACTTGATGAAGAGTTGTGGAAACTTGGCGTTTATGCAAAAACAAAACATAACGAGGCGGCGCCTGCTCAACACGAACTTGCGCCAGTTTATACTTCAACTAATATTGCAACCGACCAAAACCAACTAACTATGGAACTTATGAAAAGCGTTGCAAATAAACACGGTTTAGTTTGTTTGTTGCACGAAAAACCTTTTGCATCAGTTAACGGTAGCGGTAAGCATAACAACTGGTCGATTTCAACCGACCTTGGCGAAAACTTGCTTGAACCAGGTGATACTCCTGCTGAAAACGCACAGTTTTTGTTGTTCTTGCTTGCAGTAATTAAAGCGGTTGACGAACATCAAGATTTACTTAGAATATCGGTTGCATCTGCGGGTAACGACCACCGTCTTGGCGGTTACGAAGCCCCGCCTGCAATAATTTCAATTTATCTTGGCGAAGAACTTGACGAAATTTTAAGAGCAATAGAAGCGGGCGAAGAATATTCTGCAAAAGAAAAAACCGAACTAAAAATAGGCGTTTCAGTTCTGCCTACTATACCTAAAGATTCAACGGATAGAAACAGAACTTCTCCGTTTGCGTTTACGGGCAATAAGTTTGAGTTCCGTATGGTAGGTTCTTCAACTAATATTGCTTGCCCCAACTTTATAATCAATACTATAGTTGCCGAAGAATTGAGAGTGTTTGCAGATAGGCTTGAAAAGGCAGATGATTTTAACGCAGAGTTAAGCGCGCTTATCAAACAAACGATTACTAATCACAAGAGAATTATTTTTAGTGGAAATAACTATTCTAAAGAGTGGGAAAAAGAGGCAAAACGCCGTGGGTTATTAAATCTTAAAACAACGGTTGACGCTTTGCCACGCTATACCGACCCAAAAAATATTGAACTTTTCACTACTCACAGGGTTTTATCTGAACAAGAAATTCATTCTAGAATGGAAATTTTGCTTGAAAACTATTGCAATATAGTATCTATTGAGGCGCTTACGGCAATAGATATTGCAAGAAAAGAAATTACACCTGCCGTTATAGATTATCAAGCGTTCTTGCTTAATGAAATCAATTTAAAGAAAGATTGTGGAATAACCGCTTGCGGTTTAGAAAGTAAAATTTTGAATAAACTTTCTGAACTTTCAGAAAAATTCTCTGATGCGCTAGATAAGTTGGTTAGCGACGTTGACGCTTACGATTCCACTTGGTCAAACCTTAAAAAGGCTAAATATTGTGAAAAGTCTTTACTTAAAGATATGGCAGATTTAAGGCTTTATGCAGACGGTATGGAAATGCTTGTTGGCAAAGATTTTTCTGCTTTCCCGTCGTATGAAGATATACTTTACAGTGTTAAGTATTAAAAACAGTTTATAGATTTTGCAAAAACCCTAACCCCTTAATCTTTAAGGGGAAAAAGTAAAATTAAAACCGCTGAATTTCAGCGGTTTTTTTTGCGCCTTTTTATTTACCACAAATTACATCTTTATTTTATTAAAAAATTTTTAAAATGCCTTGTGTTTAATTCATAAATGTGATAGAATATGTATATCAAATAAACATTATATATATGGCGGTTGGGCTTAACGCATAAGCAAAACCGCCTATTACCACGAGAAGGAGAGTTTATGTTCAAAATTGTTGACAAAAAAGTGCTTAACCCCACCGTAACTCGTATTGACGTTTACGCACCCTACGTTGCTAAAAAAGCGCAGGCTGGTCAGTTCGTCATTATAAGGGCTACTGAAGACGGCGAAAGGATTCCTTTAACTGTTGCTGATTATGACAGGGAAAAGGGAACGGTTGCCGTTATTTTCCAGATTGTAGGTGCAACAACTTACACTCTTAACCAACTTGAAGTTGGCGACTCGGTTGCAGACTTTGTTGGTCCGCTTGGAAACGCTACTCATACCAAAGGTCTTAAAAAAGTTGCCGTTGTTGGTGGTGGCGTTGGTTGTGCAATCGCATACCCTGTTGCAAAAAAACTTCACGAAGAGGGTGCAGAAGTTCACTCTATCGTTGGTTTTAGATGCAAAGATTTAGTTATTTTAGAAGATGAATTTAAGGCTGTTAGCGATAAATACGTTCTTATGAGCGACGACGGTACTGCTGGTACTAAAGGTTTGGTTACCGACGCTCTTAAAAACCTTATTGAAAGTGGCGAACAGTATGATGAAGTTATTGCAATCGGACCTGTTATTATGATGAAATTCGTTTGCAAACTCACCAAAGAATACGGCGTTAAAACCATAGTTTCAATGAACCCGATAATGATTGACGGAACGGGTATGTGCGGTGGTTGCCGTCTTACCGTTGGCGGAGAAACAAAGTTTGCGTGCGTTGACGGACCTGAATTTGACGGTCATTTGGTTGACTTTGACGAGGCTATGAAACGTGGGGCAAGTTATAAAGAGTGGGAAAGACACAAATATGAAGATACTTGCAACCTTTTCAAAAAGGAGGTTAAATAATTATGCCTAATATGTCTTTAAAAAAGAACGTTATGCCTCATCAAGACGCAGACGTTAGAAATAAAAATTTTGAAGAAGTTGCTTTAGGATATACCGTAGAGCAGGCTATTGACGAGGCTGAAAGATGCCTTAACTGTAAACACAAACCCTGTGTAAACGGTTGCCCCGTTATGGTGCATATTCCTGAATTTATTGCAAAGATTCGTGAAAAAGATTTTGAGGGCGCATATCAAATTATCGCTCAATCTTCTTCACTTCCCGCAGTTTGCGGTAGGGTTTGCCCACAAGAATCTCAATGTGAAAAATATTGCGTGCGTGGTATAAAAGGCGAACCCGTTGGTATCGGTAGGTTAGAAAGATTCGTTGCTGATTACCATAACGCTCACTGCACTGAAAAACCTGTTAAACCTGAAAGCAACGGAATTAAAGTTGCCGTTGTAGGTTCTGGACCTTCTGGGCTTACTTGCGCAGGGGACCTTGCTAAAAAAGGTTATGAAGTAACCGTTTTCGAGGCCTTCCATTTGGCGGGTGGCGTTTTGGTTTACGGTATTCCTGAATTCCGTCTTCCTAAAACTATCGTTCAAAAAGAAATTGACACGCTTAAAGATTTGGGCGTTAAAATTGAAACTAATATGGTTATCGGTAAAGTTATCTCTATCGAAGAACTTATTAAAGAATACGGATTTAAGGCTGTTTTCGTTGGTTCGGGCGCAGGTCTACCTAAATTTATGAATATTCCTGGTGAAAACCTTAACGGTGTATATTCTGCAAACGAATTCTTAACACGTATCAACCTTATGAAGGCTTATAGAGAAGATTCTTCAACGCCTATTAAGAAAGGTAAAAAAGTAGTTGTAGTTGGTGGCGGTAACGTTGCTATGGATGCTGCAAGATGCGCAAAACGTTTGGGTGGCGACGTTCATATCGTTTACAGAAGAACGCTTGACGAACTTCCCGCAAGAAAAGAAGAAGTTGAACACGCTATGGAAGAAGGTATTATTTTCGACCTTCTTACTAACCCCGTTTCTATCAAGGGTAACGAAACTGGTTGGGTAGACGCTGTTACTTGCATTAAGATGGAACTTGGTGAACCTGACGCTTCAGGTCGTCGTCGTCCCGTTGCTATTGAAGGTAGCGAATTTGACATTGAGGCAGACGTTGTTATTATGGCACTTGGCACTTCACCCAACCCACTTATTAAGTCAACTACAGAAGGTTTAGAAGTCAACAAACACGGCGGTATTATTACCGACGAATTTGGCGCAACTTCAGTTCAAGCAGTTTACGCTGGTGGCGACGCGGTTACCGGTGCGGCTACCGTTATACTTGCTATGGGCGCAGGCAAAACTGCAGCGAAAGCTATTGACGAATATTTAAGTAAATAATTTATAGTAAAACCGTTCACTAATTAAGCGAACGGTTTTACAAACTTAACTAAAATATATGTATACTAATGGAGGTTTTATGACAGCATTTGATTACACTGTGCTCGATAGAGCGATTGAACAGTTTGGCAACAAAGAAAGTTCGCTTATTGCTATATTGCAATACGCGCAAGAACATTATAGGTATTTGCCTAAAGAAGTATTTCCTTATCTTTCAAAAAAATTAGGCATTTCAGAAGCAAGAATTTACGGTGTTGCAACTTTTTATGAAAACTTTTCTCTTGAGCAAAAGGGAAAATACGTTATTAAGGTTTGCGATGGCACGGCTTGTCACGTTCGCCACTCCGTTCCTATTTTAGAGGCGTTGAGAAAGGAACTTGGTCTTTCAGAAGAAAAGAAAACTACTGACGACCTTATGTTTACGGTTGAAACGGTTGCTTGCTTGGGCGCTTGCTCTTCAGCACCTGCAATTACGTTGAATAACGAAATTTATCCTACCATGACCCCTGAAAAGGCTGTGGCTTTAGTGAAATCTTTAAAGGAGAACGCATAAATGTTAAAATCCAGAAAAGAATTACAAGAACTCCGCGCGCAAGTTGTTGCAAGAATGCAAGCGGAAGCAAAAAGAATAATAGTTTGCGCAGGCGCAGGTTGTGTTTCTAAGGGCGCACTTAAAATTTACGATAAGTTTGCGGATATTATGAAGGAAAAAGGGGTAAACTTCTCTTTGGAACTTCAAAAAGAACCGCATAGTGATTCCGTTAGACTTAAAGAGAGCGGATGCCACGGTTTTTGCGAAATAGGTCCGCTTGTAAGAATTGAACCACAAGGTTGGCTTTACGTTAAGGTGGCCGTTGAAGATTGTGAAGAAATTATTGAAAAGACAATAATTAACGGCGAATGTGTTGACCGCCTTGTTTACACTCAAGACGGAAAAATTTATAGAGAACAAAAAGAAATTCCTTTCTATAAAAAGCAAACTCGTATGATTTTAGACAACTGCGATAAAATCGACGCTACGTCTATTGAAGAATATCTTGCTACAGGTGGTTACGTTGCACTTGAAAAGGCTCTTTTTGATATGTCTAGTGAAGACATTATTAACGAGATTAGTGAATCAGGTCTTCGTGGCCGTGGCGGTGGCGGATTCCCCGCAGGTAGAAAATGGAGCCAAGTTGCAAGACAAAATAATTTCCCCAAATACGTTGTTTGTAACGGGGACGAAGGTGACCCCGGTGCATTTATGGATTGGTCGGTTATGGAAGACGACCCCACCGTATGATTGAAGGTATGGTAATCGCTGGTATTGCTACGGGTGCAAACGACGGTTATATTTACGTTCGTGCAGAATATCCAAAGGCTGTTGCAAGACTTACTCTTGCTATAGAGCAAGCAACTGAACTCGGTCTTTTAGGCGATAATATTTTAGGAACGAACTTTTCGTTTAAGATGCACATTAATCGTGGTGCTGGCGCGTTCGTTTGTGGTGAAGGTTCTGCTCTTACTGCGTCTATCGAAGGTAAACGCGGTATGCCTAGAACAAAACCCCCACGCACGGTTGAACACGGTTTGTTTGATAAACCAACCGTTCTAAACAACGTTGAAACTTATGCTAACGTTTCTACCATCATCAATAAAGGTAGTGAATGGTTTAAGAAAATCGGTACGGAAAACTCTACTGGTACTAAAACTTTTGCGCTTACTGGTAATATCCAAAATGCTGGTCTTATTGAAGTTCCTATGGGAACAACCTTGCGTGAAGTTATATTCGATATCGGTGGCGGTGTTCGTGACGGTGGAGAATTTAAGGCAGTTCAAATCGGTGGACCTTCTGGTGGTTGTTTAACCGAAGAACATTTTGATTTACCGCTTGACTTTGATTCACTTTCTAAAGTTGGCGCAATTATCGGTTCAGGTGGTTTGGTTGTTATGGACCAAAAGACCTGTATGGTTGAAGTTGCTCGTTTCTTTATGGACTTTACTCAAAAAGAAAGTTGTGGAAAGTGCGTACCTTGTAGAGAAGGTACAAAGCGTATGCTTGAAATTCTTAACCGTATCGTTGACGGTAAGGGTGAAGACGGCGATATTGAACTCTTGAAAGAACTTGGCGAAGCAATTTCTAAAACAGCGCTTTGCGGTCTTGGAAAAACTGCTGCAGGTCCCGTGCTTTCTACCATTAAATATTTTGAAAACGAATATAAGGCACATATCTATGATAAGAAATGTCCTGCGGGCGCGTGCCAAAAGTTAAAGACAATCACTATTGACCCTGAACTTTGTAAGGGTTGTTCAAAGTGCGCAAGAAATTGCCCTGTAAACGCTATCAAAGGCGAAATTAAAAAGCCTTTCGTTATCGACCAAAAACTTTGCATTAAGTGTGGCGCTTGTCTTTCTAACTGTCCGTTTAAGGCTATAAAGGAGATGTAAAATTATGAGTGAATATATGATTATTGACGGCATAAAAGCTGAAATTAACGGCGAAAAAAATATTCTAGAATTAGCAAGAAAAGTTGGTATTGAAATTCCTGCGTTCTGTTATGACCCTGAACTTTCCATTTACGGCGCGTGCAGAATGTGTATGTTTGAAGACGAACGTGGCAGATTAGAGGCATCTTGCTCAACCCCACCACGCGCAGGTATGGTTATCAAAACCAACACCGCAAAACTTCGTAAATACAGAAAAATGATTCTTGAACTTCTTCTTGCAAACCACTGCAGAGATTGCACCACTTGTCATATGAGCGGTAAGTGCAGATTGCAAGAGTTTGCCTATAAGTTCAATATTGAAGGCGTAAGATTTCCTAATAACGCTTGTCAACTTTCTCCCGACCATTCTTCATATTGCATTTTGCGTGACCCAGGTAAATGTATTCTTTGCGGTAAGTGCGTAAGAATGTGTAATGAAATTCAATCGGTTGGCGCAATAGACTATGCTTTCCGTGGTTCAAAAATGAAAATTGCAACCGCTTTTGACGGTGATATTGCAAATTCTCCTTGCGTTGGCTGTGGTCAATGCGCTGCAGTTTGTCCTACGGGCGCAATCACTATTCGTGATGACGCAGACCTAGTTTGGAAAGCGCTTGGCAATCCAGAAGTTGAAGTTTCAGTTCAAGTTGCGCCTGCTGTTAGAGTAGGGCTTGGCACTGAATTTGGCTTTGAAGAAGGCACAAACGTTATGGGCAAACTCGTAACCGCCTTGAAAGAAATGGGTTTTGATAAGGTTTACGATACTAATATCGGTGCAGACCTTACCATTATGGAAGAGTCTAACGAACTTATCCACAGAATTAAAAAGGGTGGAAAGTTGCCTATGTTCACTTCTTGCTGTCCTGCTTGGATAAGATTTGCAGAAGATAAATATCCCGACCTTTTGGATAATATTTCTACTTGTAAGAGTCCTATGCAAATGCTTGCTGCAACTGTAAAGGCTACTTATAAGGGTGAAAAGAAACACGTTCACGTTGCAATAATGCCTTGTTCAGCAAAGAAAGACGAAGCAAAGCGCGCTAAATTTAACGGCGACGTAGATTACGTTCTTTCTGCTCAAGAAGTTGTTCGTATGATTCGTGAACACGGTATACACTTCAAATATTTAGAAGAAAGTCTTCCCGACGTTCCATTTAAAGAATACACGGGCGCAAGCGTAATATTCGGTGCGTCTGGTGGTGTTATGGAAGCCGCTCTTCGTACTGCGGTTGAAACTATCACGGGTCAAAAACTCGGCAACGTTGAATTTAGTGAAGTTCG
Organism: Clostridia bacterium; assembly: GCA_017399035.1. Taxonomy (GTDB): domain Bacteria; phylum Bacillota; class Clostridia; order Christensenellales; family Borkfalkiaceae; genus UBA1259. The sequence goes on along the minus strand of JAFQEM010000026.1, from coordinate 53,149 downwards.
TGGTATGCAAGGCGTTAAAGAGGCTGAATATGCCGTTGGCGACTTAAATGTTAAAGTTGCAGTTGTTAGTGGATTGAAAAATGCTACTGAAATTTGCAATAAGGTTAGATCAGGTGAATGTGATTATCAATTTATAGAGATAATGAGTTGCCCTGGCGGTTGCGTAAACGGTGGTGGTCAACCTTTCGTTGATGCGTTTAAGCGTTCTGATATGGACTATAAGGGTATGCGTGCAAGCGGTCTTTATAAAACTGATGCGAATATGAGCGCAAGAAAGAGCCACGAAAATTCTGCAATAAGCGCGCTCTATGATAACTTCTTTGGCGAAGTTGGCGGTCATAAGGCTCACGAACTTTTACACACTCATTACGAACCTAAAAACAAATAATTATAAATTGTTTTAGTTTAAAAAATATAAACCGTTCGTTTTTTGCGAACGGTTTTGTTTTTTTGACAATAAGTTGCATTTATGGTATACTAAAAAAATATGAAAAGAAAAATTGTTTTTACGCTTTATGCTTGTTTTGCAGCTTTTCTATATGCGTTAAATATACCCCTTTCTAAAATGCTCTCTGATAAAGCCGGCGCAGTTATGACTGCGGGGTTTTTATATCTTGGTGCAGGGGTTGGGCTTTTTATTTACGGTGCTATTGCAAGATTATTTAAGGTTAAGGCTAAAACTGAAAAACTTAATAAAAGTGATTTGCCTTTCGTTATAGGTATGGTTGTTTTAGATATAATTGCGCCCATTTTGTTGATGTTAGGTATAAGGCAAACAACGGCGTCAAGCGCGTCTTTACTCAATAATTTTGAAATAGTTGCCACAACGCTTATTGCGCTTTTGATTTTTAAAGAAAAAGTTTCTTTTAAATTGTGGATTGCAATCATTTTAGTTGTGATTTCGGGAATAATTTTGAGTTTAGACGGGGTTGAAAGTTTTACCTTTAACGGCGGTTCGTTGCTAGTTTTGGGCGCGTGTGTTTGTTGGGGTTTTGAAAATAACTGCACCAGAAAAATAAGCAATAAAAGCGCAACGGAAATCGTGGTTATAAAGGGAATTTTTTCGGGTTTAGGTAGTTTAATCGTTGCATTTATAGTTAAAGAAAAATTGCCTAGTATTCAAGTTGTTGCGTCAATTATGCTTTTAGGCTTTGTTGCTTACGGCTTAAGCATTAAGTTTTATGTAACTGCGCAAAGTGAACTTGGTGCATCAAAAACTAGCGCATATTATTCAATAGCACCGTTCGTGGGTGTTTTGCTTGGCGTAATATTTTTGTCTGAAAGACCTAACGTAAATTTTTACGTTGGTTTAGTTGTTATGATAGTCGCAACCGTTTTTATGGTTATAGATACGGTCAAAGGTCAATCAAATATTGATAATTTAGATACTAAAGAGAAAGAAAATGAAGTTAAAAGAGAGCAGATTATTTAGTTTTATAGTTGTAGCGGTTGTTTATATTCTTGCAACCGTTTTAGCAGTGGTTAGTTTTAAGTTTTTAACTATAGAAAACGTTTATTTGAAAATTTTTATCGTAGACGTTATTGCAACTGCGTTTACTTTTATTTTTAGCCTAATATTTAATAACGCGTCAGTTTACGACCCTTACTGGAGTGTTCAGCCTATAGTGATTGTGGTTGCGCTTGCGTTGGGTTGCGAAATTACGTTAGCAAGGCTTTTGCCATTGATAGCAATTTGTATTTGGGGAATAAGGCTAACTGCCAACTGGGCGTATACTTTTAAAAATTTAACTCATCAAGATTGGCGTTATTCTATGCTTAAAGAAAAGACGGGCGTTTTTTATCCACTTATAAATTTTTTAGGCATTCACCTTTTTCCAACAATCGTTGTTTATTTGTGTATGCTACCAGTAATTTACACTTTTACGATAGAATTTAACGTAAACGCAGGCAGTATAATATTTTTCGCCGTTTCTATATTAGCAACGCTGTTGCAAGGCACGGCAGACGTGCAAATGCATATCTTTAGAAAACAGGCTAAAGGTGGGTTTATTCGCTTTGGTTTATGGAAATATTCTCGCCACCCCAACTATTTAGGTGAAATTTTAATGTGGTGGGGCATTGCGCTTGCTCTAGTTTGCGCAAAGCCAACCGTGTGGTATTTATGTCTAGGCGCGCTTGTAAATAATCTAATGTTTTTAGTTGTAAGTATACCTATGGCAGATAAAAGGCAAAGCAAAAAACAAGGATTTGTAGAATATAAAAAAGCAACTAGAATTTTGTTGCCTGTAAAGAAATTTTAGCAACGGTTTAATAAATTTGATACTTTAATTAAAAAAGTGAACGGTTTTTTATAAAACAGTTCACTTTTTTATTATATTTTATTAGCAGAAATAACTTTTAGCACCCCATCATTTACAATAAATCTAACGTTTACGCCTGCAAAAGTTAAGCCGTATTCTTTTCCGTCGTCTTGATAAGATGGTCTTGGGTCGTCTTCAAGGCACTCTTTAAGCGCATCAATTTTATCTTGACTTAAAAGCAAATCAAGTTCGGGTATAAGTTCAACTTTAAGTTTATAACTTTCTTGCTCGCTTGCATAACCGCCTTTTGCGTCAAAATGGCAATCAGTAAAAGGTAGGTAGGGCTTTATATCGTAAACGGGTGTTTGGTCTAGCAAGTCTGCGCCTGAAACTATTAAAACAGAACCTAAATTTTCCGTCTTTTCCACACGCTCTAACTTAACTGAAGATAAACCTATATTGTTTGGTCTAAAGGGGGAACGGCTTGCAAACACGCCGACTTTTTTATTACCGCCAAGCCGTGGCGGACGAACTAGTGGCGCCCAACCGTCTTTATGCGCCTTTGAAAAATCAAATATTATCCAAAGGTGTGAAAAACCATCAATTTCACGCAAAGCGTCGTCGTTGCGGTATTCGGGATAAAATATTATTTTTGATATAACGCTTGGCGCGCGCCCACTTTGCCTTGGTATTCCAAACTTTTCTTTAAAGTCGCTTTCAATATAGCCTATCGGCTTAATTTCAAATTTTTCCATAATTTAATTATACACTTTTGCTTTAAAAAAATCTATCGGATAAGGTGTGTTTGTAAATAAAATCTTTTAAGGACGTTTGATATTAAAAACTAAAAGCGGTGGCAACCTTGCCACCGCTTTTAACTTGTGTTAAATATGAATTTAATTTATTCTGCCTTTTCTTTACCTTTTACCCAACGTTTGACCATATCTGCAATCGAAATAGATAGTTCGTCTAAATTCCAGTCGGTAGTGTTTACTATAAGGTGATAAGATTTTCTATGACCCCATTCGCCCTCGGCAATAAGATAGCGTGTGCGCGCACGGTTTTTATCAATGCGCTGAATATTTTTCTTTATAGCCTTGTCAGAAAGCCTTTCGTCGTGGTCGGCACGCGCTTTGCAACGCTCTAATTTGGACTGCATATCTGCGCATACAAAGATGTTGAACGGGCTAAGTTCTTTCAAAATAACGTCTGCATTTCTGCCTACGATAACGCAATCTTTGCCCAGTTTAGCAATCTCTTCAATAACTTGCCTTTGTTCAATAAGTAGTTTGGTGTGGGGGGATTGAATTACCATAGGGGTAACGAAAGAGTGGCTAAAAGTTAGCGGTATAGTTTGCAAAAGATTGCTGTTTAGCGCAGAGTCAACAAATTTTTCATCCATACCGTGCCTTTCTGCAATAGTTGCAATAATTTGGCGGTCGTAATAATCGTAACCAAGTTTTTCTGCAATAAGTCTGCCAAGTTCTCGTCCGCCACTTCCAAATTCACGGCTAATAGTTATAACGTTCATAAAATACCTCCTTATCATAAAGTCGCAAATTCTAAATAAATGAATTCAACTTACATATATATTTTACTATAAAATGGTAAAAAAATCAATAGTTTTGTTAAATTTTTGTCTGTTGAGCATTTTCTTGTAAATAAGATAAAATTTGTCTTATTTAGCAACTATAATATAAAATAAAAAATCGCGCAATTTTGCACGATTTTAATTAACGGTTGTTATTTTCTTTTACCAAAGTCGGGGTTAGCAAGCCTAAATTTATAATCTTCTAACGCAAGAGCAAGTTGGTCCCCACAAGAAGTATTACTTCTGCATTTAATTCCCTTTAACGTTGCAATAACTTCGTCTACGGGCTTACCGTCAACTAATCTTGCCACCGCTTGAAGGTTGCCACTGCAACCACCTATAAATTTAACGTTTTTAACGCGCATATCTTCTGTTACGTCGTATAAAATTTGTCTGGAACAAGTTCCTCTAGTCATATAAGTTTGCATTTTTCTCATTCTCCTTAAAATATGTGTAATGTGTTTATCAGTCAACTAAATTTTCGTAAACGTTGCGGTAAACGTCAGCCGCTTTTTCGCCCCACTTTTTATAAATGTCTTTAGCAATTTGGCGGTTGGGTACTACAAGTTTAAGTTCAAGCACGGGTTGCGCGGGTTCTATAATTTTAAGATACGCCGTATAAGTGCCGTCTTTATTCATAAAATAATCGGCAACGCATTCTTGTTTTCTGCGATATTTTGCGCGGTTATGCTTTATGAATAACGAAATTTCTTCACGAGTAGAGGCAGGGATATTTATAAAAAAGTTCGCAAGGCAAATTCTGCCGTCAGGGGTAATGGTGTAAAGTGGTTCGCCTGCGTTACCTATATTGTAAATCCAACCACAATCAAGAAGTTGGTTTAATATAGGTTGACAGTCCATATACGCTAGCCAGTTGTTTGACGAACAGCACATATCAAGCACCGTGTTTTCCGACAGCGGAACTTCCATCTTGTCAAAGACGAATAACAATATTAATTTGTTTAATGACGAATCACCTTTGACTTGCATAAACCCTATTTCTCCATACTACTGTTTTTACATTATATCACAAAATAGAAATTTGTAAAGAACTTTCGCGAAAATTTTGCAAAATTATGACAAAAAAAGTTTATTATGGGTTTTATTTGTGGTATAATAAATAAGAAAATACGCAAGCGCGAAGCATTTGCAAGTATTTTCTTGTGCAATTTCATCACGGCGCACTCGTTTTGAAAAAACGGAATTGACGAAGACAATTTAGAGCGATAGCCCGTGCGTTGTGATATAATACGACAGTAGGCTTGTTTGTGCAAGCCAAAGTGCTGTTGCACTTTCCGCGGATAAACACCGCGGACTGCTCTATTGCAACACATCGCAAAAATATCTTTGAACTTGTTGTGAAAACGTAAATAATAAACAAAATATGGGTTAACTAAAAATTACCATAGGGGGAAATTATCTTGACTAAAAAAGAAGAACTTGATTTATTTTTAGAACGTGCTGACGAACTTATTGATAGCAAATATATTCTTGCGGACGTTAAACTTGCTAACTTTTTAAAATCTATTGCAAGTTCGTCTACGTTGCTTGCTCTTTTTCAAAACTGTCTTACCGATTTTGATTATGAAGGGGCGTGCAAAAAATATTTGGTTAAAAGTCAAAACTTCACTGCAGATAAGGGCGAATTTATAATGCCCCCTAATTCTCGTGAACTTTTGGCGTTTATATTCAATATTCTTGTAGATATAGATTCAAAACGCATAAATTTAAACGAGTTTTTGAACAGATATTTCTTTATTGACGGAAGTTGCTCTTCTTCTTACGACGCGTTTATTACCGCAATGGTTAAGCCATTTAAAAATTCTGTTAAAATGCTTATGGAAAGTGTTATTGACGGCAAGTTGCAAGACCCCGTAGAGGCGCTTACAGAAGAAGAAAACAGAAGGGCAAGAGAAAAAGAAGAGAGAGAAAATACTGAACGCAGAGAAAAAGAATTATTAAAAAAGGTTTACGGTTCTAGCGTAAAGGCTATAAAAGAAATACTTTTAGCCGACAAGAAAAAGGTTAAAGAAAGTAAACTTAAAGATGACGTTAAAGAAGAAATTTTGCTTATTGTAGATATGCTTGCAAACGTTTTGGAAAGTGAAGATAAAGATGCGGTTAGTTATGCGTTTATTGCGTATAAATACGTTGCAAAAACAAAGCCGTTTTTATTCTTTGGCAGGGTAAATAAAGTTTCTAAATACGTGAAGGATATTTTAAATGCAATTTAAAGAGAAAACTGAACAAATAAATTACGTTTATAAAGGTAAAATTATAAACGTAAGAAAAGATAACGCCATTTTACCAAACGGCTCTAGCGCTATTAGAGAGATGGTTGAACACAGCGGTGGCAGTGCGGTTATATGTGAAAAAGACGGCAAAATTTTGCTGGTTAAACAGTTTCGCTACCCTTACGGTGAAGAACTGTGGGAAATTCCTGCCGGCAAATTAAACGTTGGCGAAGACCCTGCCCAAACTGCTATTAGAGAGTTAGAAGAGGAAGGGGGGATAAAAGCCGAAAAAGTGGTTAAACTTTTTGACGTTTATCCAACACCTGCTTATACCAACGAGATAATAAGAATATATCGCGCAGAAGGTTTAACTGAAACTAAAATGCATTTAGATGAAGACGAATTTCTTTGCGCCAAGTGGATAGAAAAAGATAAGATTAAAAAGATGATTTCCCAAGGGAAAATTAAAGATGCAAAAACCCTTATAGCATTGTTGAGTGTGCTATAAGAGTTTAGGGGAATTATGTTGAAAACCATATAAAAAGGACGGACTTTAATTTTGAAAAGGACAGACGTTAGAAACGTTGCTATTATAGCGCACGTAGACCACGGCAAAACAACGCTAGTAAACGAAATGTTAAAACAAGGCGGAATTTTCCGTGATAATCAAGAAGTTATGGATAGGGTTATGGACTCTGGCGACCTTGAAAGAGAAAGGGGTATAACCATTTTGGCTAAAAACACTTCGGCTTTTTATAACGGGGTGAAGATTAACGTTGTAGATACGCCAGGACACGCAGATTTTGGCGGAGAAGTTGAACGTGTTTTGAAAATGGTAAACGGCGTTATAGTTTTGGTTGACGCGTGCGAAGGACCTATGCCACAAACGCGTTTCGTAGTCCAAAAAGCGCTTGAACTTAATCATAAACTTATTATAGTGGTCAATAAAATAGACCGCCCAGACGCGCGTCTTTCTGAAGTTCAAGACGAAATTTTAGAACTTCTTTTTGACCTTAACGCAAGCGACGACCAAATTGACAGCCCTATTATTTTTTGTTCAGGGCGAGCCGGCACTGCAACACTTGATTATAACGTTGAGGGTAAAGATTTAACACCCTTGTTTGATATGATTGTTAATCATTTTGAACCGCAAGAGGTGGATATGGACGGGCCTTTCCAAATGTTGGTTTCGTCTATTGACTATAACGAATACGTTGGGCGTATAGGTATAGGTAGAATTGAACGAGGTTCTATTGCTATAAACCAAGACGTTCAAACGTGCAATTATAATATTAAGGGTAAAGAAGTTAAAGGTAAACTGGTAAGTATTTATCAAATAGAAGGTCTTAACAGAGTTTCTGTTGAAAGTGCAAAGGCAGGCGATATAGTTTGCGTGAGTGGGCTTGAAAATATTTCTATAGGCGACACCATATGTTCCCCTGCGCTTGTTGAACCCGTGCCTTTCGTTAAAATAAGTGAGCCTACGGTAGAGATGCTGTTTTCAGTAAACGACAGCCCGTTTGCTGGTAAAGAAGGTAAGTTCGTTACCACAAGGCATCTACGTGATAGGTTGTTTAAGGAAATGTTGAAAGACGTTTCGTTGAGAGTTGAAGAAACGGATTCTGCAGATTCTTATAGGGTTTGTGGTCGTGGTGAAATGCACCTTTCAATTTTGATTGAAACAATGCGCCGTTCGGGTTATGAGTTCCAAGTTGGCGCACCAAAGGTTATGTATAAGCAAGACGGCGATAAAATTTTAGAGCCGATGGAAAGACTTATAGTAGACGTTCCTGAAGATAAAACGGGCAGTGTTTTCTCAAGTATGGGCGTTCGCAAAGGCGAACTTTTGCAGATGGAAAACATAGGTAGTAGAATTAGGCTTGAGTTTAAAGTTCCTGCAAGGGGATTGTTTGGTTATAAAAGTCAATTCTTAACCGAAACTCGTGGCGAAGGCGTATTTAATACTTTATTTTATGGCTACGAAGAGTTTAAGGGTGATATTGAAAGGCGTGCAACGGGTTCGCTAGTTGCGTTTGAAACGGGCGAGGCTGTTACTTACGGTTTGTTCAACGCTCAAGGTAGAGGTCAACTTTTTATAGGTGCAGGCACGCAAGTTTACGAAGGTATGGTTGTAGGCGTTTCACCTAAAAACGAAGATATTAGCGTAAACGTTTGCAAGAAAAAGCATTTAACAAATACCCGTGCGTCAGGCAGTGACGACGCTCTGCGTTTAGAAACACCTAAACTTATGAGTTTAGAAGAGGCAATGGAATTTATCAACGACGACGAAATGCTTGAAGTAACGCCTAAAAACGTGCGCATAAGAAAAAAGACTTTAGACACCGAAACAAGACTAAAAAGAAAAGCAAAAGGTTTAGAATAAAATGAAAATCCACCGAAAAATTTTTCGGTGGATTTTCGTTTGTCCTTACGGTTAAAATAAAAGCCCGTGGTTTCAACCACGGGCTTTTAAACTTAATTAAACGAATTATTTAATAATGGTAGGAACGAAGAAGTAAATAATGAAGAGAACTGCTACGATAATGGTAACGATAGAAACGTTCCAAACGGGTTTATCTTTCTTGTTGATAGCATATTTAATAGCGTCAACTATATAGCAGAAAATACTAATTACAACGAACGAAAGAATTGCCCAACCGATACCTTTGGTGATGGAATATCCTAAAGGCATAATTGCTATTGCAAGGAAAGCAGGAACTGCAGTTCTAATATCGCTAAAGTCAACGTTCTTTATGTTTTTCATCATAAGAACACCAACGTAAACTAGTGCAGACGCTGCTGCAGCGCTGGGTATCATTGCAAACAAGGGAAGTGCAAAGATTGCAAGGAAGAACATAACTGCGGTTGTAAGAGCGGTTAGCCCAGTTCTACCACCGGTTGCAATACCTGCGCCAGATTCAACGAACGTGGTAACTGTTGAAGTACCGAACAACGAACCTGCGCAAGTAGCGATTGAATCCGAATACATAATTTTATCATAGTTTAGCGGAACGCCCTTTTCATCTAAAAGACCTGCTGCTGAACAACAACCTACGCAAGTACCCATAGTATCGAACATATCAATCATGCACATTGTTATAATAAGCATAACAACGGTCATAATTGAGCCTGCAGGGAGATTCCAACCTTCGGTAACGGCAATGCCGAAAACACCGTTTTCACCACTAAAATAATTAGCAAAGTTTTCCCAGAACTTCCAAGTAATACCTGGTTCGTTACCTAAAATAACTGCAACGTTAGTAACGTTTAGAGGAATACCAACTATGGTTGCTGCTAAAATACCGATAATAACTGCGCCCTTTACTTTTAAGTGGTCAAGAATTGCAATTACGAATAAACCAGATAAAAGAACTAAACCGTTTGCAGGTGTTACTGCAAGTGAACTACCCCAGTTTACTACTTGTGTTTCCCAGTTTGAAAAATCAAGAACGCCAACTTGAGTATATTGATTAGTGATAATAAAGCCTGCGTTTTGGAAACCGATATAAGCAATAAACAAACCTATACCAACAGGAATAGCAGTTCTTATTGCTGCAGGAATACCTTCAAAAATCTTTTGACGGAGTGAAACGCCTTTTATGGTAATCAATGATAATAATAAGAAAAGTATACCAGAAATTAGAACCATAAACATTGCGTTGGCAAGAGAGAAACTAAAATAATAAGAACCGAAACCAACGCCACCACCGATTATTGAACCAACAAGTGAGTTGAGACCCATACCGGGTGCTTGAGCCAAGGGTAACTTTGCAAGGAAAGCCATCAATAGAGTTCCCACTATTGCGCCGAAAGCGGTTGCAATAAATACCGAAGTCCAGTAAGGATTGTCCGTTGCGGTGTAAGTTGGAATAAATTCAGGCAAATTTCCGCCTGCAACAAATTCGGGGTTTGGTACGAATTTACCGCCCCAGAAAAACTGTGTGGGGTTTACGGTTAAAATGTAGCACATTGCAAGGAAAGTAACTATGCCGGCAATGATTTCTGCTTTGATACTACTACCGCGTGCTGTTATGCCGAAGAACTTGTCGAATCTGCTTAAAGGTTTAGCAGTAGGAACTGTTTTGACTTGTTCAACGGTGTCTGGTGATTTGTTTTCCATAATAAAAACACTCCTTTGTAAAAAAAATTTAAACTTTGCGTTTGCGTATCTAATTTTTTATTAAGGTTTAAATAACCCGCAAAAATTCGACTTGCAAAACGTTTAGTTCATACTTAAGATGATTATATCATACAATAATATTTTGTTCAACAAGTTTTATAAAATTTTTCAAGATTTTTTCAAGGAAACTTGCGTTTTAACGTTATTTCTAAAAAACTTTTAAAATAAAGCGCACGGCTACTTTATGAGCCGTGCGCCGTTTGTTTTTCGTCGCTAAAAAATCTTAAAGTTTATTTACAACCGCAGCCACCGAATCCGCCAAGGAATCCACCGCCACCGTTTTTACAGAAACAGCAGATAATAAGCAACGCCACGGGCAGACAGTAGCAACTGTTGAAGATTGAATTCAAACATCCACTCTTGCAAAGACAGATGATAAGAAGGATAATCAATATCCAAAGACAGCAGTTATTGCCGAATAAGTCGAAACCGTTCATAAAGTACCTCCAAAGTATATAAACTCTCCGCCTATGTAGAAATTTTTTTGTTTTGGCGAAGTAATCTATTATCAGTATACTTTTAATAATTGAAAAATGTTACAAATTAGCCCTCATTTAATTGCTATCCCGCCGTTTTTGTGTTAAAATAATTAAGCCGATAAGCGATTATTCTAAAGATGAAAGTTGACTTATACGTACGGCAAATAATTTTTTACTACGGATATCCCGTTACTGTTAGGGAATTCGATGGAGGTTTTATTATGAATAGTAAAGGCTTTTTTACTGCGCGTAATATTACAGCGCTTTCAATTTTGTTGGCGTTAGTAATAGTGTTGCAAACGTTTGGCGGTGCGATAAATATCGGACCAGTTCAACTTAACTTTACGCTTATACCTATTGCGCTTGGCGCAATCTTGCTAGGGCCTATTGCTGGGCTTATCTTGGGTTTTGCGTGCGGAGTGGTGGTTGCCGTTCAAGTAATTTTAGGTTTAGTGCCGTTTTACGTTTTGATTTGGACTGAAACACCTGTTGTTGCTCTTTTAACTTGTGTTATAAAGACTACCGTTGCAGGGTTTGTTTCGGGGCTTGTTTATAAGTTGCTTGTAAAAAAGAATCGTTACGTTGCAGTGTTCGTGGCGGCGGCTTTAGTTCCTATCATAAACACGGGTTTGTTTATAGTTGGTTGTTTGGGTATGTGGCCTGTTATGGTTCAAATGGCTGGCGGAACAAATATTTTAGGATTTATTATCGTATCTTTGGTAACGTTTAATTTCTTTGTTGAACTTGCAATAAATCTTTTGTGCGCACCCGCTTTGTATAGGGTTATCAAAGTGGTTGACAAAAACGGAGTTTACGGAGCGGAATAAGTCCGCTTGTTTGAAGAATAAATAAGGAGTAATTTTAATGTTACTTGCAATAGATTTAGGCAACACTAATATTAAATACGGTGTTTTCAATAAAGATAAGTTGGTTGCGTCTTTCCGTGTTTCGTCAAGAATTTCAAGAACTGCCGACGAATACGGTTCGGTTTTAGTTGGACTTTTGGCTAATAGTGGAATAAACAAGAGTGATATTGACGGCATAATTTTTTCGTCGGTTATCCCTGCTCTTAACTATACCATTTGCCATATGTGTGAGTTTTTCTTTGGCATAACGCCTATTATGATAGGACCTGGCATAAAAACTGGGCTTAATATAAAGGCGGATAACCCAAGAGAAGTGGGCGCGGATATAATAGTAAACAGCGTGTCCGCATATACTAAATACGGCGGACCTATAGTGGTTATAGATTTTGGAACTGCAACCACGTTTGACGTTATAACCGATAAATGTGAACTTTTAGGTGTTGTTATAGCACCGGGGATTAAAACTTCGCTGGAAGGTCTTGCAACCAAAACTGCGCAGTTACCTATGGTAGAACTTGACGCACCAAAAACTGTTATAGGCAAAAACACTAAACATTGTATGCAAGCAGGTATTATTTACGGCTTTGCAGGGCTAGTGGAAAATATACTCAAAAAAATAAGAAAAGAACTTGGCGTTGAACAATTAAAGGTCGTTGCTACTGGCGGACTTGGTGAAATTATAGCCAAAGAAGTTAAGGCTATTGACGTTGTTGACAGAACTTTAACGCTAGACGGATTAAAAACAATTTACGAACTTAACAAATAACGGGAGGTTATTATGAAAAAAGCAGGCGTTGCAATTTTAGGGCTTGGTGTAGTTGGTGGTGGTACTTACCAAATACTTACTGAAAAAAGAGAATATTTTAAGAAAACGCAAGGGGTCGATTTGACCGTAGAGTGCGTTTTAGAAAAAAACGTTGAAAGGGCAATTTCTTTAGGTGTTGAAAAAGAAAAAATTGCTACGAGTATTGAAGAGGTAGTTTCAAATCCCAACGTAGATATCGTTGTTGAAGTTATCGGTGGAACGGGCGTTGCAAAAACTTTCGTAACAATGGCTTTAAAGAGCGGTAAAACGGTTGTTACTTCTAATAAAGAATTGTTTGCAAAACATTGGCCAGAACTTGAAGAAGAAGCAAAAAAGATGAACGTAGGTTTATTTTTTGAAGCAAGTTGTGTTGGCGGTGTTCCTATCATTCGTACTTTACAAGAAGGTATGCAAGCAAACAAAATTTTGTCTATAAAGGGTATTATTAACGGAACTACCAACTATATTTTAACAAAAATGGCAAACGAAGGTTCTTCTTATGAAGAGGCGTTAAAAGAGGCTCAACGTTTAGGATATGCAGAATTTAATCCAACCGCAGACGTTGAAGGGTTTGACGCAACTTATAAACTTTCAATTTTGTCTAGCCTTGCTTTCAATAAAAAGATTTGCATTGAAAACGTTTACCGTGAAGGTATAACGGGTGTAAACAAAGAAGATATTGCCTATGGTAAAGAAATGGGTTATACGCTTAAACTTCTCGGCATAGGTAAGGATACCGAAAAGGGCGTTGAAGTTAGGGTTCACCCAACTTTCGTTAAAAACGATAACCCCTTGGCATCTGTAAACGACAGTTTTAACGCAGTTCACTTGGTTGGTGATTCTGTTGGCGAAATTATGCTTTACGGTAGGGGCGCAGGCGCACTTCCTACGGGTAGCGCAATCGTGTCAGACGTAATTTTTGCCGCTAAATACGACGAATATTTTTACGCTTGCTTTGAAAATAATGAAAAAGGTAATAAAGAAACCAAGTTCGCTAGCGACTTTACTTCTAAATATTATATTAGATTGTCGGTTGCAGATAAGGCAGGTGTATTGTCAAAGGTTTCAGGCGTATTTGCAAAAGGCAGTTTGAGTATATCTGAAGTAAAACAAGTTTCACTTGACGAAGATAAGGCTCAAATTATAATAATAACTCACCTTTGCAACGAAAGTCTTATTAAGAAAGCCCTTGAAAAACTTAAAACTTTAGAAGAAGTTTATGAAGTTAAGGGTGTAATTCGTATGGAAGACTAGTTTTTCTTTTATAAAAAAGAGAAATAGAAAACGAATTTATATTTTAATAAGGGGAAAACTCTTTTCCGAAGTCGTTTTCCCCTTAACCCCTTTCACAAACTCCTCAAAACCCCTAACCCCTTAATCTTTAAGGAGTTATTATATTGTGTAAATATATATACGGTTTAAATTTTGCTTTCCTAGAACTTATTGTTTCTAAAACGTTTAATCAAATAAAGTAACCCCTTGTTTTTTAAGGGGTTTTTGTTTTTTAAACGGATATAACCAAAAACTTTAAAATTTAAAAGGTGTGATAAAAAAATTTATATAACTCATATCAAAAAGTTGAAAGTTCGTTTATAAGTCATATTATTGACTTTTTTTCATAGATATAGTAAAATCGCATAAAAAGAGAAAGGAGAAAAGTATGGCACATAATCATTATCAAGAACTTGAACTAAATAAATTAACCGAACTTTTCAATAAAAATCCTAAATTTACAGAAGAAACTTATAAGAAAAATCAAGTAAAACGTGGCTTGCGTGATGAAAACGGCGCAGGCGTGGTTACTGGTTTAACAGATATTTCAGACGTTATAGCAAAGAAAATGGTAAACGGCGTGCTTACCCCTTGCGACGGTGAACTTTATTACCGTGGCATAGACGTGCGCACTATGATTGATAATTATGACGAAGGACTGTGTTCTGGCTTTGAAGAGGCAACGTATCTTTTACTTTTTAATAAATTGCCCACTCGTGAAGAACTTATAGACTTTAAAAAACTTTTGGCAAGTTTTAGAAAGTTACCACGTAATTTCGTTCGTGACGTTATTATGAAAGCGCCTAACAAAGACATTATGAATTCAATTTCAAGATGTATACTTATGCTTTATAGTTACGACCCACACGCGCTTGATAATTCCACAGAAAACGTTTTAAAGCAATGCTTAATGCTAACTGCAATGATGCCTATGTTTGCCGTTTACGCTTATAACGCACATATGCACTATAATGAAAATAAAAGTTTTTATATTCATAGACCCAAGCCTGAATTGTCTACGGCAGAAAACGTTTTACATATGCTTCGCCCAGATAGTAAATATACTGCGCTAGAAGCAAAAGTTTTAGATATTGCGTTTATTCTTCACGCTGAACACGGCGGTGGTAACAACTCAACCTTTACCACTCACGTTGTAACTAGCGCTGGAACGGACACGTATTCAACTATAACCGCTGCGCTTTGTTCACTTAAAGGTCCAAGACACGGTGGCGCAAACATTAAAGTTATGGAAATGTTTGCTGACCTGAAAAAACACGTTAAGGACTGGGACGACGACGAGCAAATTAGAGATTATTTGACTAAATTACTTGCAGGTGAAGTTTACGACAAAGCAGGTTTAATTTACGGTATGGGGCACGCAGTATATTCTGTTTCTGACCCTAGAGCAAAAGTGTTTAAGAGTTACGTTGCTGAACTTGCCGAAGAAAAGGGCAGAAAGAAAGAAATGAAACTTTATAACAGCGTTGAAAGAATTGCGCAAGAACTTATTTGCGCAAAGAGAAAGGTTATTAAGGGTGTTGCCGCCAACGTCGACTTTTATAGTGGGTTCGTTTACAACATGTTGGGACTTCCCGTTGAATTGTTTACGCCTATGTTTGCAGTTGCAAGAATTGCTGGCTGGAGCGCACATAGGATGGAAGAACTTCTAAATAATGGAAAAATCATCCGTCCTGCTTACGTATCAACCAACGGCAGAAATGCTTACGTTCCACTCGACGAAAGAAAATAATATATGGCACTTAAAAAGCCGTTTGAAAGTTGATTACTTTCAAACGGCTTTTCTATATTTTAAAACCAAATTATTTAACTTCTTTGTCAAAACAATCGCAACGGTGAGTGCCCACGTAACCCGTATCGTTACACTTGTCGCAAGCATATCTTGGCGAAAGGTCTTCTATGGTTAAAGATAGGGGTGAAAGCATATTTTTAACGGTGTTAAGGATTGCTGTTTTCTCACTTTCAAGTTGTTCGATTGCGACTTGATTGTTATTAAATTCTGCAAACGCTAGGTCTTTTTCTATACCATTTAACCTACCGTAAGCATCTGTAAAGCCATCTAGTTGCATAGCCTGTTCAAGATTTTTTTGCGCCCTTGCAACTGCTAGCGTACGGCGACGCTCGTATTCTCTATTATATAATTCTTGGCTATTAGTAGCAACGCCAACTTTTTCAGGAACGGCTGACGGTGTAAACACGCCGTTATTCTTCCAGTTGCTTAAAATTCCGTTCATATAAGCGGTGGGGGAATTTTTACCTGCAGAGAGCGAGGCAGCCTCTATAATCATATCTTCAGAGAAATTCCAACTTTTCCACATTGCAAGATTTTCTCTATCCCAAGCAGTAGGTCTGCGGTTTACGCCAGCAGTGAGCAACATCTTGCTTAAAAACTCGTCGGATTTTTTAATTTGCTCAAAATAATCGTTTACACTTGATAGGTCAATGAACCCACGGGCGCGCAAATATTCAAGCAATTCGTCCATATCTTGCAAAGTCTTTTTGCCAGTTTTGAAACAATGGTTTGCAATAAATAATAGCGTGCTTTCAGTAAACCCGTAAGATAGCCATTTTTTAGTATATGTATCGACCACGGGGTCAAGCACTTCAACGTAAATAGATAGAGATTTGTTGATTTTTACAGCAAGGTCGTAAACCTCTTTTTTTCTATCCATATAATCGGCAATTTCTTCTTTAGAAAAACTTTTCATTGAGTAAAGGTCAATCAAAAATTTGTCAAGTTTAGCCATACTGCCTTTTTTTAGTTTAGACGCTGCAAAAATAACGTTTTCTTCTTCAAAACCCAACTCTAAAGTCCATTTTTTGAGCAGGGTAGAGTCTTCTAATTCTGGTTGACGGCGCAAGCCCATTGCTTTTAAAATCCGTTCGATAATAGAGGTGCGCAAAATATGAGATGAAAGTTCTTTTTCTACCTTGTCTACGGTTGTAATTCCACGGTTTCCAAAATCTTTTGCAACCTTTGAAACGTAGCGATAACCTATATCCGCACCCTTTCTTTCCGCGCAATATTTAACTATCATAAGCATTGCTTCGGGTTTTATAGAATAAGTTTCCATTATAGAAAAATATTCACTATATTCGCTTGTAGAAATCATACGTTCGGGCAAAATTGCCTGTAAACTTTTAGTAAAATCCGTATATTTTTCCGCTTTAATTTTTTTAGGTTTACCACCGCCGTAGCAACGGATAGGTTGATATTGAACGGTTAAAGGTTCTTTTGTCAATACGCAAAGTAACCCAAATTCTTCCCAGTATTCAAAACAGTCGATAACGGCGTTTTCAGTCATAGAAAGAGTTTTAGCAATTTCCGATAACGGTTGGTCTAATTTGGGGTTTTGGCATAAATAAAGCCCGTATAAATAAACCTTAACTGCGTCGCCTGAAGAAACGGGTAAATATTCAGTTATAAACACATTTTCAACGTCGGTAAATGCCGAATTTGAAAACTCTTTTGAATAAGAACAGGTCATATCAATCCTTTTAAATTAGTTAAATTCTAAAAAATCGCTTGCTATTTGACGGCTTTATATTATATAATAATAAAACTAGTAAAGTTAGTATAGGGTAATGTCGCCGTTTGCAAAGTGCGGTAGAGATTATTATATATTAAAAAAATGCAAAAAGCAACTCAAATTTAAATTTATTTTGGGAATTTGTTTTACAATCAAATCCAAACGATAAATTACGGAGCAATTATGGCAGGAACTATCCTTACACCAACCACAATTTGGAAAGATTTTGAAATTTCTATACCTAGTGCGCAAAAAGTTGACGAAAAAAACGACGGCAAAGTTTTAACCGAGCATATATTTATAGACGGTAAAGAAGAAAAGGGCGGAAAAACTCAAATTTTCGGCGTATTTACACGTAATGCAGACGGCAAAAAAGCACCTGCAATTTTGTTCTTGCGTGATTTTGAAAATAGTGGGGACGACGCTTTGGTTTTAGAATTTGTAAAGCGTGGATATTCAGTACTCTCTATTGACCTAAAGGGAAAAACTGACGATAGTGAATATTTTACGGTTTACCCTGAATGCGTAAATTATGCAAATTATAGCGTTGCAAAAGAGAGCCTAGATAAGGTTGAAAAAGAGGCAACCGATACCTGTTGGTACGAGTGGGTTTGCAACGCAAGATATGCGCTTAAATATTTGAGTTCTCTTCCTTTCGTAACCAAAGTTGGCGGATTAGGTATGGGCGAGGCTGCAACGGTTATGTGGCAAGTTGCGGGCTGTGATAAAAATTTATCTTGCGCGGTGTTCGTGCTTAACGCTGGGTGGAAAGGCTATCGTGGTATTCACAAATTTGCGGGCAACGTTGAACCTCAATTTTCTGATAATATGTATAAATACATTGCGGGCATAGAACCACAAGCTTACGCTATGCACGTAAGTTGCCCAACACTTATGCTCTCTGCTACCAACAGCAATAAATATGATTGCGACCGCGCGTCAGATACCATTGCGCGTATATCCGACGGTGTGTTTAAGTCTTTGCACTATTCGGTGGGCTATCGTGAACGCGTAAGCGGAGAGGCGTTTAGAGTTGCTAATATTTTCTTGGAAGAGTTTTTGAAAAAAAATACGGGTAAATTAAAAGCGGACGTAGATATCGCTTGTGAAATTAAAAATAAAAAGATAGAAATTTTCGTAAGCGTAGACGGCGACGTTAAAGGCGTTGAACTTTATGCGTCTGAAGAAATTCATAACCCTGCAAAACGTTGTTGGCAGATGGTTTGTGGGGGTAAAAAGGTTGACGGCGGATACGTTTTTGAATATTCACCCTACCACAAATCTTCACAGGCATCATTTTTTGCGCAAGTAACTTATAAAAACGGATTTGTTGCAGGCACTAAAATTATAAATAAAAAATTTACTGAAAAAGAAGTTTTGCCCTCGCATAAGTGTAAGATATTATATTCTTCAAGAACTTGCGGTGCGGAAAGTATTTTTAGCGCGGCGCATCAGTTTACTGAAACTAAAACGCAAGTCAACATTGAAGATAAAAAGCGTATTGAAGTAAAAAAAGGACCTTTGGGAATTGAGGGCGTAAGTTGTGAATGGGGTTTGCTTACGTTTAAGTTTGCAACTGCAAAAGACCGCCCTATTGACGGCTCAATTTTAATAACCGACGTTTACGCACCTACTAACGGAACTTTTACCGTAAAACTTATATCCGATTATTTTGGCGCAAAAATCGAATATCTTGCGTCAGTAAATCTTTTGGGTGGCGACGTTTGGCAAAACGTTAAGTTTGAAATAAACAAGTTTAAAACAGCCGAAGGTATGGGCTTGAGGTCTTACGATAAAATTGAGGCAATAGAGTTTACAAGCGACGTTGAATTTATTATAAATAACGCGCTTTGGGTTTAAAAAAGTATTATTCAAGGTAAAATATGATATACGGTGTGGGTGGTAAGATAATATCCAAAAAAAATCACGCCTGCGGATGTAACGAGTGGCAAATAGTCCGCACGGGTGCAGATATCAAATTAAAATGCGCAAAATGCGGAAGGGTGGTTTTCGTTTCGGTTGACGAGGCTACGAAAATGACCAAGCAATATATTCCCGTAGAGGAGAAAGATGTTTAAGGTTTACGACAGTTTGGTCGAAAGACAACGTGCAAAAGAACGTTCAGACGGTTATTTTTTATTAACTATGGCGTTTTTAACGGCAGTAATGTGGGTGATAATGGCTCTCAATTACTTCGTTTTTTTAAGCGTGCGCGTTCAAGGCCCGTCAATGCAACCTACTCTCTACACGGGCGACGTGTTAATGGTAAATAGGTTAAAAAGTATAGATAAAGGCAGTATAATCGTAATCCAAGGCGAAAAAGAATACTGGTTAATAAAAAGAGTGATAGCAACAGAGGGCGACGTTATAGAATACGGCGCAGACGAATACGTTTATATCAACGGCAAAAAATACGTTGACGAGTTTGGCAGTGCAAAATATACGGGGCACGGTGGAACTTTTGAAAGAACGGTGGTTGGCAAAAACGAGATTTTTTATCTCGGTGATAATAGGTTGAATAGTAGCGACAGCCGAGATTATGGAACTTGCAAAGTTTCGCAAGTAGTTGGCGTTGTAGAAAACTGGTCGGTAGAACATAAAATCTTAAAAAAGATTATGTTTTGGGTTTAAGGCGGTTTTGTTATGAAATTTCTTATAAAAACCGTTTTTGAGTTTATTTACAAAGTTTTGAGTGTGTTCAATCTTCAACCTACTTTGGCAGTCGTTTTGGTGGGAACGCTTTTATATCTTACGGGCGTTATGAACGCAAACGCTACCGTTAAGTTTATATTTCAAATAGCACTTATATTGTCTTTGGTTTACGCACTAATAGAAACCCTTAAAAATCTTTTAGGCTTTAATAAAAAGGTAAAAAAGAGCAAAGGCGTAGAAATGCTTGCTGTGGAAAGTGGAAAATCAAATAACGCTCAAACTCAACAACCTCAACAAGAAAATATAAGCGTAGATAAGCCAACGTATTTTAGAGTTAAGCAAAATCCTAACTTAATTATGGCTGAATATTCAAATAGGTACGAGTTATTTAAAGTCGATAACGGCAATTTGATAAAAATTAGAACAGATTACAAAAGATAACGTATAAAAATCGGAGAAAAAATATGATTGAATATTTTAAGGAAGAACAATTTTATAGAGCAAAAAAACAAAGAAAAGGCGTGCTAACAATATTTTTTGTAGTGTTGGCAGTTTATTTAATCGTAAGCGTGGGGCTATTTCTTTGGTATAGAACTTTGCCGTATAAATCGCCAACGATAAACACGGTTAAATGGATACATTATCCGTTATCTGTATTGATGGTTATTTTTTCGTTTATCTATTTGGGCATACCCTATAAGCGTGTGAATAGATATTATAGGCTAAATTATAACCTTATTTATGGAATAAGAGAAACTTCTACGGGCAGTTTTTTTGAATATGACCAAACTTTGCAAGATAAAGACGGCGTAGATTTTAAGTCGCTTATATTTTTAGAGTGGAACAAATATAAAAACGATTTCTTTGAGAGAAAGGTTTTGGTTTTTGATGAATTAGAGTTTCCAAAATTTGAAGAAAAAATGAACGTAAAATACGTTACTCAAGGCAACGTGTTGATAAGTTATGAAATATTAGATTTACCTAATGAAACAGGAGAAGAAAAATGAAAGTAATAGTTACTGTAATCGGAAAAGATAAGCCGGGAATTATCGCAAAAGTTAGCACTGCGCTCGCGCAAAATAACGTAAACATTGAAGATATTAGTCAAACCATTATGCAGGGCAATTTTACTATGCTTATGCAGTGCGATATAGAAAAGGCAAGTTTAACACTCAAAGGACTAAAAAGCGCGCTCTTATCTTTAGGCGAAGAAATAGGTGTTTCTATTCACGTTCAGCACGAAGATATTTTTAACGCAATGCATAAAATTTAAGATACGGGGCGAAAAAAGATATGCTTAACAGAAAAGAAATTCTTGAAACCATTGATATGGTTGAAAAAGAACATTTTGACGTTCGAACAATAACTATGGGTATATCCCTACTTCCTTGCGTTAGAGAAGATGCAAAAACTACCGCCGAACTTTGTTATGACCGCATTTGCCAAAAAGCAGAAAAAATTGTTAAAGTTGCAAGCGATTTAGAGGCGGAATATGGTATTCCTATTATAAATAAACGTGTTTCTATCACACCCGCAAGTTTATTAACATCTTCATTTTGCGGAAAAGAAGTAACGCTCGCAAAGGCGTTAGATAGGGCAGCAAAGACGGTAGGCGTTGACTTTTTGGGCGGTTATTCTGCGCTAGTTCAAAAGGGTATGACCAGTTACGAAAGGTCTTTTATAGAAAGTATTCCAGAGGCGCTTGCCGTTACGGATAGAATGTGTTCGTCTGTAAACGTTGGCTCGTCAAAGGCTGGTATCAATATGGATGCCGTTCGTCTTATGGGTGAAATTATAAAGGCTACTGCAGAGAAGACCAAAGAGCGTGACGGTTTTGGGTGCGCAAAACTAGTTGTATTTTGCAACGCCGTTGAAGATAACCCCTTTATGGCGGGCGCGTTCCACGGACTTTCTGAAGGCGAAACGGTTATAAACGTTGGCGTATCAGGTCCGGGGGTTGTTCATCACGCATTAAAGAGTATGAAAGGCGCATCGGTTGATGAAATTGCAGAAACAATCAAAAAGACTGCTTTTAAAATTACCCGCGCAGGTCAACTTATTGCAAAAGAAGCGTCAAAACGCCTTAACGCTGAATTTGGCATAGTAGATTTATCGCTTGCCCCCACGCCTGTTATGGGTGATAGTGTTGCGCATATTTTAGAAGAAATCGGTTTAGATAGCGTTGGTGGACACGGAACTACCGCTGCTCTCGCAATGCTTAACGACGCAGTTAAAAAGGGTGGCGTTATGGCAAGTTCTAACGTGGGCGGTCTTTCAGGCGCGTTTATTCCTGTCAGCGAAGATATCGGTATGATTAGGGCGGCGGAAAAGGGCGCAATATCTTTGAGCAAGTTAGAGGCTATGACCTGTGTTTGTAGCGTAGGTATAGATATGGTTGCAGTTCCGGGCGACACCCCTGCAACAACGCTTGCAGGTATGATTGCAGACGAGGCTGCAATAGGTATGATTAACAACAAAACCACCGCAGTTCGCGTAATACCCGTTCCCAACAAAGGCGTTGGCGACACGGTTGAATTTGGTGGGCTTTTAGGCACTGCGCCTATAATGGAAGTAAGCCCTTACGGTTGCAGTTCTTTCATCAACAGGGGTGGAAGAATGCCTGCGCCTATACATAGTAATAAGAATTAAACATTTAAACGGCTTATTTATGGCGCAATACTGTGTCAAACTTGCGTTTTTTAGCGGTTACGTACAGAAAGTACGCGTCCTTGAAAATACTCGTTTTCCTTGTCTTGCTTGGAACTAAACCGTTTAATAAACGCTTTATAAACTTTGCAACGGGTTTTGTCAAAACCTAGA
The DNA here is from genome assembly GCA_017399035.1 of Clostridia bacterium. Lineage (GTDB taxonomy): Bacteria > Bacillota > Clostridia > Christensenellales > Borkfalkiaceae > UBA1259. The sequence continues at coordinate 30,441 of JAFQEM010000026.1, read as the reverse complement.
AAAAAGGGCAAATATATTTTAATTTTAATAAGGGGACAACTCTTTTCCGAAGTCGTTTTTCCCTTAACCCCTTTCACAAACTTCTCAAAACCCCTACCCCCTTATTCTTTAAGGGGAATAAAGTTGCTCATTTCTAAAGCGTTTAACAAAATTTTTATATAGCAAATTTTCATTTTTTTATAAGCCAAAAAGGGGATTATATATGTCAAATAAATATAAGTGGGCGGTTGAAGATATTTATCAAAGTGTTGAAGACTGGAACGCTGACTTTAATTCGATATCAAACAAGATAAATTTTGACCGTTACAAAGGTAAACTTAACGACGCTCAAAACTTTTTAAACTGTATGAAAGAGCAAGAAGAAGTTGGTAGAGTTTTTGATAAACTTGGCGTTTACGCAATGATGAAACACGACGAAAACACAAAAGACGCTCTTTATGACTCTTTAGTTTCAAAAGTTACCGCGCTCGGCGCAAAGTTTTCTGCAAACACGGCGTTTATTTTGCCCGAACTTACTTCTCTTGACCAAAGTGTTTTAGAGAGTTTTATTGATGACCCCAAACTTAAAGATTACGACTATACTTTAAAAGGTATATTAAAAGAAAAAGAACACGTTTTAAGTGAAAACGAAGAGAGATTGCTTGCTTTAAGTAGTGAAACGTTGTCTTCTTTCCGTGATATTTTTACAAAGATAGACAATGCGGATTTGCCACTTAAAACTATAACTCATAAGGGCGAAAAAATCCCCCTATCTCACGGCACTTACGGCGTTATTATGCACGGTGAAGACAGGGCTTTACGCAAAAAAACTTTCAACGCATATTACGGCGCGTATATATCTTTGCTTAACACCATTTCTGCAACCTATTACGGAAACGTTAAAAAAGGCGTGTTTTATGCAAAGGCAAAAAAATATCCGTCAGCATTAGATAAGGCGCTTATAGGCGAAGACGTGCCAAGGGTGGTTTACGATAACCTTATTGAAACGGTAAACGACGCTCTTCCACTACTTCATAAATATATGGCGGAAAAGAAAAACTTGCTTAAACTTAAAGATATGTATATGTATGACGTTTACGTTCCCGTGGTCGAAGGCGCAGAACTTAAACTTGAATACGAAGACGCTTACGATTTGGTGGTAAAAGGTCTTGCGCCGTTAGGTGAAGAATATAGTGAACTATTACTCAAAGCAAAAGACGAGCGTTGGTTAGACGTTTATGAGAGCGACGGCAAAAGAAGTGGCGCATATAGCGTTGCCGTTTACGACACTCACCCTTACGTTTTATTAAACTATCAAAAAACCACGCACGACGTGTTTACCATAGCGCACGAAATGGGGCATAGCATACACTCTTATTTTTCTAACCGCACCCAACCTTATTCAAAGGCGGATTATAGAATTTTCGTTGCGGAAGTTGCAAGCACGGTAAACGAGGTTTTACTTATAAGATATTTGCTTGACACCGAAAAAGATAAAAAACTTAAAAAATATCTTTTGTCTTATCTTTTAGAAATGATAAGAACGACGCTGTTTAGACAAACGCAGTTTGCAGAGTTTGAACAGTTTGCGCACGAAACGGTGGAAAAGGGCGAACCTTTAACCAAAGACAATTTGTCAGATTATTACCTTAAGTTGAACGAAAAATATTACGGAAAAGCAGTTATAAGCGAAGGTAATATCCGTTACGAATGGGCAAGAATACCGCATTTTTATAGGGCGTTTTACGTTTATAAATATTCAACGGGTATAATAAGCGCGCTCGCTATTGCAGATAGAATTTTAAAAGAAGGAAAGCCCGCCGTTGAAGACTATTTTAAGTTCTTGTCGTCGGGTGGGGCTGACGGTCCGGTTGAACTTCTTAAAATAGCAGGGGTTGACCTTACTGATAAAAAGCCGTTTATTTCTGCATTTGAAGTGTTTGAAAATACCCTTAAAGAATTTACCGACCTATAAGGTCAAGGAGAAAAGTTATGGCAAACGATAAAAAAGCCGAAAATAAAATGAAACTTATGGGCGATATGCCACATAGTCTTGAGGCAGAGCAATCACTTTTGGGGTGTTTGTTACTTGATACGCGTATTCAGGTTGAAGTTGCTGCTTTTTTGAAAGAAGAAGATTTTTATGCTGAATCGCATCAATATATATTCTCTGCAATGCAAGAAATTATAAAGAAAAATCAACCCGTAGATTTGGTTACTCTTACCGACACTCTTGAAAAACAAGGCGTTTTAGAGCAAGCGGGTGGAATAACTTACATAACCGAACTTACAAACGTTATGCCGTCTTCAGCAAACTATCAACGTTACCTTGATATAGTTACTCGTGATGGACTTTTAAGAAAACTCATAAAAGGTTCTGCGGATATTATAGGCGAATGCAAAACTAGTATTGATAAAGCAACTGCTCTTTCTTTTGCAGAAAAAACCGTTTACGATATTTCTAATCAAGCGGATACTAGCGAAATGGTTAAAATCGGACAAGTTATCCCCGACGTTATGAGTAAACTTGATGAAATAACCAACGATAAATCTAGCCTTAAAGGCATAAAGACAGGTTTTAAGGGGCTTGACAATCTTACCGACGGACTTCATCCAAGTGACTTGGTAATTATAGCAGCGCGCCCTGCTGTTGGTAAAACTTCGTTTGCAATGAACATAGTTGAAAACGTGGCGTTGCAAGGTTATTCTTGCGCCGTGTTCTCGCTAGAAATGGGTAAAGAACAAATTGTTGAAAGAATTTTATGTTCGGTTGCGGGCGTTTCAATGCAAAACGCAAAGAAAGGTCAAATGAACAAGACAGAGTGGCTTAAAATTGCAAAAGCGCGTGAAAAATTATCTAACACTAAAATATTTATCGACGACTCTGCAGTTATTCGCCCAAGAGAACTTATATCAAAATGTAGAAGACTTAAAAGCCGTTTTGGTCTTGATTTAGTTATGGTCGACTATATCGGTCTTATGACACCCGATAAAACGAGAAGTAGCGATAGCCGTCAAAACGAAATAAGCGAAATTTCAAGAAGTTTGAAAATTTTGGCAAAAGAATTAAACGTTCCCGTGCTTGCGCTCTCTCAACTTAACCGTGCTGTTGAAACTAGAAAGGGCAGACCACAACTTTCCGACCTTCGTGAATCGGGTGCAATAGAACAAGATGCAGATATAGTTATGTTTATTCACCGCCCAGATAAAGGGGCAACCGAAAAAGAACTTGCAGAGGGCAAAGTTCAAAAGAACGTTGCGGAAATTTTAATTGAAAAGCACAGAAGTGGACCTACGGGTATGGTTAAACTCTTCTTTAGGGGTGAATGCACCAAGTTTGTAAATCTTAACGAAGAGACGGGTGAACCAGACGAGAACGGTGAGCAAAGACCTTCTACACCTCAATCGGTAAAAGTTTCTGGGTATGAAGATTTACCCGAACCACCGCCTGCAGAAGACGACACAATGCCCGAACAAGCCTTTAAAACTGTTGACGACGAGATTTTTTAATATGATAACGGAAATAAAAAAACTTGACCGTAACAGTATTTTGCTTGCAAAAGAGTTGTTATTAGACGGAAAAGTTGTTGCAATACCTACCGAAACGGTTTACGGGTTATCCGCAATAGGAACGCTCGGCTCGGCAGTAAAAGAAATTTTTAACGTTAAAGGTAGACCTAGCGACAATCCGTTGATTGCTCACGTGCATAAAGATTACGATTTAAGTAAATTAGTTTTAATTGAACACGACTACGTTTATAAACTTATTGAAAAGTTTACACCAGGTCCACTCACTCTAGTTTTTCAAAGTAAAGGGGTGGTGTGTGAAGAGGCCACTTGCGGTGGCGATACTCTTGCGATAAGAATACCGTCTCACACAGGTTGTCAAGCCTTGCTTAAAGAAGTTGACGCCCCGCTAGTTGCACCAAGCGCAAACCTTTCAAAACATACAAGCCCCGTTACGGCAAACCACGTTTATAACGATTTAAACGGAAAAATCCCCTTGATTTTAGACGGTGGAAAGTGTAGTGGTGGAATTGAAAGTACGGTGCTTGACGTTACCGACAAAGTTCCACGTATTTTAAGGGCAGGGCTAGTTACTAAAGAGATGATAGAAAGCGTTGTTGGACGCTGTGAAATTGCTATGCACAAAGAGGGTGATAAAGTTAAGTCCCCCGGGGTAAAATATAAACATTACCGCCCACGCTGTCAAACTGCTCTATTTGAATACGGCGATATCAAAGGCGTTGTTAGCGCGTATGAAAATGCAGTTAGCCAAGGTCTTAAACCTTATATAATGTGCGCAAACGAGTTTGAAAAAGATTTTTGCTATAAAAATTTATTACTTTTGGGTAAAACCCCGCAAGAGATTGCGTCAAATCTTTACGACAAACTGCTTGAGGGGGAAAATGAAGCCGATTTAATAATAGCGATAGCCATGCCTGATGAAAAGGGCGTGAATATGGGAATAATGAACCGTTTAAGGAAGTCTTGCGGATGAGTAAAAAGATTTTAGTTTTCGTTTGTACGGGCAACACTTGTCGTAGCCCTATGGCGGAAATCATAATGAAAAACAAATTAAAGTATGCAGGTGTAAAAGATATAAGGGTTACTAGCGCAGGGCTGTCGGCAACCGACGGCGAAAAGATGAGCAAAAACTCTGCGAAAGCATTGAGGGAACTTGGTTATAAACCCACTTCGTTTAAGTCTAAAATGCTCACTAGTGAATTGCTTGACAAGGCAAGTATGGTGCTGTGTATGACTTCAACTCACAAAAGTTATTTGCAAGGCTTTTCAAACGTTTACACGATTGCGGAAGTTACGGGACTTAACGATATTTTAGACCCCTACGGCGGTTCGCTTTCCACTTATATAAAAACTTCGCATCAGTTAGAAGATGCGTGTAATATTATTTTAGAAAAAATTTTAGAAGTAAAAGGAGAATAATTATGAAAGTAGCAATAGGTTGTGACCACGGTGGAATAAATCTTAAACCCGTTCTCATTGAATACCTTGAAAAGAAAGGTGTTGAATATAAAGATTTCGGTTGTTTTGACAAAACTTCAACAGATTATAACGAATATGCTTTGGCAGTATCTAACGCTGTTGCAAACGGCGAGTGTGATAAAGGCATTTTGTTTTGCGGAACGGGTATCGGTATGAGTATCGTTGCAAACAAAGTTAAAGGTATTCGTTGCGGGCATTGCCACGACGTTTTCTCTGCAAAGATGACTAGACTTCATAACGACGCAAACGTTATGGCTCTTGGTGAAAGGGTTGTTGGACCTGGACTTATGCTTGAAATTGTTGACGCTTTCTTGTTTACGGAATTTAGCGGAGATGAAAGGCACGCAAGAAGAGTTCAAAAGATTAAAGATTTAGAAAATAAAAACTTTATTTAATAAATAAAGATTAAAAATAATTTTAATAAAGATAAGGAAAAAAGTGAGATTATGAGTAAACTTAAAAAAGCAATTATACCTGCGGCAGGGTTAGGAACTAGATTTTTGCCTATAACCAAAGCCGTGCCAAAGCCTATGTTATCAGTTTTAGATAAACCAACTATTCAATACATAGCAGAAGAACTTGAAAGTGTGGGAATTGAAGAGGTTATAATTGTCGTAAGCCCTGGTTCTGACGTTATTAAAAACCATTTTGCAAAGAACGAAAGTTTAGAAAAAACGCTCATTGAAGACGGCAAAACCGCACTTTACGAAATTGCTAAAAAGACGGCTAGTTTTAACGTTAAATTCGTAACGCAAGAAATTCCAAACGGTCTAGCAGGCGCAATACTTTGTGCAGAGCCTTTTGTTAAAGACGAGCCGTTTGCGCTGTTGCTTGGCGACGAACTTATCTATGCAGGGAAAAAAGACGTTCCTTGTATGAAACGCCTTGCTGATATTTTCAATCAAACGGGCAAAAGCGTTATTGCCACAATGGAAGTTTTTGGCGACGACGTTAGCAAGTACGGTAATATAGGTTATAGCGAAGAAGTTGACGGCGTTATGACCGTAAACGCTTTAGTAGAAAAACCAAGCGTAAACGACGCGCTTTCAAACAATGCAATAATCGGTAGATACGTTTTGTCGGGCGAAGTGATGTCTATGCTTAAAACCTTAAAACCCAAGGGAAGAGAAATTATTCTTACCGACGCTTTAGACCAACTCGCTCAAGACGGCAAACTTTTGGCAAGTTGTTTTGACGGCGTGCGTTATGACGTGGGCGACAAATTAGGTTATATAAGAGCAAACGTTGAATACGCTTTAAGAAGTGAAGAACTAGGTCAAGAAGTTCGTGAATACATAAAAGAACTTGCTACTAAAATTTAAATTATAAACGGTGAATTTTATTATTTATGTACGATAAGGTATGTGTGGCGTGCGGAACGCGATTAAGTGAATTTTATCAAACGTATATGTTGGGTTGCCCAAAATGTTACGCGTCTTTTGAACGCGAAATTACGCTTGCCATAAAAAAAACTCACGGCGCAGTTGAGCATACGGGCAAAATTCCTAAAACCGACGGTATAGACAAGCAACTTTTAACTGAATATCAAAACCTGATAAAAGAAAAAGAAAATTTGGCTATAGACGGAAAGTTTTCACGTATAAAAGAAGTTTCCGACGACCTTCTTCGTTTGTCGGAAGAACTTAAAAAGAGGGGGCTTTTATGATGAATTCAGTTAGTCCCGAACTCTATTCTGGCAACATAATTATGACCCGTGTCCGCTTGGCAAGAAATTTGCGTGGATATCCGTTTAAGGTGGAAAACCCTGCTGTTGCTAGAGATATTGTAAAAAAAGTAAACCGTGCGTTGGTGCGCGCAGATACGTTTAACCTATACTATATGTCAAACTTGACCGACCTTAAATTAGAGGCAATGAAAGAGCGACATCTTATAAGCAAAAATTTAATAGATAACCCCACTTGTGGGGCGGTGCTTATCAATCAAGATGAAAGCATTTCGGTTATGGTCAATGAAGAAGACGTTATTAGAGAACAATGTTTTATGAAAGGTCTTCGTTTAACAGAGGCGTATAAACGTATAAATAGAATAGATGACGAACTTGAAAAAAATCTTGACCTTGCCTTTGATGAAAGGTTTGGTTATTTGACCGCTTGCCCAACTAATTTAGGCACGGGACTGCGCGCGTCGGTAATGCTATTTTTACCTGCGCTTACTGAAAGTGGAAAAATAGGCGCGCTTATAAAAGAAGTTAAAAAGTTAGGGCTTACCGTTAGGGGATTATACGGTGAGGGTAGCGAGGCGGAAGGCTTTACTTATCAAATAAGCAACGAAGTAACTTTGGGTGTTTCAGAACAAGAAATAATAAGTGAAGTTGAAAACACCGTTATCGATATATGCCAAGCGGAAAGAGATACCGCAGAAAAATTGTACGTAAGAAACCAACTTAAAACTATGGATAAGGCTAAAAAGTCTTTTGGGGTTTTGACCAACGCCGTATTTTTAAGTTACGCAGAATTTATGGCGCATATATCAAGGGTTAAAATAGGCGTTATGCTAGGGCTTATAAATTTAAACGATTTAGCAAGCATTGACGACCTTATAATAAAGGCGCGCCCTGCAAATATTTGCGAGCAATACGGTAAAAGACTATCGGTGGCAGACCGTGATTTATACCGTGCTGAACTAGTGGGTAAAAAACTTATTAAATTGAAAGATTAAGGAGGCTTGTATGTACTACGAAACTTTTTCACGCAATGCAAATCAAGTTATAGAATATGCAACCGCTTTGGCGAAAAGATACGGTTGTAGATATATAGGTAGCGAACATATTTTGTTTGGCTTAATAAACGTTACCGACGGCAGAGCGTCTGCAATTTTAAGAGAAGAGGGTGTCGATAACGACAGATTTTTATATCTTTTCAAAAAAACCGTAGACGTTAAAACTATAATCACGGGCAATATGTTTACGGCAAGAACTAAAAGGCTATTTGAAAACGCCGTGGAAATTTCGTTAAAAGCGCGCGCAGGATACGTGGGTACGGAACATTTGTTGTTGGCGTTGCTTATCGATAAAGAAAGCATTGCCGTTGCAATTTTAAAGGCGCTTAAAGTAAACGTTGACGCCGTTATAGAAGGTTTGTCAGAATCACTTTTCGGCGAGGAAGAAGATTACGAAGAACAACCCCAAGAGCAAGAAGAAAGCATTTTCGGTAGAGCGTTTGGCAACAGTCAAACACCGCAGAAAAATCAGCCTAAAAAGGGTGGGGTAAATAGCGGTAAAGAAGATTTGGGCGAACTTTCAAAGTTTGGCGTAAACTTAAATAAACAAGCAGAAGAAGGCAAATTAGACCCCGTTATAGGCAGAAAAAACGAAATTGACAGGGTTATACAAATTCTATCACGTAGAACGAAAAATAACCCCGTGCTAATCGGTGAACCGGGCGTTGGTAAAAGTGCGGTTGTTGAAGGGCTTGCCCAAGCGATAGTTAAAGGGAACGTTCCCGAACTTTTGGCAGATAAAATAGTGTTTTCACTTGACCTTGCAGGTATGCTTGCCGGCGCAAGGTATCGTGGTGATTTTGAAGAAAGGCTCAAAAAGGCCATTGACGCAGTTAAATCTAACGGTAACGTAATTTTATTTATTGATGAAATTCACAATATTGTTGGCGCAGGTAGCACGGGCGAAGGCAATATGGACGCTGCAAATATTTTAAAGCCTATGCTTTCTCGTGGCGAATTGCAAACCATAGGCGCAACTACGATAGACGAATATAGAAAATATATCGAAAAAGACGCGGCGCTAGAACGTAGATTTCAACCTATAATGGTTGAAGCCCCAGAACCCGAACAGGCTGTGGAAATTCTTAAAGGTCTGCGAGATAAATATGAGTCGCACCACGGCGTTATTATACCTGACGAGGCTATAATGTCAGCAGTTTCTCTTTCTGATAGGTATATAACTGACAGATTTTTACCAGATAAAGCAATCGATTTAATTGACGAGGCGGCGTCAAGGGTGCGTCTTGATAGTTATAATTCACCTTACGAGGCAAAGAGCAAAGAGGCAGAACTTAATTCTTTAATAGCGCAAAAGAACGAGGCGAAACGTAGAGATGATTTAGAGCGCGCAATAAAAATAAACAAAGATATTGAGAGAGTAGAAAAAGAACTTGAAAATATAAGGGCTAACGCGTCAAAAAGCAACGGCAATAGAGAACGCCTTACGCTTACCCCAGACGATATTGCAAAAGTAGTTAGTAACTGGACGGGTGTACCCGTGGTTAAGTTAAACGAAACTGAATCGCAAAGACTTTTAGATTTAGAGGCAGAACTTCACAAGCGCGTTATCGGGCAGGATAGCGCAGTAAAGGCTGTTTCCGACGCAATCCGTAGGGCAAGGGCAGGGCTTAAAGACCCCAACAGACCTATCGGTTCGTTTATATTCGTTGGTCCAACGGGCGTAGGTAAAACTGAACTTTCAAAAGCGCTTGCAGAAACTGTTTTCGGCAACGAAGATAATATTATTCGCGTAGATATGAGTGAATATATGGAAAAACACTCGGTTTCTAAAATGGTTGGCGCGCCTCCCGGATACGTTGGTTTTGACGAGGCGGGGCAACTCACTGAAAAGGTAAGAAGAAAACCTTATTCAGTTGTGTTATTTGACGAAATAGAAAAAGCCCACCCAGACGTTTTCAACATAATGTTGCAACTGCTTGACGACGGCAGACTTACTGACAGTAAGGGTAGAGTTGTAAGTTTTAAAAACTGCATAGTTATAATGACTTCAAACGTGGGCGCAACTGAAGTTCAATCAAAAACCACTATAGGTTTTATAAGTAACAAGCAAGCCGAATACGATAATATGTGCGATAAATATATGGAAGCATTGCGCGCAAAATTCCGCCCAGAGTTTTTGAATAGAATTGACGATATAATCGTATTCCACAAACTAGAAAAAGAAGATACGGCAAAGATTGCAGAAATATTGTTGTCAAGTTTAAGAAAACGCCTTGCCGTATTAGAAGTTAAACTTGAAATTACCCCGTCTGCAATGGATTTAATAACCGAAAAAGGTTATGATGCAAATTACGGCGCAAGACCACTTAAAAGGGTTATTCAACGCAATTTAGAAGATAAACTTTCCGAAGAGATTTTGCGTGGTGAAATAAAAAATAATTCTGTGGTTACTATCGACGCTGACGGCGAAGAATTTAAGTTTATAAAAAGTTAAATAAATTTTAATGCGCTACGTAAAAGGGAAATCGCCTTTGCGTGGCGTATTATTATATAGGGGGTGAAATTATGAAAATAGACATCATAGGCAGAAATTATGAAGTTAGTGAACGGTTAAAAGATATAACCGCTCAAAAACTAGCAAAACTAGACAAGTATTTTGACGGAACGGACACCCGTGCAAAAGTATGCTTTAAAAAAGAGGCAAACGCCCTTACTACCGAAGTTATGCTAGACTATGCAGGTAAGTTTGTTCGCGCCACCGCATCAAGTGCAAATTTTTATGACAATCTTGATGTGGTGCTACCCAAACTTGAAGGGCAAATAAGAAAACACCGCACTCGTTTTGACAAACATAGCAAAAACGTTGCGTTTTCTTCTTCTGCCGTGTACGAAACTGCAGATAGAGATGAAATAAAAGCATCTATAGTTAAAGAAAAGAAGTTTAAATTAAGCCCCATGACTGTTGACGAGGCTAAAGAAGAAATGGAACTTTTAGGACATTCTTTCTACGTTTTCCTAGAAGCAAAATCTAACATGGTTCAGGTGTTATACCAAAGAAATGACGGAGATTTAGGACTAATAGAACCTGAAATTTAAAAAGATGCAAACGGGAATATCAACAGCATCACTGTTCGGAAGAATGCCCACCGAAGATGCCGTAAAGTTTTTAAGTGAAAAAAAGGTGGGTTGTGCAGAAGTTTTTTTAGAATCGTTTTGTGAATATAAATATACTTTTGCCGAAATATTAAAAAAAGTTCAAAACGGACTAAACGTACACTCGGTTCACACTTTAACAACGCAGTTTGAACCAACGCTTTATAGTATAAACGAGCGCGCAAAAAAGGACTCTTTTTGTCTGCTAGAAGACACTATGAGAGTGGCGGAAACGCTTGGCGCAAAATATTATACTTTTCACGGTGGCGCAAGGTTTAAAAAAACACCTTTCAAGATAGATTTTGAAAGGGTTGGCGCAATCACTCGTGAAATAATTGCGGTTACGCAGGCTCACGGTGTGTCGCTTGCTTATGAAAACGTGCACTGGGGATATTATAATTACATAGGTTTTTTTAATCAATTAAAAAATAGAGTTCCCAACCTAAAAGGCACTTTTGATATTAAGCAGGCGCGCCAAAGTAATATACCGTATTCGGAATTTATCAACGAAATGGGCGCGGATATAGTAACTGCGCATCTATCAGATTTTCGCACGGACGGAAAAATGTGTTTACCTGGTAAAGGCGAAACGGACTTTGACGAGGTTTTTTGTAGATTGAGAGACGTTGGCTTTGACGGTGCGGTTTTAATTGAGTGCTATCAAAACGATTTTAAAGAAACCGAAGAATTGTTTGAGTGCTTAAATTATTTAGAAAATCTTTCTAACAAATATTTCAAATAGAAAAACAGCGTTTTTGGCGTTTTGCAAAAACGCTGTTTTTTTAAGTTTTATATATAATTATATTTTAAAAACATTTATATTAGAAAAAAATTGTGATATACTAAAATATGCAAGAAAATATCAAACTTCTTGTATTAGGATTTAGAAAGTTTTGAGAGTGAATAAATTTTTAGAGATTAAGTTAAAAAATGAACGAAAAAAGTAAAAAAAGTTTAACAAGGTTAGCACTTTCCGTTTTAGTTATCGCATTGATATTGCTTGCTATATATTTTTTATTTAAGGCGTTGGGAATAACCGAGTTGACAAGAGAGCAAATTCAAGATTTTATATCGTCAACAGGCGCAGTTGCCCCGCTTGTGTTTATAGGCATATCTTTTTTACAAGTAACTTTTGTGCCTATTCCCGGCATGGTTACAATTTTGGCGGGTAACTATTTGTTTGGAATAGCCTTGTCGTTTTTATATTCTTATGTAGGTATGCTCATAGGTTCAATCGTTGCTTGGTGGCTAGGCAGACTAATAGGCCGACCTTACGTAAACTGGGTTGCAGGCGGAAGTGAGCAAGCAGACGAGTGGCTTAAAAGGTTAAAAGGCAGAGAAAAAGTGTTTTTATTTTTTGCTTTTTTGTTGCCACTTTTTCCAGATGACCTTTTGTGTTCGGTGGCGGGTATTTTGCCTATAAGTTTTTCAGTTTTTATGATTATGCAAATAATAACTAGAGCAACTTCGATAGGCGCATCACTTCTTTTTATGTCGGGTGAGATAATTCCTTTTCACGGTTGGGGACTTGTAGTTCTTGGTGTCGTTGCCGTTTTAATAATTATAGCATTTATTTTGTCGCTTAAATATGCCGATAAAATTAACGCATATTTTGATAATTTTATAAACAAAATTACAAAAAACAAACACCGTAATTAGTTTTTTATCCAAGGCAAATTGTTTTGCCTTGGATTTTTTATTTTTAACGCAGTTAACTTTTTGTATATAATGTTATATTTAACTTTTTTTAACTTGATTATTTTGGGTTTATGTGTTAAAATAAATTTAATCTTTTAACTAAACTTTAAGGAGAATTATAATGGATTATAAAAAGTTGCAAAACGGAAGTGATATCCGTGGTGTTGCTCTCGAGGGCATTGAGGGGCAATCTGTGAACCTTACTGAAGACGTTTGCCGTGATATAGGCAGAGGGTTTGCCGTATGGCTTAAAAATAAAAAAGGCAAAGACAACTTGCGCGTTGCAGTTGGTAGAGATAGCCGTTTGTCTGGTGAAAACCTTTGCGCTTGGATTTGCGACAGTATGGTTAAGCAAGGTATTAACGTAACTAATTTTGGTATGGCGTCAACCCCTGCAATGTTTATGTCTACCGTTACCGAAGGATACGTTTTTGACGGTTCTGTTATGATAACTGCAAGCCACTTGCCTTTCAATAGAAACGGATTTAAGTTCTTTACTGAAAACGGTGGATTAGAAAAAGAAGATATAAAACAAATTCTTGCAGTTGCTGAAAGTAACGAGCAAACCGGGCTTGAAACGGGTAAACTCGTTGACGGTGAATTTATGGACGTTTATTCTAAAATTCTTGCCGATAAAATCCGTGTTGCAACGGGCGAAGATAAACCGCTTGCAGGTTTTAAAATCGTTGTTGACGCAGGTAACGGCGCAGGTGGATTTTACGTTGATAAAGTTCTTAAGCCGTTGGGCGCAGATACGCAAGGTAGTCGTTATTTAGACCCCGACGGCTCTTTCCCCAACCACATACCTAACCCTGAAGATAAAGAGGCTATGAAGAGCATTACCGAGGCTGTAAATCAAACTAAAGCCGATTTGGGTATAATTTTTGATACCGACGTTGACCGTGCAGGCGCAGTTTTATCTGACGGTAGCGAACTCAACCGCAACCGCATTATAGCAATGCTTGCAACCATTCTTCTTCGTGAACACCCCGGCACTACAATCGTAACCGATTCAATCACGTCTACTGGTCTTGCTGAATTTATTAAAGAAAAAGGCGGTGTACATCACAGGTTTAAGCGTGGATATAGAAACGTTATTAACGAATCTATTCGTCTTAACAATTTGGGTCAAGACAGCCAACTTGCTATTGAAACTTCTGGACACGGCGCATTTAAAGAAAATTATTTCCTTGACGACGGCGCGTATATCGTAACTAAACTTCTTATTGAACTTGCCCGTGGCAAAAAACAGGGCTATACGCTAGAATCACTTATTTCAACCTTAAGTGAACCAAAAGAGAGCGTTGAATTCCGTATGAATATTTTACTTGACGAGTTTAAGCCATACGGACAAAAGGTTATTGAAGATTTAACTGCGTATGCAAATGGTAAAGACGGTTGGTCGCTTGCGCCTGATAACTTTGAAGGCGTTAGAGTAAATCTTGACGCAAATCACGGAAACGGTTGGTTCTTGTTGCGTCTATCTTTGCACGACCCACTTCTTCCTTTAAATATTGAAAGCAACGAATTTGGCGGTGCTAAAAAGATTGCAACTGAACTTGCAGAGTTTATTAAGTCTTATGACAAACTTGACGCGCAAAAACTTTTTGATTTTACAAAATAATTTATAAACAAATTAAGCCCGAACCAGTTTGGTTCGGGCTTAAACGTTTTAAACATTAAATTTTATAAGGGGTGGGGTAGAAGATACCCAAAATGAAAAAAACTACTCTTTAACGACTTTGCATTTTGTTATTCCGTAATAATTAAATCTTTCAATCACAAAGTCGTCAATAATTTCACCGCTAACGATAACGGGAACTGCTGGTGGACAAGTAACCGCAACGTCTACAAGTATTCTACCTTTGGCACGGCTTATAGAAACCGTTTCACAAGGGGAAAAGGTAGCGTTACGAATACTAATTGCTTTTCTTGGTAAATACGTTTTTGGGGGTAATGACAATATTTTAGGTCGTATTTCAATGGAAAGCAAACAGTTTTGCAGTTGTTCAAACTGTTTTTGAGTAGTTTGAGTAGTTGGCATTAGCACCACGTAATCTTGGTCGTAGAATTCAACGAAAATGTTTTTACTTTTTAATAGTTCGTTTAACTGTTCGCCAGTGTAACCTATTTCTTTTGCGCAAATGGTAATTTTCATAGGTTCGTTGCCGTAAAAAACGTAACCACGTTCAGTTAGCGCGCTCTTAAATTTTTCTATTCTTAAAACCGTGTCGTTAAGTTTTTGGCTATAATCTGATGAAAGAATTTTATTGAGCGCATCTAAAGATTGCAAAATCAAATATGACGGACTAGTAGAGCCAAATAGTGAAAGGGCGTCTTTAGCGTTTGAAATTAAATTTTTATTAGCGAATTTAGAAATGTGTAAATAAGCCCCGCCTGTAAGCGAGTGAAGTGTTTTATGCGCAGAATCACAACAAATATCCGCACCAAGCGCAATAGGGTGAATATTATCTTTTAAGAAATTTAAATACGCGCCGTGTGCGTTGTCTACGATTAGCAAAACGCCGTATTTTTCGCAAACTCTTTTAATACCCTTTACGTCAAGTATGCATCCCAAATAATCTGGGGTGGTGATATACACGGCGGTGGGTTTTTGTTTGGCTTTAGATAAAACGCAGTCTAAATAATTTGCGCTTATATTGCACGAAAGAAAGTTTTCTGCGTTTTCATCTTGTAACCACACCACGTCAAAATCTAATAGGGCGGACGCGCTAATAAAAGATTTATGAGCGTTTCTTCCCGCAAAAATAATAGGCTTTTTACAGTTGCTGTTTTTTATAGCAAGAAATAGCGCCGTTTTTATACATAGAGAAGAGCCTTCGGTTGAATAGAAAGTGTGAGCGTTAAAAAGTTGGCTAGCATATTTTTCGCTCTCTTTAATTATGCCGTCGGGCGCGTAAAGATTGTCTGCACCGTCAAATTCCGTAACGTCGTATTCTTCAAAACCCAAAATATTATAACCTTTATGCCCAGGCATATGCATACGCAAAGGGTTATTTTTTATATATTTTTTAACAAAATCACAAATAGGCGTTTGCATTATTTTTTATTATTTAGCGTTCTTGCAATAACAACCATCAACGCGCATTCCATACGTTTTTTAAATAATTCGCAACCGTATTTATATACGCCAGTAACCGAACCAGTTGCGTGGTAAGCGTTGGCTGCGCAACCGCCAGAACAATATAATTTTGCCCAGCAATCTTTACAATCTTCACGAGCGTAAACGTTGCAATTCATAAATTCTTTTTGTATATCTTTGTTTGAAACACCGTTAAACACGTCGCCCAACTTAAACCTTTCTTCGCCAACGAATTGATGGCAGGGGTAAAGGTCACCCCACGGCGTAACCGCCATATATTCAGTTCCAGAACCACAACCAGAAATACGTTTGTAAATACAAGGGCCACCCTTTAGGTCTATCATATAGTGATAGAAAGTAAAAGGCTTGCCCTCTTTATCTTTTTCAAGCATTAAGGTTGCAAGTTTTTCATATTGCTCTAAAACTATGGGCAAATCTTGTTCAGTAAGTTCAGAAGGGTCGCCGGAAGCGCAAACCACAGGTTCCATTGAAAGTTCTCTAAATCCCAAGTCAAGCATAACTTTTATATCTTCTAAAAAGTCGGGGTTAAGGTGTGTGAAAGTACCGCGCATATAATAATTTTTACCACCGCGTTTTTCCACTAATTTTTGAAATTTAGGCACTATTTTTTCCCAACTACCGTTGCCGTTATAATCTACGCGGAAACGGTCGTGTACGGATTTTCTGCCGTCTAAACTTAAAACTACGTTGCTCATTTCTTTGTTTGCAAACTCTATAACGTCGTCGTCAATTAAAACGCCGTTAGTGGTGAGCGTGAAACGGAAATTTTTGCCAGTTTGTTTTTCGATAGAGCGCGCGTATTCTACAAGTTTTTTAACCACGTCAAAATTCATAAGCGGTTCGCCACCGAAAAAGTCCACTTCCAAATTTTTGCGCGTGCCAGAATTTTTAACTAAAAAGTCAAGCGCAGTTTTGCCAACTTCAAAAGACATAACCGCACGGTCACCGTGATATTTACCTTGGCTTGCAAAACAATAAGAGCAGTTTAAGTTGCAAGTGTGCGCAACGTGCAAACATAGAGCCTTTACAACGCCTGCAGTCTTTGCTTTTAGTTCGCCTGCCATACGTTCAAAGTTATCGGGGGTAAATAGTTTGCCGTTCTCTTTTAATTTTTCAACTTGCGCGTAGCATTCTTCCACGTCGCTACGAGAAACGTCAGGCGCATCTTTATACTTTTCATAAATAGTGGAAATCACTTGATTTTTCTCTTGTTTTTCAAATAGCGCTATAATATCAAAAGCCACGTCGTCAACAACGTGTAAAGAACCGGAACAAACGTCAATTACTATATTATAACCGCCAAGTTTATATTGATGTATCATAAATTTTCCTCGTCTAGAATAAAAATACCGCCACAATGGGCGGTATTTATTAAGCAATCAGAATTATTCGCTTTCTTTTGCGTTTTCACATTGCTGATTTGCGATACCACAACTAGTTTTGCAAGCAGATTGACAAGAAGTTTGGCATTCACCACAGCCACCGTTTTTAGCGCTTTCGCAAAGGTTGCGAGTTTCTATAGTTTCGATATGTTTCATAATTGACCTCCGTAAATGTTGAGTTAATTTTCTTTATTATATCACTAACTTTGACTAATGTCAAACGCTTGTTGATAATTTTCCCCATTTTATAAATCGTATCCACGCAGATAGGTATTAGGAATATACTCTCTAAGTATATTTTGAAATTTTAAAACGGTTTTTTCATCTACTGCGCAAAGATGCGACTTGATGCAACTTTCGCTGTCTTTGAACTTTTGTAAAAAGTATTTTTTTGCCCCTTTTATAAATAGACCTATTTTGCGTATATTATCTTCTTTATGAAAGTCGCTAATTAGCGTTGTGCGGAATTCATAATCTACGTCGTTGTTAAGAAAAAAATCCACCGTTTCAACAATTTTCGACGTATCGTATTTATCAAAGCCGATAATTTGGGCATATGAAGACGGGTCGTTTTTTATATCCATTGCAAAATAATCAATCAACTTTTCTTTCCAAAGTTCTTTAACTAATTTAGGGTTTGTGCCGTTTGTATCTAACTTGATTTTGTAACCTAACGCTTTAACTTTTTCGCAAAAATTTTTAAGGTCTGGTTGTAGGGTAGGCTCTCCGCCTGAAATACATAATCCGTCTAGTATACCTTTTCTTTTGTTTAGATAAGCCAAAACTTCTTCTTCGGGTATAATAGGCAAATTTTTGCAATCTAAAACGAGTGGTGAATTATGACAAAACCCACATCTAAAATTACAACCTGCCGTAAAAATTGTTGACGCAACAAAACCGTCGTAATCGACGAGCGACATTTTTTCTATGCCCGAAACGTTCATACTTAATCTCCTAATCAGTACGTTTATTATATCTTAATGCGCTTTTACTTGTCAAATGTTTAAATTTATGTTATCATTATTTTCAAAGAAAAAGGAGTAAAAAAATGAAAGCGGTTATTCAGCGTGTTTTAGACGCGCAGTTAAAAGTTGATGGAAAACTTATATCAGAAATCGGGTTTGGATACGTTATATTTTTGGGCGTTATGAAAGGCGATACGCAAGCGGAAGCCGATTATATGATTAAAAAAATTCCACCTATGCGCATATGTGAAGATGAAAACGGAAAAATCAATAAATCTATTTTAGACGTGGGTGGGGAAATACTTTTAGTTTCTCAATTTACTTTAGCAGCGGATACGTCTCACGGAAATCGTCCGTCTTTTATAGAGGCGGAAAGTCCTGATAAGGCAAACGAAGTTTATCTTTACGTTGCCGAGGGGCTAAAAAAAGCGGGTATACCCGTTAAACTTGGCGTATTTGGCGCAGATATGAAAATAAATCAAACTAACGACGGACCGTTTACTATAGTGTTAGAAAAAAGTGCGCAATAGTAATATAGGTAAAAATACACTTTTAGTATATTTTTTTTAACAAAAAAATGTATTTAACTAAAGATTTGAAAAAACGGTTGACAATTTAAATAGGTTGTATTAAACTAATGATTAACCAAACAAAAGCGTTTATCGTAAGGAGAAAATTATGGAAAAAATTTTGAAAGTAGGTTACGCAAAAGTAAACGTAAATCCACCCATGGGTATTGATGTTACAGGTTATTATAAAGTTCGTAAAGCGGACGGCATTTTAGACGATTTAGAGGCTGTTGCAACCGCAATCAATATGGGTGAAAAAACCGTTCTTATGATTGCTATTGATAACTGCGGAATTAAAAAAGAAGTTATAAGTGAATTTAAGGCGGAAATTACAAAGAGAACGGGTGTTCCTGCAGAGGCAATTTATATTCATATAACTCATACGCACACTGGACCTAGGGTATTACCTGAACCAGAGGACCAACTTCAAGCAGATTATAAAGTAATGCTCACTTCAAGGGTTACCGACGTTGCTCAATTTGCTATTGACGACCTTAAGCCCGCAAAGATGGGTTACGGCGTAGGCGAGGCAAAGAACGTTGCGTTTATCCGTCGTTACAAAATGAAAGACGGCACAACCAAAACCAACCCTGGCGTAAATAATCCCGATATCGTTGAACCTATCGGCAAACTTGACGAAAGCGTAAACGTTATTCGTTTTGATAGAGAGGGTGCTGAAACTGTGGTTATGGTAAACTTTGCAAACCACCCAGACGTTGTCGGTGGAAACAAAATTTCTGCTGACTGGCCTGGTTTTACTAGAAGATTTGTTGAAAAGTCTATCGAAAACACTAAGTGTATTTTCTTTAACGGCACGCAAGGCGACGTAAACCACGTAAACGTTCACCCCACTAAAGGTGATTTTAACGATATGTTTAACGATTTTGACGGATGCTCACGCGGTTACGGTCACGCAAGACATATCGGTAGAGTTGTAACGGGCGCAGTTATGCAAGTTTACGACAAGGTTGAATACGTTGACGTTGACGATATAGACTATTCACTTACCATAGTTGGCGTTCCCACTAACAAAGGTAAGCCCGAAGATATGCCACTTGCTCATAAATATACCGACCTTCACCTTGCTGGTAAAGACGACGAAATTCCCTTTAAAGCAATGATGCTCACTACCGTGGTTGCAGAGGCTATGAGAATGGTTAGATTAGAAAATGCACCAGACGTTTATGAACTTCCTATCGGCGCAATTAAAATAGGTAAAGTTGCGTTTATCGGTATCCCTGGCGAACCTTTCAATGCGGTTGGTAGAGGACTTAAAGAGGCAAAGGGTTGGGATTTAATTATTCCCACTTGCATCACTAACGGTTCTGAAGGATATTATCCTATGCAAGACTCTTACGACGAGGGTGGTTACGAGGCAAAAGCGTCTACCTTTAAGGCAGGCACTGCTGAACAACTTATTCGTGACGGCGTAAGAATTTTAGACGAATTGAGAAATAAATAAATGTAAAAAATAAGATTACGTAAAACGGCAGAGAAAATCTTTGCCGTTTTTCCCTTTTAAAAAGATGGTGCAAATCGTTGACAAACAGTTTATATTATGTTAAAATTATTGCATTAAAGGCGTTGAAGAAGAGTGCGCGTTATAACTGACGATTTAGAGATACGGCGGTTGGTGCAAGCCGAAAGAAGGTTTTTCGCGTTGTAACTTTTGAGCCGAGAGGAAGAAAGCGGGTTGCCGTGAGTAGAACTTCTCCGTGATTGCTGCGTTAAGGTCATAGGAATTGATAGATTCCAAGAGTGGTGGATTTTTCCACAATTTGAGTGGTACCGCGGGTGCAAAAGATATTAGGCGCTCGTCTCAAAGTAAACTTTGGGGCGAGTTTTTTTTCGCTCACAGGAGGACTTTTGAAATGGAACAGATGACAGGGCTTGATTTAAAAATCAAGGAAATGGCAGGGCGTATACGTGAACTGCGTGAAATTGAAAATCTTTCAATAGAATTTATGGCAAAGAAAACGGGCGTTACCGAACAAGAATACGTTGAGTGTGAAAACGGTAAGCGCGACCTTAACTTTGCTTTTATTTATCGTTGCGCACTTGCTTTATCCGTAAACGTTACGGATATTATAGAGGGGTACAGCCCTAAATTAAAAGGTTACACGGTTACTCGTTACGGTGCAGGTCAAAAGATTGCCCAAGCACACGGAATGACCTATTATAATCTTGCTTACGCTTTTCAAAACCGTATTGCAGAACCCCTTTACGTTCGCAGTATTTTTAGAGAAGATGCTCAAGGTAAAGATATTGAACTCACCACCCACGCAGGTCAAGAGTGCGATATCGTAGTAGACGGCTACCTAATGGTTCAAATAGGCGAACATAAAGAAATTTTAGGACCAGGCGACAGCATTTATTACGATTCTGACACGCCTCACGGAATGATTGCCGTAAATGGTAGAGACTGTGTTTTTTACGCTATAGTTCTCAACCCCACAGGCGAACCTATCCCTGAACTTACCCAAGATAAACAAATTATAAACAAGAGCGACAGAATTGCAGTAAAAGATACTAAAGACAGAATTTATAAAAAGTATATCGACGTTGAAGAAGACCAAGACGGAACGCCCACTTCAATTAAATTTAAAAATACTGAAAAGTTTAACTTTGCTTTTGATTTGGTTGACGCTTTGGCAGAACGTGAACCTGAAAAACTTGCTATGTTGCATATATCGAAAGATAAAACTGAAAGACGTTTTACTTTTAAAGATATCAAGCGCGAATCTGCTCGTTGCGCAAATTACTTTAAGTCTTTGGGTATTAAAAAGGGCGATAGAGTTATGCTCGTTTTAAAGCGTCATTATCAGTTCTGGTTTGCAATGATAGGGCTTAATAAAATTGGCGCAGTTGCAATTTTGGCAACAAACCAACTTCAAGAACACGATTTTGAATATAGGTTTAAGGCGGCGGGTGTTAGCGCAATTATTTGTACTGCTGACGGAGATACTGCTCATCAAGCAGAAATTGCAATGCAAACTTGCCCTGAATTAAAGCATAAAATTATTGTAAACGGCACTCGTGAAGGTTGGCGCAATTTTGATGAAGAATATACAATGTTTAGCACCAACTTTAAGCGTACTGACGAAACTGCTTGTGGTGATGACCCGTTGCTTATGTTCTTTACTTCGGGAACAAGCGGATACCCCAAGATGGCGCTTCATAACCATAAATACGCCCTGGGGCATTTCCATACTGCTAAATACTGGCACAACGTTGACCCAGACGGTTTGCATTTTACTATTTCAGACACGGGTTGGGCAAAATCAATGTGGGGTAAACTTTATGGTCAATGGCTTTGCGAGGCTGCAACTTTCGTTTACGACTTTGACCGCTTTGACGCTGCGGATATATTGCCTATGTTTGCAAAATATCACATCACAACTTTCTGCGCACCGCCCACAATGTTACGTATGCTTATTAAGCAAGATTTAAGTAAGTATGATTTTTCTTCCGTTCGCCATATGTCAACGGCAGGCGAAGCGCTTAACCCAGAAGTTTATAATCAATTTGAAAAACTTACTGGTTTACAAATTAAAGAGGGCTTTGGTCAGTCGGAAACTACAATGCTCGTTGGCAACTTGGTTGGAAAGCCTCATAAAGTTGGTTCAATGGGTAAACCTGCGCCTATTTACGATATTGATATCGTTGATGAAAACGGCAATTCGGTTGCAGTAGGTGAAGTTGGTGAGATAGTTGTAAACGTTAAAAACGGCGCGCCTTGTGGATTGTTTACTGGCTATTATCGTAACGAAGAAAAGACTAAAGAAGTTTGGCACGACGGTTTTTATCATACGGGCGATACGGCTTGGCGTGATGAAGACGGATTTTACTGGTACGTTGGTAGAGTTGACGACGTTATCAAATCGTCAGGTTATCGTATAGGGCCGTTTGAAATTGAAAGTGTAATTATGGAACTTCCTTACGTATTAGAGTGTGGCGTTTCTGCTGAACCCGACGAAGTTCGTGGGCAGGTTGTTAAGGCAAGCATAGTGTTGGTTAAGGGAACACAGCCTAGCGAAGAATTGAAAAAAGAAATTCAACTTTACGTAAAGGCAAAAACCGCGCCTTATAAATATCCAAGAATAGTTGTTTTCCGTGACGAACTTCCCAAAACGGTTAGCGGAAAGATTATAAGAAATAAACTTTAATAAATTATGAACAATAAAAAACGCACTATCTATTGAAGATGGTGCGTTTTAACTTTATCTAGATATTAAATATTTTCAAAAGTAAATGAGTTCCAAGGCAACTGAACGTCTTTTTTGCCGTCTAAAACTTCGCCAACGTGTGTTATCATAGGGTAATCACAAAGGTTAATAAGTCCTTTTTGCGCTTTAATTTTTAACGCCTTTACTAATCTTCTAGTAATTACTAGCGATTCTAAAGTAACGCCGTTTAACATTTCAAGCGCTTTGTCGTAAGGTATGCCCCTACCTAAAAGTATACCTATTTTACGTGTTCTGCCACCGTAAACTGTAACGTATAAATCGCCTATACCTATCCATTTGCAATTTTCGCTTGCAGATTGCATATCAAGAATATAGTTCATTTCTTTAACCGCTTGATAGAACGCACCCGCTTGCGAATTATAATGTAATTCAGTGTCGTCAGGGTTTTCTTGTTCTCTAAGTCCTATCGTTAAAGCAATTCCCAAAGCGTAACCGTTTTTCAAAGCAACGGCTGTTTCTAACCCAACCACATCTTTAGTTAATGATATAAAATAGTAAGGCGTTTCAAGTGCTTTTTTCATCATTTTTAGGGTGTCAACATTCTTACCGCAAAAAGCAACTTCAGTTTTGTCGTGGCAAACTAATTCATAAGAAGTGCAAGGTCCACCGATTGCGCATATTTGACGATTTATCCCCAGTTTTTCTAGTTCTTTTTCCCAGTATTCAGGGTAAGATAAAAGTTGACCGTCATCAAGTGTTATAAGCCCTTTTGTTACCGATATGACAGGAAGAGA
The DNA here is from genome assembly GCA_017399035.1 of Clostridia bacterium. GTDB lineage: Bacteria > Bacillota > Clostridia > Christensenellales > Borkfalkiaceae > UBA1259. The sequence goes on along the minus strand of JAFQEM010000026.1, from coordinate 6,883 downwards.
TGGGTTAATTTTAGCCAAAACTTCACTCAAAAACCAGTCAACACCAAAAGAACTTACACCGCCGATAATAAAATCTGCGTTTTCGATAGCCGTAAGCATATCTTCAAAATAATAATAATTTATTCCATTAGGGAAAGCAATATTAAACTTGGGGTGTTGATTAGTTTTTTTACAACAATCAATAATTTCCTTGTCCAAAGGCGTACCGATAAGCGAAACTTCATTTCCGTTCTCTCTTGCGGGGAAAGCAAGCGCAGACCCCATCATTCCTGCTCCTATAATTGCAACTTTCATTTTTTTATTCTCCTTTTATAAATTTGCACCTTGTTCGTTTAATATGTTTTTAATCGTTGAATAAGGCGTGCTTTTTGCCGTATAACCGTTTTTAACTGCTATTGACGCAGCAACTCCAGCCGCTTGTCCCATTGCCATAGAAGGTGGCATCACTCTTATCGCTCCAAGCGCTAGTCTATCTGCCGAAACCGTTTTACCTGCTGACCAAACGTTGTCAAAATCTTTATGCACAAGCGAGCGGTAAGGTATAGTATAATAGTCTTTGTTTTCATAAGTGCGATAAACTGTGCGTGAAGAAGTGTGAACGTCAATAGAGTTTGCAAGTTTGACCACGGTATCTTCAAAACGTTTGTTGCTTTGAACGTCTTTAGCGGTCATTGTATATTCGCCAACAATTCTGCGTGATTCGCGTACGCCCACCGATTCGGAAGTTTGCAGTAAACGTATGTTTTTCATACCCGTAACGTAGTTTTTTAAGAAATTAAAAATTATTTGGCATTGTCGTCTGCCTTCAATTTCGGCGTTTGTTATTAAGTCGGGGTCGTTCACGTCAAAAGGTTTATCTATTTGGCACATATTTACAGACCAAATTCCATAAGGTTGCTCATAAATTCGCACTTTTGCCGTACCGCACGGAAATTCCCCAAGTTTTTTTGCTTGCTCTACGGCGCTCATAAACGCTCTTTCTGCGGGGTTGTTGTTATCAATCAGTTGACTGTCTAAAAGTTCTTTATCAACACCGTCTATCAAAAAGAAGGTTGACACGGGTTGCAAATCGTTATTATCGTCGGAAAAGTAACACTCACCACCAACACTTTCACAAACCATTGCGTCGCCCGTGCAGTCAATAAACGCCTTTGCGTTTATTTTATAAATTCCGTTTTTAGTTGCAAAATAACAACTTGTAATGTTTCTGCCCTTTCTTTCTGCTTGTAAAAATGTATAATGATATTTAATGTTTACGCCCGTTTCCAACACAGTTTGTTCCATCGCAACTTTAAGCCCTTCTCTATTAAAGGGGGTAGTGCCTAAATGACCTTCGAGTTTATACCCTGAAAAACTGTCACATTTACGGCAGTCTTCGGGTGCGATAGCATCGCCGTTTTGAACAAGTTTGCGAATTAGTTTATCAAAAACACCTTTAATGAGTTGTTCTTGTCCAAGAGTGTCATAACACGTCATAAACGGACAAACTAAACCTGCCGTTGCCGAACCACCCAAATATCCGTTTTGTTCGGTTAAAATCACGTTTGCGCCTGCAAGCCCAGCGCCCATTGCCGCACCATAACCTGCAACGCCACCACCCACAACAAGAACGTCACAGTCAAAAGTTTTTTTGACTTTACTGTTAAATATCATAAAACTGTTACCCCATTGTTGACTTTTCTATTTTTAATTATTATAATAACAATGAGCATAAAAAGCAAGTTTATTTAATATTGATTAAAAATGCTTTAGTTTTTGCGCAATTTGCTTAATTTGTTATGTCAAAATGAGCGAGGGAATTTATGAATAAACAAAGGTTAGAAAATATTGTTTCTTTAATAAAGGCAAACGGATATAGCGCGTCGGTAGAGTTTATAGCATCTGAACTTGGGGTTAGTGCGTCAACTATTCGTAGAGATTTACAGCAGTTAGAGATGGACAAACGTATAAAACGCAGTTACGGAAAGGCAGAGTGCGTAGAAGAAATTACAGAATTACTACCATTTTCTATAAGGTTTCGCAAAAATATTGCTGAAAAAATGACTGCGTGCCGTCTAGCATCTACGCTTGTTGCCGAAGGGGATACGGTGTTTATAGACGCATCTTCCACCGCATATTTTTTAACCAGGTTTTTAAGGGAAATCCCCAACGTAAAAATCGTTACTAACGGGGTTGAAAATATAAACGGTTTAACTAATGAAAAAGTTGAAGTTTATTCAACGGGTGGTAAACTTTCAAATAATAACCGCATTGCTTTAGTGGGCAAGCGCGCGTTAGAGTTTATTAGGTCAATGCATGCAAATATAGCGTTTATGTCAGCGTTTGCAGTGTGTAAAAACGGGGGAATTTACGATATTTGTGATGATGAAGTTGCCGTTAGGCAAGAGATGATTAAAAATAGCGATAAACAAGTTTTGGTTATAGATGATAAAAAACTTTTGAAAAGCGCACCGTTTATGCTTGCAAACGTTCAAGATTTTGATTATCTTGTGTGTAATAAAAATATATCTGGTTATTTTGACAAAAACATAAAGGTTGAACTTATTTGTGAAAAATAAAAAAATCCCAAGACGGTTTTAATTTCGTCTTGGGATTTTTTGTATTATGTTATTTGTTAAAGTAATTAAGCACGAGTTCTGCCGTTACTTTTAAACCAACGGGAACACTACTCTTTAACAGTTTTTCGCCACGGGTATGCGCGCCGTAAGCAATATGTGAGCCTACGCAAACAGATGCAACGCCAAGCGATTGAGGAATATTTGCGTCGGTTGAACCTGATTCTACTATGCAGTCAAGCCCAGAGTGTTTTTTAGAAATAGCCACGCAAAGGTCGGTTATTTGTTTAAGTTTAACTTGGTCAACGTCGCCACCGCAGGGTCTATCGCCTAAAAGTTTAACTTCAATCTCTGCCTTTCCGCTCTTTTTAGCCTTTTCTATCTCTTCATTAAAGAAGTTTTGCATATAAGCAAGGCACTCTTTATCGTCAGAACGATATTCAAAAAGCATTTTTGCTTGTTGAGCAATAGTATTTACAGAAGTTCCGCCCTCAACAATACCAACGTTATAAGTGGTTTTGCTATTTTCTTTTTTAGGAACTTGGCATTTATAAAGGTTGCAAATAAGTTCACTCATTGCAACTATTGCGTTTCTGTTACCAAACGCGCCGAAAGAGTGTCCGCCTTCGGTAGTGAAAGTAATTTCGTATCTATGTGAACCAACGCACTTATTAACAACGTGGGTGTAACTTCCGTCAAAAGTGTAAACGGCGTCAATTCTGCCTGCATAATCTTTCATTATTTGGCGTATGCCCTTAAGATTGCCAAGCCCTTCTTCACAACTATTTGCAACGAACATAATTCCGCAAGGCGCGGTCAATTCGTTCTTGAAAACGTATTTTGCAACAATCATAAGTTTCGCAAGGCAAGCGGTGTCGTCGCCGATACCAGGGCAATACATATATTCGTCGTCTTCGCTATAAGGTAGCGGGGTAAGGTCGGGGAAAACAACGTCGGTATGTGCCATAAACACAACTATATCGTTTTTGTTTTCGCAACCGTAAGGAACGATAACGTTAAGCGCGTCGTCAACGATAACTTCTTTTGCGCCGTTATCTTTAAACCACTTTTTGCAAAATTCCACTCTCAATTCTTCTTGTCCGCTTGGTGCGGGAATTTGAGAGAGCGTTTTAATAAGTTCAAAAGTTTCTTTTTCGTGTTCATCTAAAAACTTCAAAACATCTGCGTTAAGTTCAAACATAAAAATTCTCCTAAAAATAGATTTAATAATTTTACTACCAATTTATTTTAGCACAAAAGTAAAAGTAGTTCAAGTAAAACGGCGTTGTTATTAAAAATAAAACACGCCTTAACCTTTTCTAGGTGGCGTGTAAAATTTTAAATGATTAAACTGCAAAAATAAGCACAACTAAAATACCGTAAGGCTATCTTATCGGCAGACGTGTTTAAAGAGCAATTAAATGGACAAACAATTATTCAGCAGGTTTAGCCTTTTCTTCTTCAAAAGCAGAGAGAATAACTTTAATAAGGTCTTCTCTAGTTTCGGTTTTGATGGGGTGAGCAATGTCTTTATATTCGCCGTCGCCAGTTTTTCTGCTGGGCATTGCAATAAAATAACCTTCGTTACCTTCAATAACCTTGATATCGTGAACTACGAAACAGTCATCAAAAGTAACTGAAGCAACTGCTTTCAATTTGCTGTCGTCTTTCTTAACGATACGAACTCTTACGTCTGTGATTTTCATTGTGATTTACCTTCCTTAACAAATATTATATACATTTTAACATACTATTTATATAATTTCAACAACTTTTTTAAAAAAAGTTATTAAATTTAATAAATTTTTGCTTATTTTTTGCGTTTTTCTCATAAAATAGGGTATGAGCAAAAATTTTTTCAATAACAATTTTGTTAAAATACACTTTTCGGGCATAGGCGGTGCGTCTATGAGTGCGTTGGCAAAGTATCTTTTATCGAAAGGTTATACCGTTAGCGGTAGCGATATTGCTGAAAACGGCAACGTTGCAGAACTAAAAAAACTGGGTGCTAAAGTATATCCAAAACATACTTCTAACGCCGTTCGGGGCGCAGACGCAGTGGTTTATACGTCTGCAATAAATTTTGACAACCCTGAATTAAAATATGCAACCAAAAAGAAAATTCCGCTCTTTAAGCGCAGTCAACTTCTGGGGCATATCGTTGAAAAATATTCGCAATCTATAGCCATTAGTGGTAGCCACGGAAAAACTACTGCAACTGCAATGATTGCAAACACGCTTATTAAAAGCCAAAAAGACCCCACGGTATTTTTGGGCGGGGAAAGTTTAGAATATGGCAATTTGCGTTTGGGAAAAAGCGAGTTTTGTGTTCTAGAGGCGTGTGAATATAAAAAGAATTTTCTTGATATCAACGCTAAAATATCTTTAGTGCTAAACATAGACAAAGACCACGTTGATTGCTATAAGGATATAAATGAAATAAAGCAAGCCTTTAAAAAATTTATCGACGGAAAAATTGCAGTATTAAACGCCGACGACGTTTATTGCCGACAAATAAGCCACGATACAACGGTAACCTTTGGTATTGAAAAACTTGCAACGTATATGGCAAAAAGTATAAAATTTAACGGTAAGGGTTATTCTTTTACTGCCTACGCTTATGGTAATCCGCTAGGTAGAATAAATCTATCGGTAATAGGTAAACATAATATATATAACGCATTAGCGACTATTGCCGTATGCGATTTGTTAAAAATTCCGTTCAGCGCAGTCAAAAGTTCGTTGGAAAGTTTTAGTTCGGTTAAGCGTAGGTGCGAATTTATAGGTAATATAGGGGAAAGGGCTTGCTTTGCCGATTATGCGCATCACCCTAAAGAAATAACGGCAATCGTAAACGCATTTAAAGAGTTGGGCGAAGAAATTGCCGTGGTTTTTCAACCGCACACCTATTCTAGAACCAAGGCTTTGATGAACGAGTTTGTTAAATCGTTGTCAAATTTGCAACATTTAATTTTATATCCAACTTACCCTGCTAGAGAACAGTTTGACGGAGAGGGTAGTGCAAAAACACTATTTGATAACGTAAACAATAAAAGTTGCGTTCCACCTATTTATGCCGTAAGCCCTATCGAACTAAAAGAGGCAATAGCAAACCTTTCAATATCTTGCAAAAAAATATTGTTTTTGGGTGCGGGGGATATTTATCAGGTGGCAACTGCGCTTGTAAACAATAAAAATATTTAAATAAAAAGCGGTTTTTTGTTCGATAAAGCAGGCTAGAACGAATAGTGCAAAAACAATTAAAAAAAATGCAAAAAAATATTTATAAATTTGCCATTAAACGTTTGTAAAATTTTAATTTTTAGTGTATCATATTATTTGTAAATATTATTAAATCCACAATAGGAGAGATTTTCAAATGATACAAAAAAAGAGAAAAATTGCAATTCTAGGAACAGGTAACGTTGGTTCTACTATCGCTTATGCGCTTACACTTCAAGGCGTTTGCTCAGAAATCGTTTTGGTTGATATCAACAAAGAAAAGGCTGAAGGCGAAGCCCTTGACATTATGCAATGCGCTGCTTGCGTTCCCTCTGTAAAAGTTTGGAGTGGCGAATATGAAGACGTTGCTGGTTCTGATATCGTAGTTGTTACTTTCGGTGTTGGTAGAAAGCCTGGTCAAACTAGACTTGACCTTGCAGGTATTAACGTTGGAATTTTGAAGAGCGTTATCCCCAACGTAGCAAAAATTGCACCCGACGCATTATACGTTGTTGTTTCTAACCCCGTTGACGTTCTTACTTACGTTACTATGAAAGACACTTGCCTTTCTAAAAACCAAGTTATCGGTACTGGTACTCTTCTTGACTCTAACCGTCTTGCTCAAGCAGTTGCCGCTTACTGTGGCGTTGATACCAAAAACGTAAACGCTTACGTATTCGGTGAACACGGTGATGCTTGTATGGCACCTTGGAGTTTATGCACCGTTTGCGGTATGCCTATTAGAGATTACTGCACCAAGATTATGGGCGTAAGCAAAGACCAACTTGAAACCGAACTTGACAACATTTATAAGGGTATGGTTGCTGCAGGTTCTAAAGTTATCAAAGCAAAGGGCGCAACGTTCTATGCTATTGCAGCATCTACCGTTCAACTTATCAAAGCACTCGTTTCAGACACCGAAACTATTCTTCCTTTGGCTGCATATCTTGACGGACAATATGGCGCAAAAGACCTTTGCACCGGTGTTCTTTGCAAGGTTGGCGGTTGCGGATTTAAACAAATCGTTGAACTTCCCCTTCCCGAAGCAGAAATGAAGTTGCTTTCTGAAAAACTTGCTTCGCTTGATAACACTTACAACGCTCTCG